>CAZKVP010000015.1:24517-37487 GCA_964556215.1 uncultured Phycisphaeraceae bacterium
GCAGATGTTTGGTGTAGGCTTTGTCGAACCAGTGGCGCGAGTAATCGAGCATGAAACCGCGCCATGCGAAGCGCGGCTTGTCTTGGATGGCGCAGGCGGGAACTTCCCACTTCACGCCGGGCTGCGCGGTGGGGGAGAAAATAGCGGTCGGGAGCAGTTGGCGGAGGGTTTGGCCGGCGTAGAAGAGGCCGGCGGGGGTGGCGGCGGTGAGGGAAACACAGCCGATTTCACCGACGACATCAATGCGGTAGCCTTCTTTGCCGAGGGAAGATTCAAGGGTCGGATCAATATGGAGAAGGATGGAGTTTGAGACGCCCATTGCGGATGTCGTCGGCATATCCAATACGCTCAGTGGCAAGCCAGTTGCCGGGCTGAGCATTTCCGCCAGAACTTGCGCTTCGGCGTAGGCGGTTGAGTTTCGTTGAGCGATGATTTTGGTCTTGGCATTCAGCGTCACGCTCCCCTCCTTCCACTCCACCTTCTCCGGCAACGGCAACAGCGACGGGTGGGCAGGCGCAACTTGCGTGGTGGCAACGGGGTTGGGTTCAGCCAAGGCGCAAGTGAGCGGCGCGGCGGCCAAAGCGGTGAGGGCGACGAGGCTGCACAGGAGGGTTTTGGAGGGCATAGGGGCTGGTGGAAAGGTTGGGTTTGGGAAGGCGGGACGCAACAGGACGCTGAAACTTAGTTTTTTCTTACAGGTCAAGCAACCCTATTTTCCTTTTTATCCCTTCCCTTGGCCAAAGACGGCGGATAGACTTCCCGCACTTGGGCGATGTTTGGATGTTCCAGCATGGCAATTTTCAATCTTGTGCAAAGGTGCGACATATGGGTGAAACGACCCTTTCTCCGAACAAAACGAAGTACAACCTGCTCCTGATGCTGGTGTCCGGCCTGGGCGGCCTTCTCTACGGCGTGGACATCGGCGTGATTGACCCGGCGCTGCCGTACCTTAACCAGTCCGTGAAACTTTCCGAACAGAATACCTCTTACATCGTGGCCGCCGTGTTGGCCGGGTCGTTGTTCGGCTCGATCATCGCCGGCTTCCTCGCCGATTGGCTCGGGCGCAAGATCATGATGATCGTCAGCGCGCTCCTGTTCGTCGGCAGCGTGCTCCTGATTTATTCGTCAAGCGAGTTCATCCCACTCATGGTCGGTCGCCTGCTCCAAGGCATGAGCGGCGGCGTGATCGCCGTCGTGGTGCCGTTGTACCTGGCGGAATGCCTGCCCTCGAAGAAACGCGGCAGCGGCACGGCCATCTTCCAGTTCGCGCTGACCTTCGGCATTTTGGCCGCCGCATTCGTGGGCGGCTACTACATCAGCCGCGCTGAACACGCGATTGACGCTGCCGGCTCCAATCAGGCCGCCATCGTGTCCGCCGCCGACCATGCTTGGCGCAGCATGTTCCTGACGGTGGTTTATCCGGGCGTGCTGTTCCTGCTCGGCACGCTCCTGCTGTCGGAATCGCCCCGCTGGCTGTACCGCCGCGGCAAAAAAGAAGCCGCACGCACCGCGCTTTTGCGCATGCGTTCGGACAGTGACGCGGAACTTGAATTGAAGGAAATGGCTGATTCTCTGGCCGCCGAGCATTCCAAGCCGAAGGTTTCGTTCGTCGAATCCACGATGGAGATCTTCACCCAGCGCAAGTATGTGCTGCCCTTCATCCTCGCCTGCATCGTGCTCGGTTGCAACCAGGCCACCGGCATCAACTCAGTGCTTCAGTTCATGTCCACCATCCTGCAAAAGGCCGGTTTGGACGCGGTTTCCGCCTCCAGTTACGGCACGGCGATCAAGGCCGTCAACTGCGTGATGACCATCGTGGCCATCGTGCTGGTCGAGCGCAAGGGGCGCACCTTCCTCCTCAAAATCGGCACCGGCGGCATCATCGTGTCCCTGTGCGTGCTGGCCGGCGTGTTCTACTCCGTCGAATCCAAGCGCGTGAATGTGGAGCCCGAAGTGGTTGCCATGGTCAAGGACAACAAACTTGAACTCGATGTCACCAAGGCCAAGTTCGCCAGCCAGACCTCCGGCGACCCCGTGCAGATCAGCATCCTGTACAGCTATGGCAACAAGCAGGCGGTGGCCGCCGCGTTCATGCCGACCCCTGAATCGCAGAAGGTCTTGGATGACGCCAAGACGATCATCGGAAAACTTTCGGACGCGGACCGGGAACTTCTTGCCAAAGCCAAGGTGCTCAAGGCCAAGGACATCGAAAAACTGTCTGCCGAAGAAAAGGTGGTCGTGGACGCCGCCGTGACGGTGCGCAAGAATCTGGGCGAAGAAGCCCGCGCCACGCTTGCCAATGCGGACAAGATTGAAACTTCGGAGAAAATTTCAATTGCGCCCGACACCAAAGACATGGTGAATGCCGACAAACCCCTCAAAATCGAGCGCGCCAAAGTCGGTCCGATTCCCAGCGCCAACAACGGCCTGATCTCCGCTTTGTGCATCGCCATCTTCATCGCCTTCTTCTCCATCGGCCCCGGCGTCTGCGTGTGGTTGGCCCTGTCCGAGTTGATGCCCACCCGCATCCGCTCGGCCGGCATGGGCATTGCGCTCCTGATCAACCAGGGTGTCGCCACCGGCATCGCCGCCTTCTTCCTGCCCATCGTCGGCAACTACGGCTACTACGCCATGTTCCTGTTCTGGGCCGGCTGCACGGTGATTTACTTCGTCACCTCGGCCTTCTTCCTCCCCGAAACCAAGGGCAAAACCCTCGAAGAAATCGAAACTTACTTTGAAGGCAAGAAAGCCTGAATCCGGCATTCCTGAAAAAACGCCCCGCAAGGGGCGTTTTTTTGGGAAGTTCCGGATGTAATGCGCGCCTTTGCCGCGCGTCTTTTCGGCCACCGACCATCCACCCGCTTTATCCCAATGAAACCACCCTTGAAACAACTTTCCCCCTTGCTGGCCCTCTCGCTCCTTTCCGTATTCGCCTTGCCCGTTTGCGCCTCCGGCGTGGGCAGCATCGGCGTGGCCCCGGCCGTCCAGCAGTGGGAGCCCGGATCGGGCACCTTGACGCTGGCCAAAGATGGCTTGGTCATCACCGTGGATGCCAAAGATGCGGCCGCGCTGGCCACCGTGGCCAAGGAATTGCAAACCGATTTGACGGCGATGGGTTTCACCGGCGTGACCATCCGGTCGGCACAAGCTCCCTCCGCCGGCACGGTTTTTCTGGCGTTGGCCAGCCAGCCGCTGGCGCATGGCGTCGAGTCTTACGCCATGGGCATCCATGACGGCGTTGTCATCACCGGCGGTGGACCTGCCGGCGTGTTGTACGGCACACGCAGCCTTTTGCAGATGAGCAAAGCCGCGCCTGCCGGTGCGATGCCGCAAGGTGTTGTGACGGATTACCCCGATTACAGCCACCGCATGCTGATGCTCGATGTGGCCCGCAAGCCGTACCCGCTGCCAGCGCTGAAGGATTACATTCGCATGATGGCCTGGTACAAGATGAACGAGTTGCACTTGCATCTGAGCGATGAGGCTTTTGGCGGTGATTACACGGGATTTCGCATTCAATGTGACACTTTCCCTGGCTTGACTTCCAAGGATTTGTTTTACACCAAGGCGCAAATTCGCGACCTGCAGGATTTCGCCAAAGGCTATGGCGTGACCATCACGCCCGAGTTCGACATGCCCGGCCACGCACGCTGCTTCACCAAGTACTGGCCGGACTGCATGCTCAAGGACCACCCGAGTTATCTGGATGTGAACAATCCCAAGACCATCACCAACCTTGAAAAATTGGTGGATGAAATGATCCCGCTGTTCGATGCGCCTGATTTCCACATCGGCACGGATGAATACCGCGTGAACGGTCCGGACAAGCAGAAACTCTATGATGGCTTCCGCCGGTTCATCAACACGATGAATGCGCACATCCGCTCCAAAGGCAAAAATTGCCGTATCTGGTCGGGATTTGAAAGCATGAAAAGCGACATCGCGATTGATCCCAGTGTCGTCATCGACATGTGGGAAACCTACGACGCGCTCGGCCAGATCAAGAGGGGCCACAACATCATCAATTCCAACCAAGGCGTCAGTTACATCGTGCCGGGCGCGCATTATTATGGCATCAGTTGCGCCAATGTCTACAACAACTACGAGCCGTGGGAAGTCAGCGGCAACCCGGCCCACAATCCGAAGAAAGACGACCCGCATCTCTATGGCGGTAAGTTGCATGTGTGGGGCGACCACGGCCCGACCGGCTACAACATGACCGAGATTGCCGACCTTACGCTGCCGGGCATCCAGGCTTTTTCCGAAAAAATGTGGGGCACCAAAGGCTCCGCCGATTACCGCGAGTACACCAAGCGCGCCGCCGCCACTTTGCCGGTGCCCGGCGTGACCGTGCTGGACCGCCTGCCTGCCGGCGCCGACGGGGTGGTGCTGGACATGCCCCAGGAGCGGACGCTGTCAACGACCGATTCGGTCATCGACCTGCCGTTGGCCAAGGCCGGGCGTGCGGATTTGGAATATCCCTGGACGCTGTCGATGCAGGTCATGAAGACGGAAAAAACCGCCAAACGCGGCGTCATTTTGGCTTCCGACCTGGTTGAAATCTGCGACAACTACGATCGCAAGGAAGAAATCAAAACCAAATTCGCCGACGGCACCGAGCGCAAGGTGAAGGTGGATTTCTCAGGCATCGGTCTGATCCGCGCCGCCGGCGCCCGCAAAGGCGCGGAAACGCCCGAGGAAACCTACGAGTCCCATGGCGTCAGCCACGCCTTCGGCAAAAAACCGGCATTGAACCAATGGACGACCCTGACTGTCGTCGGCACGCGCGGCGCCTACGCCGTTTACCTTGACGGCGTCAAAATCGGCGAGGACAACAACCAGATGGTTTGCCCGCTGCGCACGCTGGGCAGCCCGGCCGGCCAGTCTTTCGTGGGCAAAGTGCGCAATCTCAAAGTGGTGAACCGCGCTTTGACCGAGCATGAAATCGGCCTGCTGGCCGGCGTGGACATCCCGGAGGACATGGCCCCGGGTTGCAAAGTGACCGCCTCGCGCACCGGCCGCGAATTTGACCCCGGCGCTGTGACTGCGGAAGATGGCAGCGTGCGCTGGTCCTCCGGCGGTGGCGGCGCCCCGACCTGGCTGGCCATTGATTTGGGCGCCCCCAAAACGGTGGCCGCCGTCGCCCTCAAGTGGGAAACGGCCTACGCCAAAAACTATGCCATCGAAGTTTCATCCGACGACAAAAGTTGGAAGGAAGTATTCGCCGGCAAGGGTGAGGCGGGGGACACCCGTGCCGAATTTGCGCCTGTCAACGCCCGTTTTGTGCGCATCCAAATGAAAAATGCCGCCACCGGATGGGGCTACTCCCTGTGGCATGTCCGGGTTTACCCGCCGAAGCAAAAGTGAATCATTTGCATTTTCAAATCCACCGGGTGCCTGGCACCCTGTGACGTGGCACCCTGTGACGCCTCACCCCTGTCCTCCCCCGCAAAACCTCCCTCATCTCCTGCTAAACTCCCCCCGCTCCCGGCCTTCCGGGCGGGGGCTTTTATTCCCCCATGCAAAGCCCGCAGCACACCCTCGCCACCCCCGTCCGCCTGTCCGGCACCGCCCTGTTCTCCGGCCGGCCGGCCACGATCACGCTTCATCCCGCCCCCGAAAACCACGGCGTGGTGTTCGTCCGCACCGATTTGGGCGGCGCCACCATCCCGGCGCTGATTTCGCGGGTGGTGCGCCGGCCCCGGCGCACCTGCATCAAGGCCGGCGACGCCTCGGTGGAAACCATCGAGCATGTGATGGCCGCCCTGGCCGCCCTTGGCGTGGACAATGTGCGCGCCGAGGTGGACGGCCCGGAAGTCCCCCTGATGGATGGCTCGGCACTGCCCTTTGTCGAAGCGATCCAACGCGTCGGCCTCTTGGCGCAAGCGGCGCCCCGGCGCGTGCTCAAGGTCGAAGAACCCATCGTGGTGCGCGACGGCGACGCCGTGGTGGCGATTTTGCCCTCCACCGATGCCGCCACCCACTTCACCTATGAATTGGATCTGGGGGGCCTTGGCCGCCAAGTGTTCACCTTGGATCTCAACCCCGCCCGCTTCACCCGGGAAGTCGCGCCCGCGCGCACCTTCTCCCTCAGGGCCGAAGCGGAAGCGGCCCTTGGCGCCGGCATGTTCGCCCACCTGACGGTGGATGATGCGCTGGTGCTGGGCGAAGATGGCAGGCCGATGGGCAAAAACGCCCTGCGTTTTGACAACGAGCCGGTGCGCCACAAATTGCTCGACCTCATCGGCGACCTCTACCTGCTGGGCGCGCCCATCCAGGGCAAGGTGGTGGCGGTGCGCTCGGGGCACGCCCTCAACCATGTGGCGGCCAAACGCCTGAGCGGCCAGTTGCGCCAGCAGGACCACGCCGCAGCCCTGATCGGCGCGGCCAAAATCGACATCCAAGGCCTGTTCCAGATGATGCCGCACCGCTACCCCATGCTGCTGGTGGACCGCGTGCTTGAAATTGACGGTGACAACCGCGCCGTGGGCGTCAAAAACGTCACCATCAACGAACCTTTTTTCCAGGGCCACTACCCGAAAAATCCGATCATGCCCGGCGTTTTGATCCTGGAGGCCTTGGCGCAGATGGCCGGCGTGCTTTTGGGCCAGCATGCGGAAAATATCGGCAAATTGCCCTTGCTTTTGGCCTTGGACCGCGTCAAACTGCGCAAGCCCGTCACCCCCGGCGACCAACTGGTGCTGGAGGCCGAAACAGTGCGGCTGCGCCGGGGCATGGCCCACATGCGCTGCCGTGCCTATGTGGCCAACGAGCTGGCCGCCGAAGCCGAAATCAAATTCATGCTGCTGGACAAACCACCGGCCTGATCCGCAGGCGTCGGCCCCGGCCTTGAAAAAAAAAGCCGCCGGAACGGTCTTCACTGCCTCCTTATGCTTCTTTCAAGACGTCCCCCTTCACCCACCGGAACCATACCCATCATGCAACGCCACCTGCTCACCGCCACCCTGCTCGCCGCCCTTGCCCTGCCGGCCCTGGCCCAAGACGGGGCAGCCCCCGCCGCCACCCCGGCTCCCGCCGCCCCGGCCGTGGCTGCCCCCGCGCCGGCCGTCGCCACGCCGGCCCCCGCCGCCACCGAAAGCGCTTCGCTGGGCGTGGCCGACAGCGTCATCAAACTGATCATCAGCACCCAAGCCCCCAACATCCTGACCCCTTGGAAGCTTGAACCCATTTCCACCGGCATCGCTAGCGGCGTGGTGATTTCCGGCAATGGCAAAAACTACATTCTGGTTTCCGGTTCTTCGGTGAACTTCGTCACCCAGATCGAGACCCTCGACAAAGTGCCGATGGCGGTCGCCTTCCGCGCCGCCGGCGGGCAACTGGCCCTGCTGGAAGTCAAGGATCCGGCGCAGGCGGCCGCCTTCTTCAAGAAGCACCCGCCGGTGGAATTCACCGAATATCCTTCGGCCGTCACCTTTGCCGGCTACGATGGGGCGAGCAACGAACTGGCCGCCATTTCCGGCCTGGTCCGCGACACCCAGATTGCCAACAGCAGCGGCAGCCTGACCCTGCGTTCGCAGGTGGCCCTTGAGCAATTCCGTGAAAAAACCGCCTTTGGCCCGGCCTTCTTTGACCGCAAATTGGCCGGCTTCTTCCTGGCTGCGCAACTGTCCGAGGACAAGAAGAGCGCCGCCGCCGCCTTCATCCCCACCGCCGAAATCAAGGTGTTTTTGGCCGACGCCAAAGACGGCAAGATCGATGGCAAATGGGCTTTCAAGAAATCATTCGGCGCCCAGCACCTGGTCAACCCGGCCCTGCGCGCCAAACTCGGCCTGGCGGACGATGTCCACGGCATCCTGATCACCGGCGAAGCCGATGCCATCGCCCCCTTCAAACCGTGGGATGTGCTGACCGCCTTGGGCAGCGCCCCGGTGGACAACACCGGCAACACCCGCATCGGCGGGGCCCAGGGCTTTGACGGGCCCGCCTTCTATCTCCTCAACGCCAACGTGAAGGCTGATACCCAAACCCTGCCCGTCACCGTGCTGCGCGATGGCAAGAGCGTGCAACTGGAAATCCCCGTGACCCGCCGCGGCGACCAGTTGATGCCTTCCCTGATGGAAACCAACACCGCCCCGCGCTACTTCGTGTTCGGCCCGATGTGCTTCGAGCAGGCCACCGCCGAATTGGCCCAGGCCATGACCCAGCGCCGCGGCGCCGAACTGGCGCTCTCAGGCAGCCCCATCGGCGCCCACCTGAACGACAACACCAAGACCACGCCGGACGAAGAAATCGTCGTGCTCTCCAACCTGCTGCCCCACACCTGCGCCAACGGCTACGGGCCGGGCAGCTTCCCCGCCGTCAAGGCGGTCAACGGCCAGGCCGTCACCTCGCTGCGCCAGTTGGCCAAGTTGCTGGTCGAAGGCAAGGACCCGTTCATTGAAATCACCTTCCACGACAAGAATGCCGAAATCCTGGTGTTCAAGCGCGCCGACATGGCCGAAGCCACCACCTACGCCAAGCGCACCCACGGCGTGGGCGAATTGTGCAGCGATGACCTCAAAGATCTGGTGAAATAACGGCCGCCTTGAGCCCTAACACCCTATGATTCCCACAGCGCGCGCCGTGCCACGGCGCGCGCTGTTTTTGCCCCCTTCCTGCAACGACACAATCTGCCGCCGCCACCCCCATGCCCGACATCCACTCCTGCACCCTATCCAACGGCCTGACCCTGCTGACCGAGCCCATGCCCGGCCTGCGCTCGGCCAGCGTCGCCTTTTTGTGCCCGGCCAGCGTCACCCGCCAGCCCGCAAACAAGCAAGGCGTGGCCAATGTGCTGGCCGAAATGCTGCCGCGCGGCGCCGGCGGCCTGTCTGCCCGCGCCCACAGCGACGCCTTGGACCGCCTGGGCGTGCAGCGCGGGGTCACCTCTGCCAGCCGCCACCTGCATGTGTCGGCCCGCCTGCTTGGCGAAAATCTGCAGGCCGCCCTGCCGCTTTTGATGGGCCAAGTGACCGCCCCCCTGCTGGAAGCCGACGCCCTGGATCCCGCCCGCGAACTGTGCCTGCAGGAATTCGACGCCCTGGCCGACGACCCGCAGCAGCGCGCCATGATCCTTTTGCGCCGGAAGCATTACACCGCCCCCTTCGACCGCCACCCCTTGGGCGACGCCGCCGTGCTGGAAGCCCTGACCCTGGCCGATGTCCAACATTTTTGGCGGACCTGCGCCGTGCCCGGCGGCTCGATCCTGGCGGTGTCCGGCGCGGTGGATCCGGCCGCCTTGCGCGACTGGGCCGAGGCCGCCTGTGCCGGTTGGGCCGGCACCATTGGCGAACTGCCCTTGGGCGAACTGCCCGAGCGCGGCACCCATCACGAGAACGCCGACTCCACCCAATGCCACATCGCCCTGGCCTGCGAAGCCGAGCCGGAAACCGGCCCAAACGCCCTGTTGTGGAAGGCGGCGGTGGCCGTGCTCTCCGGCGGCATGAGCGGGCGCCTGTTCACCGAAGTGCGCGAGAAACGCGGCCTGTGCTATTCGGTCTACGCCTCCTACGCCGGCGCCGCCGAATTCGGCACCGTGCTGGCCTATGCCGGCACCACGGCCCCCAGGGCGAAAGAAACCCACGAAGTCCTGGTGCATGAATTGGCCCGCCTGTCCGACGGCATCGGGGCCGAGGAATTCGCCCGCGCCAAGGTCGGCATGAAGGCCGGCCTGGTCATGCAGGGCGAAAGCAGCGCCGCCCGCGCCAACGCCATCGCCAACGACCAGGTCGTCTACGGCCGCCCCCGCACCTTGGCGGAAAAAGCCGCCCAAGTGGACGCTCTGACCTTTGAACAGGTGGATGCCTTTGTGCGCGGCATCAGGATTGAACCGGCGACCACGGTGGTGATCGGGCCGGCGGGGTAAAGGCAGGCTTTCACCCCTCCTTTCCGGCTTTTCGCCCCTTTGAACCTTTTCCCCCGCCCGCGCCCTTCATGGCGGGCGGTTTTTTATTTTTCCTTGCATTCGCCAGGAAACTGCCATATTATTAGTCAACTAATCAATTACTCAAACCGGACTCGCCATGAAAACCACCTCCCTGGCATTCGCCAGCCTCGCCCTTGGCGTCGCCCTCCTGGCCTCCTCCGGCTGCGCATCCTCGCGGCGCATGATGGAAGTGTCGGTGTTTGGCGAGGGCAACGAGCGCCTGTCCGACGACCGCGTCAATCTGTTCCCGCTGTATTACGCCAACGGCGACAAACACTCGGTGCTCTGGCCCATCGGCGACTGGGATGACCACGGCTTTGCGGTCCGTCCGCTGTACAACCAGCAGGATCATGATTATTCGGTGCTGTTCCCGCTCTCTTCCTGGAACCCGCAACAGGGCGAAGGCTGGGTGCTGACCGCTTGGTGGAACCGCGGCGCATTCGGCGTGTTCCCCCTGGGCGGGGCGGGGCCGGACTGGTGGTTTGCCGGACCCTTGATCCGCGCCAACACCCATTCCGAAAATCCGGGCACCCTGCTGTTCCCGGTGGCATACTGGGACCGCGATTCATTCTGGATGCTCAATGCATGGTGGGGCAAACAGTCGCAGGGCTTCTTTCCCCTGTTTGAAAAAGGCCGCGATTGGTGGGCGGCCGGCCCCTTTGTGCATGCCAACGACTTCAACCTGCTGCTGCCGGTGGCCTATTGGGACCACGACAGTTTGTGGCTGGCGGAGTTGTTTTACGGCCAAAACATGGATGAAAAAGGCTATGCCAAATGGCGCTCGCTGTTCGGCCTGATGGCTTTTGGCGAGCGCACCGCCCATGGCCATGAATGGTGGGCATTGCCGCTGCTCACCTACCACGACCGCCAAGGCGAAGAATTGACCCATGTGACCTTCCCCGTTTGGTGGCAATTCGACGATGCCAAAACCCACTCACGCACGCTGTTCCCGCTGTTTCACCAAGAGACCCATGCCGACGACAACTTCTCCTGCCTGATCACACCCTTGGGCGGCTACGGCAGCACGCCCACCGGCGACAAACACCTGCTCAATGTGTTTGGCCCGCTGTATTGGGATTACCGCGCCCCGCATGAGCGCATCACCAATGTGGCCGGCCTGTATTACCGCATCAATGACGCCCACTACGCGCTGTTTGGCCTGGGCAAGGCGCAAGTGAATGACCAAGGCACCTCGTGGCGCGCCTGGCCACTGGCTTGCGGCGAATCAGGGCCGGGCATGGCCGGGCAGGATGAGGGGTTTTTGCAGACCACCGCCCTGTTTTGGCACGGCACCAATGGCAAGTGCTCAAGCTGGCACTATTGGCCGCTGCTCTCATGGGGCGAGACGGCGCCGACCCACCAGGAATCGGATTACCTGCTGGGCTTGCTGGGCGACACCCATGACACCAACCAGGACACCGGCCTGTCCCACGATGTCGGCCGCCGCCTGTTCTACCGCACCGAAAAAATGCGCCCGCTGCCGGGGGGCCGCAACTGGGATTGGGTGGCGCAGCCCCAAGGCGCTTTGCGTGCTTCCGACACGGTGGAAACGCTGCTGACCCACCAGAACAACACCACCCGGTCAGGCCTGCCCGGCCATGCCCGCCCGGCGGACGGCGCGTGGATCGGACTTGGCCACTGGCTCAACTGCCCGCAGGGGCCGGCGTGGGGAAACCTCAATGCCGTGCCCTGGCTCTGGCGCTCGAGCACCACCGATTACGGTTTTCATCCGAAGATTGCCAAAGACGCCATCCCCTACCCCGGCGCCCGTGAAGTGCGCGCCACGCTGGAAACTTTGGGTGTCAAAAATCTGCCGCCGTCCGCCGAATTGTCCGCCACCGGCACCAGTGCAAAGGACCGCGCGCGCCTGGAACAGGCCTTGACTGACACGGCCGTCACTTGGAACACCTCGGAGCGCCGGTTCGACCCCTTGCTGATCCCCCTGTGGGAGCGCACGCAGGAACGCGAACACAACGGCCAGGCCACCAAAGACCAGGCCCTGTGGGGCTTACTGTGGGACTACCAGCGCAAGCCGGGGGAAGCCAGTTTCCGCCTGCTGTGGCGGATGTACGAACGCCAGCAGGAGGGCGAAGGCGCAAACGCCACGGTCAAACGGAACATCTTCCCCTTCGTGCGCTGGGATTCCAGCCCGGAAAAATCCCGGGTTTCCTTCCTGTGGCGGGTGGTGGATTGGCGCACCTCCAAAACCGGCAAGGCCGGCGGGCACTTTTTGTTTATTCCGTGGGGGCAGTTGGATTGAGGGGGGCGTGGGAATGAGGGGCCATGGGCCGCACCAGCGAAGAAATCGAAGTGCTTCCCAAATGAAGCGCGATGCGGAGCTCCGGGTTGAAATCCTCGTGGTGCAGGCCGGGGCACAGCGGGCGTTTGGGTGAGGGGATGCACAATTGCGCTTACCATGCCGGCTGCATAATTCGATCCTCTTTCCACTGAATACCTCCATGATTGTCACCACAGGCAACGAAATCTCCGGAAAAA
This sequence comes from uncultured Phycisphaeraceae bacterium, assembly GCA_964556215.1. Taxonomy (GTDB): domain Bacteria; phylum Planctomycetota; class Phycisphaerae; order Phycisphaerales; family Phycisphaeraceae; genus CANIYR01. Next base: position 36,939 of record CAZKVP010000015.1, read on the forward strand.
CCATCGTCAAATATTTTGGGATCGTACGCGGCCTCACGGTGCGCGCCCCGCGCATTGGCCAAGGACTTGCTGGCGGATTCCAGTCGATTTTTGGCGGTCATAATGATGCCTACACCGCGGTGTGCGAAACCGCACGCCAACATGCCTACGACCTGTTGGTGGAACACGCCAAGGAAATGGGTGCCGACGCCATCATTGGCATGCGCTATGACGCGACTGAATTCGCCCAAGGCATCACGGAAGTGCTGGCCTATGGGACGGCTGTTAAGTTGGGTTAATCCCTCGGGATTTTTAGTTGGAACAGCCCGTGTCAAGCTGCCTCCAGCTTGCAGGAATTTCGCCCATGAAATATTTCTTCTCTCTGATTTCCGGCGCATTTTTGCTGGTTGCCGCAATTGTGGTAGGGGTTGTAACCTGCCGAAAGCATGACCGAAAAACAGGCCAACAAAAAGCCCTGAGCTTGCGCTCAGGGCTCGTTCAATCGCTCACTCACATGCACCTCAATCCTTCAACAAATACCCAAAGATCAGCGGCGCCACGATCGTCGCA
>CAZKVP010000015.1:37587-43269 GCA_964556215.1 uncultured Phycisphaeraceae bacterium
TGGCGCATGACGGTTTCGGGGATGCATGTGTCGGTGACGCGGTTGTAGCCCTGGTCGTAGAGCTTCTGCTCGTCGGCAGTCGACAGCGAGCGCCAGTCGGCGATGATCTTGTAGTCGTTGGCGGCCACCAGGTTGAACACGTCTTCTTCAAGGTTGGCGCCGGTGCAGGTGATGGCGTGCACATAGCCCTTCTTGATCATGCGGCCAAGGATCCGGCCGATGCGCGCGGTGCTCATGGCGCCGGCCAAGGTGACCATCATCTTGCCGCCGGCGGCGCAATGCGCTTCCCACGCCTTGGCGGCCGCGAGGGTCTCGCGGGCGTTGTAGTGCAGGTAATGGCGTTCCATGAAGGCGCGGACGGTGGACATTGGGGCTCCTGGAGGGTCGGCTTTGGCCGACTAGAAATGGGGGAGATGACGGAAGGCGGGAATGATACAGAAGCCGGATGGGAATAATGCGAGGCCTGAATCCGCGCCAGTGGGGGCCTTGGCCCCCGCACCGCATGGATCTGAACTTGCGCCTCCTCAAATCCCCAGCACATCCCCCATCGTGTACCGCCCCGGCTTTTGCCCGGCCAGCCACTTGGCAGCCCGCAGCGCGCCCAGCACATAGGAATCGCGGTTGGTGGACACATGCTTGATCTCCATGCGTTCGCCAAGGGCGGCGAAATAAGCGGTGTGCTCGCCGGTGGCATCGCCAAGGCGCAGGGTTTGCACGGTGATTTCATTGGGTTTGCGGGTGGCCTCGTGGCCGGCCCGGGTGAACACCACATCTTTATTCACATCGCGGCCGGTGGCTTCGCACAATTTCTGCACCAGGGTCATGGCGGTGCCGGAAGGCGCGTCTTTCTTGAAGCGGTGGTGGGTTTCCACCACTTCAATGTCATAGGCCGGCCCCAGCATGCGGGCGGCTTGCGCGGCCAACTGCCACATCACATTGACCACCAAACTGAAACTGGTGGCCTGCAAGACCGGGATTTCTTTAGCCGCTTCGGCCAGCAGTTGCTGGTCGGCATCCGTCAGGCCGGTGGTGCCGATCACCATCGCCACCTTGGCTTTGCGGCAGGCGGCAATGGCTTGGCGGGTGCCTTCGGGCGAAGAAACCTCGATCAACACATGAACCCCGGTCAACGCCCCCGCGCCAGATGCCAAGGCCCCCACCGGCACGCCCAATTTGGCCACGCCGGCCAATTCCCCGGCATCCTGCCCCAGGTTGGGGCTTTGCGCCCAATCAAAGGCCGCCGCAACCTTGAGACCGGATTCGGGGGCAAGGGCGACCATGCGCCGGCCCATGCGGCCGGCGGCGCCGTGGACGGCAATCAGGGGGGTGGACATGAAGGGGCTCCAAAAAAAGGGGGTGGGGGAATTTTGGGAAAGGGACCGGCATTCTATTGCCTTTGAAAAATTCCCTTCTATACTCTTCAACCGACCCACTGGATCGCCCGCCCCCACCCCCTTATTGGAATCGCACCTTGGCCTTCGATTTTCTCAAATCCAAGAAAGATGCCGGCAAAGACTCCGCCGCCGGATCAAGCGCCCCTGGCGACACGGGCTACGGCAACGGCATCTTCGTGCACGATCCGCGCAAGGCGCGCCGTTTCTTTGAATACGGCGAGACCATGACGCAGGCCCGCAACTACGACCCGGCCATCGACTGCTACATCAGCGGCTTGCGCTTCGACCCGGACAACCTCAAACGGCACCAAGAACTGCGCGAAACCGCCCTCAAACGCAAAGCCGCCGGCGGCAAGGCCTCCGGCCTGCTTGGCGTTTCCAAGGTGGGCGATTCGGCGGTCGACAAGATGCTGACGGCCGAAAAAGAGTGGGCGATGGACCCCACCAACCCCAAAACGCTGCTGGCCGCCATTCAGGCCGGTTTGTCAGCCCAGGCCAAAGCCGACGAATTGCCGCAGGCGCCCGTGGCCAGCGATCTGACCGACTCCGATGTCAAACTCTCCAACGACACCCTTGAGTTGAACGAAATCATCTTTTGGCAGGCCCAACTGTGTTTGGAGGTGATGGCGGCAGCCCCCAAGCCGGACAAGCGTATTTACATGGAATTGGTGGCGGTGTTCCGCAAATTGTTCGACCACGAGGATGCCGCCTGCGACAAGGCGATCGAAGCCTGCCGGCGCGCCCTGCAGCTGGATCCCGACAGCAGCGACATGGTCTCAACGCTCAAGAACCTTGAAGCCGAAATCTACAACCGCCGGCACACCGGGACCAAGGGCAAGGGCGGCTTCCGCGAAAACCTCAAGGATGCCGAGGGGCAAAAAATGATCCAGGCCGACATCACTTCGGCCGGCGTGGGCATCGACGATCTCATCGTCAAGCGCCGCAACGAGTGGATGGCCGACCGCGACAACACCGACCTGATCAAGCGCTTGGTGGAAACCCTCCTCAAAAAGGAGGATGCCAACTCCGAAAAAGAGGCGGTTGCCCTGCTGATGAAGGCATACGAGCTCACCAAGGAATACGGCTGGAAGACCCGGGCGGCCGACGTCCAGATGCAGCAGTACAACCGCGTGGCCAACGACCTGCGCAAAAAAATGCAGGCCGACCAGAATCCCGAAACGAAAGCCGCCTACACCAAAGTCCGCAGCAAGCAGGTGCGCTTTGAACTCGACCACTACACCGAGCGCGCGGCCCAGTACCCCACCGACATGAAAGTGCGCTTTGAACTGGGCAAACGCCAGTACAAGGCGCAGATGTTCGACGATGCCATCGCTTCTTTCCAAGGCGCCAAAAACGACCCCAAGAGCCGGGCGGAATCCAGTTTTTTCCTCGGCCAATGCTACGGGCACAAGGGTTGGTCCGATGAATCCATCGAGTCGTTTGAAGCCGCGATGGAAGAGCACCAATTCGAGGACGACCAGTTGGGCAAGGATATCCGCTACGAATTGATGCTCGCCCTGGCGCGCTCGGCCAAGGCGGACAACGACATTGAAAAGGCGGAAAAAGCCCAGCGCATCGCCTCCGGCCTGCTGCAGATCGACATCAACTACAAGGACATCCGCGAAAAGATGGACACCCTGCGCGCCCTGACCAAAAAATTGAAAACCGGCAGCTAAAGCCCGGCCTCCCGCCAACCGCGGCCCGCGCCCTCCGGCGCGGGCCGCGTGCATTTCACCCCTTGGTTTCCCCATGCTGCCAGCCCCCGTCGTCGCCCTGATCCCGGCCCGCTTCGCCTCCTCGCGCCTGCCGGGCAAGATGCTGCTGGCGCAAACCGGCAAACCGGTCATCGTGCACGTGATGGAGCAGGTCAAACGCTGCCGCGGCCTCTCCCGCGTGGTGGTGTGCGCCGATGACGAACGCATTTGCGCAGCCGTGGCGGCCCACGGCGGCGAAGCCGTTTTGACCTCGGTGGACCACCCCAATGGCACCAGCCGCCTGGCACAGGCCGCCGACCTCTTGGGACTGCCCCCCGACACCGTGGTGGTCAACGTGCAGGGCGACGAGCCTGAAATCGAGCCGGAGGTGGTGGAGCGCCTGGTGGCCGAAATGCTGGCCCACCCCGCCGTGCCGATGGGCACCGTGGGCACCCCCTTTCCCGCCGGCGATTCCCCGCTGGACCCCAACATCGTCAAAGTGGTCGTTTCGCAGCACAACCGCGCCCTGTATTTTTCGCGTGCGCCGATCCCGTGGGACCGCGACGCCGGCGCCCCGGGCGCCTGCCAAAAGCACATGGGCCTGTACGCCTACCGCCGCTCGTTTCTGCCGGTGTACGCGGCCATGGCGCCGACCCCGCTGGAACAGGCGGAAAAATTGGAGCAGTTGCGCGTGCTGGAAAACGGCCACCCCATCGCGGTGATCCATGCGCCGGCGGCGCCGGCGGGGATTGACACGCGGGAACAGTACGAGGCGTTTGTGAAACGGTGGCGGGCGCGGGCAGGCGCACTTGCGCCTCGGTTTGGTTGAAGAAGAATGGCCCCCCGGGGCGGACCGCGAACTTTCAGTTCGCAACGCTGCGGATGCCGGGATGCCGCCGGATTTTCCGGACCAACACCGTCGGCGGCGGTGGATTTCGGCAAGCCGGCCAGGTTTCTGACCGGCGGCCTGACGCTGCTGGCCGGACCGGCGTGGGAAGGCTTGATCACTGCCTGCGGTGTGGCGGTGATCAGTCACTTGGGAGAACACACAATGATTGTCGTGACCCTGCGGTCATTGATACTCCAAAAAGCTATCCCAAGCCCGGTGAAATCCATGGAATATCCCCCTCCGTCGGTGTAGTTGGACGAAGCATATCCCCGCTTGACATCAAAGGTGGATGATCCGAGCCCAATCCCATTGGCGGTTTGGAATACGGTGGTGACCGGGTTGACATCCGCCCAAGTCGACTCACCGATGGTCTTACCGCTATCGTTCCACGCAACGGCAGAAACAGAGTTGACATCCGGAGCCGCACCCGAGGGGAAAGAAATACTCATGTTAAGAGAGACGTATTTCCAGGTTGTCCAGCCGTATGCCGTATTGGCATAGTCCGGTTGTCCAAGCGTTGCAACAACCTCGTCCATGCCCATCCCCAGGCGGATTGGCCCGATCCGCTGGCCGGGGACAATGAGATGATCCGAGTTCGCCAGTGCTTGCTGCCGCTTTTGCATGTCGGCTGGTGATACATTCGAGCCTGAAGTTGCGCACCCCGCCGCCAGGAGCGATGCCGAGCCAACCAGCAATGCCAGCATGGCAATTCCGGCCGTTTTTCGCATGACGTGTTTCATAAATATCGGCTCCAATGACCGGGTTGAATTGACGTCTCCCATTCGGCTTCCCGCGCATTTCACGGCAGTGGTTATCGGGTTCCGAGAAAACGTGTTGCCACCGAGTGTATCAAGCCTTGCGGCCGCATCAAATTATTTTTGTGGCGCGCCAATCAAACAACTGACGCCCGCCGGTCAGCCACAAGGCCACAGGACTCCGGTGGGCGGTCCCTCAAAACGCGGTGGAAATATCCCGTCGGAACATCCTACGCATCCTCTTCCTCATAAGGAGGAATCCTCCCTTGCCCTTCAATGCCCCACCGCCCGCAAGAGCACCGTCGCATAGCGCCCGCGCGGCAGCGTGAATGACAGCGTCCGCTTGAACCCCACGCTGGCTTCCTGCGCCTCATCCTGCTGCGGGTTGGCGGCGTGGAAGTTGCGACAAGCACTGCCGGCCGACAGCAACCCCTTGCAACCCCGGCTTATTCCGTCAACATGTAGATCCAGACCTGCTTCCAGTGCACCGCATTGCGGGTATTGATCGCGGCTCCATGGGCGGCTTTCGCCTCTTTGCCGTCGTTGTCCGTCACGGTCACCTTCGGAGTGTCCGTGTAAAGCACTCTTGCGTGGTGGTAGGGGAATGGCTCCGTATCCACTTCCGCCGGGGGCCTCGAGGCGTTCAGCCCCAGAGCCTTCAGGTTTTGCAACAACTGCTCCGTGGTGCAGCCCTTTGGATCCTGATGGTGATTGAAGGCGAAAAATCGTTCTTTGGGCGTTGCCGAGGCGTCGCCGTACCAAGCCGCTGGCGCATCCGTTTTCTTGCTGTAGTCCTTCGGGGCGCCGAAGCACATGACGCGGGCGACCCGGTGCTTGATCCCGATCAGGGCGGCATGGCCTCCCCCTTGGGATTGGCCGGCAACGGCAATGGATTCCCATTTGGGGGTCCCGTCCGCATTGAGAAACTGCGCCCAGTTTTCTTCCGGCCG
>CAZKVP010000016.1:0-42749 GCA_964556215.1 uncultured Phycisphaeraceae bacterium
TCGGCCCTTAAAACTTGACGCAAAAACCAATGGGGGAGGGGATGGATGGGATTTTCAAAACAGCCGAGATTCAGTCACCTGTCCTATCGTGCTCGACCCGACCGGTGCCACGATTTCCGCAATGGTCGAGCACTTCAAGAAATTCTCGGATGCGCCGGACACGGACAAACTTCCGGTCACATTCACGACGACGGATCATGCGGGATATGTTGTCCCCTATGTCATCAGGCGCGGGTCGTTCAACAACAGTTTGACTTTCGCAGGGCCAGGCTGCGCGTTCACATTCGGATCGCGGCCCACAACCACATGGGATTTTGCCGCCAAACTTCACGATCTGACCTACGCGATCAACGGATTGGAAATCGCTCTGCTCAGCAATGTGGGAACGAAAGATTCCAGCGTCTACAAGGTCGATCGCCTTGCGGTGGCCGACAAACTCTCAAAAGAAGCGAAGATTGATTACATCTTCAGAAAACTTGAAAAAGGGCAGGCCCGTGGAGCGGCCGAAAATTTCTGGAGCCCACTATCCCGGTGGACATTCCTTGGAGGTTCGACCACCGGCGGCGCAAGTTCGAACATGTTCGTTGCGGGCGATGGATTCGTGAATGTGATCAACGACCCGAATCTGTCGTCGAACAACGGGTACTACATGATTCCCTGGAATCACCTGGGAACCGATGCCAGCGGCGCGCCGACGGATGTCGCGGCGGCGGTGGCGGCGGCGCAAGCCGATGCGGTGAAACAAGCGGGAGCGGCGGCGGACAAGTTGTTTGCCGACAACAACCTTTCTGGCCCTGAAAATGTCAACAAATTCGGGGAGGATGCAAACGAGATGACGATCACGACGGGCACCGACAAACTAAAAACGCTTGCTTTAGACAACGGCTTCGAGTGGACTCCTCCCCAATTGCGGTGCCCTCACAACAGTGACGGAACTTTCGGGCAGCCAAGCAACGCATCCGTTCAAGAGCAGTATTTGAGCGACTTCAAAAAGGAGTATGTCAGCCGCATGAAATACAGCCAGGATGCGGATGTTGACGATTACGGTGGCAATGATGGAATGGGATGGAAAATCTGGGCAAAGGATTATTTTGGGAAAGACACTTTGGGGAACAACATCTGGACTCCCTTGACAAAGATTGATTCGACGACGGGCTCTGATTTCGGGAGGGTCGCATGAAAAAGCATCTCTTTACTAGTGCCATCGTCTGCCTCGGCCTTCTCGCCGCCGCATGTCATACCCAGCCTTGGGATCGATACCATCTCGGTAAAGAATGGGACAACAAAGCGCTCTACATCAACGAGCACAGAGATGCCCGCCTTTACCCCACGCCCGCCAATGCGGAACGCATGGCCAAGGGGATGGCCAAGCGGTTTGCCGAGGACTACGACTGCCCGGAACTTCTCCCGGAACAAACCCCGTGGCAGGCTACAACCTATTGCGTGGTTTACAGATTGAAGGACTACGACTTGGTTCTGATGCCGCGCATCAACCGCGACGCATTGCCTTACCTCCTCCATTCGTTTGATGACACGACCGACCCCAAGCGCACGCTTCTTTTCGTGGCGTATGTGTTCCCCAAGAATGCCTTACCGACGACGCCCGACGGTCAATTCATCAATGTCTCCTTCTTCGCCAATGCCTACCACAGCCCGTTGACACTCCCCAATCTTGCGGGGAATGTCAGGGCCGACATTGCCAGCCGCAACCTTGACATTTATCCAAAGCCCATTGCCAAAGCCTTGTGCGTGATGCAGAACCCAATGTGGCGGCACTCCAGCATGGTTCTCCTTCCATCCGGTCTTGCCCGCCATGTTGCGATCAATCTATCGCCAACCGGAGTCCATGAGATCCGCATCGAGGTCAAGCAAATGCAGGGGCTTTGGGATGCGGAAGATGAAAAAAAGTGGAGCAAAAACGAGCAAGAAAAGAACGCATGGAAAGTATCCCATCCATCTATGGTCAACAACTCTTTCCGCGATCAAGGTGTCGCCCGCGAAATCCGCATGTCCGACATCATGCTGGGTTCAAGCGGAAACGGGATGTCCATCGTGGCCAGTGGCACGCTGGGCAAGCTCCCCAATGAAGTGCCTTGCGCATTCGAATTTCTCGATACCCAAAACGAACCCATCCTCATGCACAAGCCAAGCGATCCGCCGCTTCGATTCCCAGAACTTGCCGAACCCTATTTTGAGCGTGTGAGGCGCGGCGAATTGAAGGATGCAGATAAGACGGTCTTCGTCCCAAAATGAACGCCTGTGGTCAGGGGAGTGGTTTGAGTTTCGCGTCCGCTAACCCCGCGGGCAGCAGTGGGGTCAGGGCAGCAGTGGGGTCAGGTCTTGAATTGTGAATTGGGAACCACGGTTTCCGGCCAAAAATTGACCGATAAGCAGCGAGCATTTGCTTTTGTGCTGGCAGGCTTTGATGCCTTGTCCATTGTTCCCGTCGCTGCTTTTGCGGGCAAGGCGGCGAGCGCGTTGGCCGGATCCGTGGCGGCCACAGCCGAACTTGAATACGGCAGCACGGCGGCATCCACCCTGCTCAAGGCTGGGGCTTCCCGTACTTTGATTGCCGACACCATGAGTTCGTTGGTGCCAATCTTGTTTGAGGAGGGCGCGCCGCTTGCCAATCTGTTTGGCCGGAGCGCGTTTGGAAGTGCGGTCAAGAAGGCGTACGCGCCGGTCATCGAAAAAGTGTCCGCGCTGGTTGGTGAGCAGGTGGGAGCGTCCGAGCAGATTGCGATCGGTGAAAAGCTGATTCAGTCAGAGTTGAAAAATTTTGTGGCAAATAAGGCCACTCCGATTATTCTTCAGCAAGATACAGTCGTCTATCGGGTCTTTGGAGGAAACTCACTGCCGCTCGGGGGCCAAGACTACGGAACATACATGACCTTGATCAAGCCGACATCACCAGCAGAGGCAATTGAAGACTTGGCGCTGAAAGCGTCCTTTAAGAACACCGCAGAAAAAATCGAGCAAATCACTCTTCCAAAAGGAACGGTGATTTGGGAAGGCACTGCTGCCGCGCAAGGTCCTGAAGCATTGGGTGGCGGCAACCAGATATGGGTGCCGACGCGATTCCTTTCGGCAAGTTGGATCAAACCTGTGAAATGGACACACTGACCATGAATACAACTCCCAAAAATATCCCGCAAGAAATTGCGCTTCTTGAACAAATCATGGCTTCCAGTCGAAGCCAAGGGATTACCCCTAGCTGGTATCTCGAGGGGCTTGAAAAAGAAATTCAAGAAATAAAAAAAGCAAACTACAGTGAGCAGCATGTCATCTGGATGATACGAGCGGCTACACGCGCACGATCAGATTCAGACGAAATCCAAGAGGGTGATCCGGTGTTTGCTTGTTTAGAAAAAATCTACGAACTAATTTCCCCCACCGACCCGAAAGTCCTGGAGCGGATGCACGAGCAAGGCCAGGAGGCGTTGCGGAAATACAACGAGTTCTTGGCCAAAGAAGCCGCCGAGAAAAAGTAGCGCGGCGCAAGTGAAACGAAAACCGCCGTGGGAAACAGTAGGGTCAGGTCTTGAATTGACACCAAAAAAATCCATAACCACTTCATATTACGATAAATAACAAAACTGTTAACCCCGAAAAAACTCAAGCAAAAACCGCCCGTCAGCCGACGGGCGTTTTTTTGTTTTTCTATTCTTCGCTTGCGCCTCTGCGCCTTACGCGCAAACCGCCGCCAGCCCCTTGCGGTCAATTAGGTTGAGCAACCGCAGCGACGGGCCCTTGGGGTGGGTGCCATCGGTCTTCTCCCACTGGCGGACGGTGGCCACGGTGGTGTTGAGGTAGCCGGCCAGCGCGGCCTGGCTGACATGCACGCGGGCGCGTAGGCGCTTGATCTTGGTGGCGGAGTATTCCTTGACCGGCGGGGGCGGCAGGCAAAGCGCGTCATATTCATTCATGTCCGCATCGTTGATCACGCCCGCGGTGCACCACGCGGTATTGCTCTTCATGGTGGTGCCAGCGCTCTTGGCGTTCCCCGTCATGGCGGTCGCGGCGTTCCACCACGGCCACCGGTTCGCAGCGCTCCACGCGCACGGGGGCGGGTTCCACGCAAATGCGGCGTTCAACGATGACGGGGCGCTCAACCACCACCGGGCGTTGCACGATGACGGGGCGTTCCACCACCACTGGCGGGGGGCAATGCGGGTGGCCGCCAAGGAGGATGGTCAAGTCCAGGCTGATGCCGCCGGCGTGGGCCGGGGCGGCGGCCAGGGTGGCCAAGGCGAGCAGGGGGAGGGCGGCGAGCAGGGCGACGGGTTTCATGGCATTCTCCAGTGGGAGGGGGGGATTAGTACCTCAGCAAAACGGTTCGTAGACGAAATATATTGCAGGCTAAATAAAAAAGTTGTTTTTCCGCGTGTTTGCCGAACATCCAAAGAACGGGTATCATGCTGGGTCCCCCTTGGCGGGCCGCAGGTGTGGGTTTTGATAAACCTTCACACCGTATAACCCGCCGAATCTCTCTAGTAGCCCAATTCCAGAGGATTTCGATGCAGCCCAAGACCGTGCGCAACTTCTCCAAGCGCGGAGACGCCCTCCCCATTTCCCATCTGGTTGACGTTCAAACCGCCGCTTACGAGCGGTTTTTGCAGTTGTCCAAGACGACTGAAGAACGCGACCCCACCAGCGGCCTTGAGTCGCTTTTGCGCGAAGTGTTCCCGGTCGATTCCTACGACGGCTCCAGCCGCCTTGAATACCGCTCCTACAAACTCGAAGAGCCGCGCTACACGCCCGACGAGTGCCGCGAATTGCGCCTCACCTACGGCATGCCCTTCCGCGTGGGCGTGCGTTTGACCCGCAAGGATTCGCAGCAGGTGATGGAAGAAGACATCTACCTTGGCGACATGCCCGTCATGATGGGCGGCGGCGAATACATCATCAATGGCGCCGAGCGCGTGATCGTGTCGCAGTTGCACCGTTCGCCGGGTGTTGACTTCTCCGTGCCCGGCTACGAGGGCGACCGCCCGCTGCACTCGGCGCGCATCATCCCCGAGCGCGGTTCGTGGATCGAACTTGAAGTTTCCAAGCGCGATGTGCTGCACATGCGCATCGACCAATCCAACAAAATCCCCGCCACCACCTTCCTGCGCGCACTGGCCACGGTGGACATGAAGAGCGACAAGGTGCTGCCCGACCACTGGACGGTCGAGCCCGTGCTCGATCCGGCCACCGGCTCGGTGCTGGTCAAGGCCGGCACCAAGCTCGGCGAAGACGGCGTCAAGCGCGTGCGCGATGCCAAGGTCAAGTCGGTGGTCGTCATGCCGCTGGCGGCCGACGATGCCCAGACCGGCACCACCCTGGGCCTGGTCCGCCTGTTTTTCCAGACTGAAAAAGTCAAGACCACCGCCCTGCGCGCCGACCACATCGCGGTGGCGCCCATCGTGGACACCACCACCGGCGAAGAACTCGTCGGCCTGGGCCAGCGCATCGGCGACAAGCTCGAAACCATCATCGCCTCCGCCATCAAACTGGTGGAAGTCATCGCCGGCACGCCGGACTTGCTCCTCTTGCAGACCATCCTGGACGAGAAGCAGGTGCAGATCCCCGATTCCGTGCAGGTGACCGAGCACGAGGCGGCCTTGCTCGCCCTCTATGCCCGCCTGCGCCCCGGCAACCCGCCGGACGTGAAGAAGGCCCGCCAGCTGTTCGCCGAGAAGTTCTACGACATCGACCGTTATCGTCTCGGCAAGGTCGGTCGTTTCCGCATCAACCGCAAATTCGAGAAGGATGCGCTGTACGCCGCCGTCGCCGAAACGGTGATGCATGTGCGCGGCGAGGATTTCATCGCCGTCATCCGCTACATGCTTGACTTGCGCGCCGGCCGCGACAACGCCGTGCTTGACGACATCGACCACCTGGGCAACCGCCGTCTGCGCACGCTCGACGAACTGGCGGTCGAGGAAATCCGCAAGGGCTTCCTCAAGTTCCGCCGCACGGTGCAGGAAAAGATGAGCACCCGCGACCCGCAGGAAGTGACCAAGATCTCCGATCTGATCAACCCCAAGAGCATCAGCGGCGCCATCGAAAACTTCTTCGGCCGCGGCGAACTCTCGCAGGTCGTCGACCAGACCAACCCGCTGTCCACCCTGACCCACGAGCGCCGCCTGTCGGCCCTGGGGCCGGGCGGCCTGAACCGCAAGCGCGCCGGCTTCGAAGTCCGCGACGTGCACATCAGCCACTACGGCCGCGTGTGCCCGATTGAAACGCCCGAAGGCGCCAACATCGGCCTGATCTGCACCTTGGGCCTGTACTCCAAGATCGACGAGTACGGCTTCCTGCAGACCCCGTACCGCAAGGTGACCGATGGCAAGGTCGGCACCAAGCCGGTGTACTTCCGCGCCGACGAGGAAATGAAGCTCACCTTGGGCCCCACCGACGCCCTCAACCTGGACGGCACTTTGCGCGAAGGCCACGTGCTGGCCCGCGTGCAGGGCGAACTGCAGCAGGTGTCGCATGAGCGACTGGATTACGTCGACATCAGCCCCAAGCAGATCGTCGGTGTGTCCGCCGCGCTGATCCCGTTCCTGGAGCATGACGATGCCAACCGCGCGCTCATGGGTTCGAACATGCAGCGCCAGGGCGTGCCGCTGATCATCGCCGATCCCCCGTGCGTGGCCACCGGCCTTGAGCGCGAAATCCCCAAGTATTCCGGCATGGTGGTGCGCGCCAAGCGCACCGGCGTGGTCACCTATGTCGATGCCATGCGCATCGTGGTGGACAACGCCGACGAGTACGTGCTGCGCAAATTCCGCGGCCTCAACGAGAAGACCTGCCTCAACCAGAAGCCGATCATTTCGCTGGGCCAGAAGGTGCAGGCCGGCCAGATCATCGCCGACGGCGCCGCCACCTTGCAGGGCCAGTTGGCCCTGGGCAAGAATGTGATGGTGGCCTTCAACACTTTCGACGGCTACAACTTCGAGGATGCGATCGTCATCTCCGAGCGCCTGGTGCGCGAGGATGTGTACACCTCCATCCACATCGAGGCCTTCGACGTTGAAATCCGCGAAACCAAGCTCGGCCGCGAGGAATTCACCCCTGACATCCCGAACGTCTCCGAAAAACAACTCTCGCAGCTGGACGAAAACGGCGTGATCCGCATCGGCGCCCGCGTCAAGCCCGGCGACATCCTGGTCGGCAAGGTCAGCCCCAAGAGCAAGAGCGAACTTTCGCCTGAAGAAAAACTGCTGCACGCCATCTTCGGCCGCGCCGGCGAAGACGTCAAGAACGAATCCCTCACCGTGCCAGCCGGCACCGAGGGCGTCGTCATCGGCGCCAAGCGCTTCAGCCGCCGCATGCACCTGACCGACGACCAAAAGACGCAAATCCAGCAGGACATGCGCACCTATGAGGCGGAGATGGACCGCAAGACCATCGAACTGTTCAAGCAGTTCGTCGAGGCCCTGAACGAACTCACCGGCGCCGCGCTGGTGGATCCGTCCACCCGCCAGAAGGTCGGCCAGTCCGACATGGCCGAAATCGTGCTTGAGCAGATTGCCGACTTCACCCTCAACTGGGTCAAAGGCAGCAAGGAAGTCAAGGACGATGCCGTCAAGTTGCACGGCCAGTTCTGGCCGCGCATCGAAGCCATCAAGAAGGAAAAGACTCGCCGCCTCGACCACATGAAGCGCGGCGACGAGCTGCCCCCGGGCGTGCTCGAAATGGTGAAGGTCTACATCGCCACCAAGCGCCCCCTGTCGGTGGGTGACAAGATGGCCGGCCGCCACGGCAACAAGGGCGTGATCGCCCGCGTGGTCGCGCAGGAAGACATGCCCTTCCTTGAGGACGGCACCCCCGTCGACGTGCTGCTCAACCCGCTGGGCGTGCCTTCGCGCATGAACGTCGGGCAGATCCTTGAAGTCCACCTGGGGTGGGCCTGCCAGGTGCTGGGCTTCCAGGCCGTGACCCCCGTGTTCGACGGCGCGACCGAGGATGAAATCCACAAGACCGTGGCCGAAGCCAACGATTACGTGACCCGGCGCATGAAGGAAACCAAGGGCGCCCATGGCGACCGCGAACTCCTGACCAAGATGCCCCCCGGCGGCAAGGTGCAGTTGTTTGACGGCCGCACCGGCGAGCCCTTCGACCAGAAGACCACCGTCGGCTTCATGTACATCATGAAACTGCACCACTTGGTGGACGACAAGATCCACGCCCGCGCCACCGGCCCGTACTCGCTCATCACCCAGCAACCGCTGGGCGGCAAGGCGCGCACCGGCGGCCAGCGCTTCGGCGAGATGGAAGTGTGGGCTTTGGAAGCCTACGGCGCCGCGTACATCCTGCAGGAACTCCTCACCGTCAAGTCCGACGATGTGGAAGGCCGCACCAAGATCTACGAGTCCATGGTCAAGGGCACCAACACCCTGGAAGCCGGCATGCCGGTCGCCTTCGACGTGTTGTGCAACGAGATCAAGGGCCTGGCCCTGAATGTGTCGCTCGAGAAGTCGGATTCTGAAGGCGTGTCCCTGCTCTGATCCAAAGCGGCTTTGCCGCCGCGAAACGAGCACCCCGCCCTTCTGTTTGGATTTTTCTTAGGTCCGCTTTCATCCCTCAAAAAACGCCCTGATTGGGCTTTCCCATCATGAACTACGAATCGAACGCCAACGACACCTTCGAGCGCATCAATGACTACTCTTCGGTGAAAATCACCCTCGCCAGCCCCAGCGACATCCGCTCGTGGTCCTTCGGCGAAGTGAAAAAACCCGAGACCATCAACTACCGCACCTACCGCCCCGAAAAGGACGGACTGTTCTGCGAGCGCATTTTCGGCCCTGAAAAAGACTTTGAATGCGCCTGCGGCAAGTACAAGGGCACCAAGTTCAAGGGCATCATCTGCGACCGCTGCGGGGTGCGCATCACCCACAGCCGCGTGCGCCGCAAGCGCATGGGCCACATCAACCTGGCCGCCCCGTGCGCCCACATCTGGTTCTTCAAGGCCGTCCCCAGCCACCTTGCCAACCTGCTTGGCATGAAGGCCAGCGACATCGAGAAGGTGATCTACTTCCAGGACTACGTCGTCACCGACCCGATGGACACGCCGCTCAAGAAGCAGCAGGTCCTCACCGAGGACGAGCACCGTGACGCGCTCAACGAGTACGGCACCAACTTCAAGTCCGGCATGGGCGCCGAAGCCGTCAAGGAATTGGTGGTCGCTTTGGATCTGTCCAAGATCGCCGACGGCATCCGCGCCGACCTCGAAGCCACCAAGAGCAAGCAGAAGGTCAAGGACCTCTCCAAGCGCCTCAAGATCATCGAGCAACTGCGCGCCAGCACCAATGACCCGGCCTGGATGGTCCTGGAAACCGTGCCGGTCATCCCGCCCGATCTGCGCCCCCTGGTGCAGCTGGATTCGGGCAACTTCGCCACCAGCGATTTGAACGACCTGTACCGCCGCATCATCAACCGCAACAACCGTCTGCGTAAGCTGATGGATTTGAACGCCCCCGAAGTCATCGTGCGCAACGAAAAGCGCATGCTGCAGCAGTCGGTGGACGCTTTGTTCGACAACGGCCGCTGCCGCCGCCCGGTGCTGGGTTCCTCCAACCGTCCGCTCAAGTCGCTGGCCGACATGATCAAGGGCAAGCAGGGCCGTTTCCGCGAAAACCTGCTCGGCAAGCGCGTGGACTATTCGGCGCGTTCCGTCATCGTGGTGGGCCCCAACCTCAAGCTGTTCCAGTGCGGTTTGCCCAAGAAGATCGCCCTTGAACTGTTCCAGCCCTTCATCATCCGCCGCCTCAAGGATTTGGGCCTGGTCGACACCATCAAGAGCGCCAAGAAAATGCTCGAGCGCCGCGACCCCGAAGTGTGGGACGTGCTCGAAGAAGTCATCCATGAGCATCCCGTCATGCTCAACCGCGCACCCACCCTGCACCGCATGGGCATCCAGGCTTTCGAACCGGTGCTGGTCGAAGGCAACGCCATCCGTCTGCATCCGCTCGTCTGCACCGGCTTCAACGCCGACTTCGACGGCGACCAGATGGCCGTCCACCTGCCCCTGTCGGTCGAGGCGCAGGCCGAAGCGAGCATCCTCATGCTCTCGCCGCACAACATTTTCTCGCCCGCCAACGGCAACCCGATCATCTCGCCGTCGCAGGACATCGTGCTGGGCGTGTACTACGTGACCGCCGCCTCCGCCGATCCCCTGGATCCGGCCGTGGCCAAGGAATTGGTGGCGCGCAGCGGAGCCCCTTCCAAGGAAGCGGTCGCCAAACTGCGCCAGGTTCCCGAGTACAAGGACATCGCCGAGGCGCTGTTCGCCTTCGACCTGCGCAAGATCCAGGTCCACACCCCGATCGTGGTCAAGTTCCCCAAGGACCGTTACCAGGGCATCGTGGAATCCGAAAAGGGCGGCGTGACGCCGCTGCCGGCTTCCGGCCGCGTGGTGACCACCGTCGGCCGCCTGATCTTCAACGAGATCCTGGCCGCCGGCATGCCGTTCTACAACTGCGCCCTGGGCAAAAAGGGCTGCTCGCGCGTCATTGACGACACCTACAGCCACATGGGCCGCCCGGCGACCATCGACCTGCTCGACAACATGAAGGCCGTCGGTTTCAAGCACTCGACCCTGGCCGGCATTTCGTTCGGCATCACCGACCTGCGCGTTCCCGCGCAGAAGAAGGCGATCATCGAAGCCACCCAGAAAAAGGTCGAGCGCATCGAGAAGGCCTACAACGCCGGCGCCACCACCGCCAAGGAGCGTTACAGCCAGCTCATCGAGCTCTGGACCCACTGCCGCGAAGGCATCAGCAAGGAATTGATGAAGGAGCTCAAGGCCGACCGCCGCGATGCGGGCGGCCTGCCGGTCCCCATTGATTCCACCGAAGGCAAGCGTTACCTCAACCCGGTGTGGTTGATGGCCGACTCCGGCGCCCGCGGCAACCAGAACCAGATCCTGCAGCTGGCCGGCATGCGCGGCCTGATGGCCAAGCCAAGCGGCGAAATCATCGAGACCCCGATCAAGGCCAACGCCCGCGAAGGCCTGTCGGTGCTCGAATACTTCACCACCACCCACGGCGCCCGCAAGGGCCTGTCCGACACCGCGCTCAAGACCGCCGACGCCGGCTACATGACGCGCAAACTCTGCGACGTGGCCCAGAACGTGTTCATCACCTGCGAAGACTGCGGCAGCCGCAAGGGCATCACCAAGCGCGCCGTCTACAAGGGCGACGCCATCGACATCCAGCTCAGCGAACGCATTTACGGGCGCGTGTCGCTGGAGACGATCACCAACCCGGTCACCGGCGAAGTCGTCGTGGGCGAAAACGGCCTGATCACCCAGGCCATCGCCAACAAGATCCAGGAACTGGGCATCAACGAGGTCGTCGTGCGTTCGCCGCTGACCACCGATGCCGGCCACGGCATGTCGGTGCTGGACTACGGCATGGATCTGTCCACCGGCCGCCTGGTTGAAGAGGGCCTGGCCGTGGGCATCATCGCCGCCCAGTCCATCGGCGAGCCCGGCACCCAGCTGACCATGCGCACCTTCCACACCGGCGGCGTGGCGCAGCGCACCAACGAAGCCACCGCCGCCACCGCCGCCAAGGCCGGCACGGTCGTGATCAAGGACGCCGGCGAAGTGCCCAGCAAAGACAGCGAAGGCAACGACTGCCTGGTCGTGCTCAAGCGCGCCGGGGACATCACCATCGTGGATGCCAACGGCAAGGAACTTGAAAAATTCGCCCTGGTCTACGGCGCGCAACTGCGCGTCAAGAACGGCGAAAAAGTCAAGGTCGGCACGTTGCTGGCCAACTGGGATCCCCACCGCACGCCCATCCTGGGCGGCGTCACCGGCAAGGTGCGTTTCAAGGACATCGAGCAGGGCTCGACCGTCCGCCGCGAAGGCGGCGCCCTGCTCGTCATCGAGCACAAGGGCGACAAGCACCCGCAGATCCTCATCGAAGACGGCGCCGGCAAGGTGCAGGACTTCCACCACTTGCCCACCGGCGCCCGCATCGAGGTGCAGGACGGCCAGTCCGTCAACGCCGGCCACCTCCTGGCCTACCAGGTCAAGACCGCGGCCAAGACGGCCGACGTGGTGGGTGGTCTGCCCCGCGTGACCGAAATCTTCGAAGCCCGCACCCCCAAGGATGTGGCCGTGATGGCCGACATCTCCGGCAAGATCGAAATCAAGTCCGGCGTGCGCCGCGGCAAGGTGACGGTCGTGATCAAGGGCGGCTCCGACATCGAGTCCGAGCACCACATCGGCCAGGACCGCCACTTGCTGGTCCACACCGGCGACGTGGTGGAAGCCGGCCAGAGCCTGACCGAAGGCGCCTTGGACCCCAAGGACATCCTGCGCGTCAAGGGCGAAGAGGCTCTCTACGAGTACCTGCTCGACGAAGTGCAGAAGGTCTACCGCGTGCAGGGCGTGGTGATCAACGACAAGCACATCGAGACCATCCTCTCGCAGATGCTGCGCAAGATCCGCGTCGAGAACCCGGGCGACACCGAGATGCTGCCCCACGAGCAGGTGGACAAGCACCGTTTCCGCATGGAAAACGAGCGCATGGCCAAGTCGGTCAAGATCAAGGAGCCCTGCGATTCCAACCTCAAGGCCGGCACGGTCGTCCTCAAGTCCGACCTCAAGGACATCGTGGCCGCCCTCGAAGCCGACGGCAAGGAAGGCCCCAAGGCCGTCAAGTGCAAGCCTGCCACCGGCGAGACCCGCCTTTTGGGCATCTCCAAGGCGGCCTTGTCCAGCGACTCCTTCCTCTCCGGCGCGTCCTTCCAGGAAACCTCCAAGGTGCTCACCGACGCGGCCCTGGGCTGCAAGAGCGACCACCTGGTGGGCCTCAAGGAGAACGTGCTTCTGGGCCACCTGATCCCGGTCGGCACCGGCTTCAAGACTTACCAGAACATGGAAGTGGTCAAGTTGGCCGAAGCCTCCGGCGCCGACAACCTCACCGCCGAGCAGGAATACGAGGCCGCCGTCGAGATGGCTGAATCCGCCGGGGCTGAATTGCCAAGCGAAGTGGGCGCCACCATCGGCCAATCCAAGATGATCGAAAAGTTGATGGAGGAATACCTCCAGCAGCCCAAGAACAAAAAATAAAAAGGGGTCACCCCTGGGGAAAAACCGGCCGCAAGGCCGGTTTTTTCGTCCCCTTTTTTCTTCATGCGCCCGGAAATTGCCCCTTGCAGCTGAAAAGTTCCCGTTTAGAATGCGATGGTCAGCGTTCCGGACAACCGCCAACTGAAGGAAAGACCATGGCTTTGGAAAAATTCACCCTGCAGCACCTGGTCCTTGGCATGGCGTTGTCCGCGGTGGGGGGCGCGCGCGCCCAGGATGCCGCCCCCAAAGCGGCCCCCGAAGCCCCAAACGCCCCTGCCTCCGGCGCGGCCGCGCCCAAGGCGCCCGAGCCCGGCACGGATGCCAAAAACCTGCGCGCCGCCACGACGCTTGACATCGACCTGGACATTCCCCGGCTGCTCTCGGGCCCCAGGGACAACGTGCTGAAAGATCCGGTGTGGATCCCGGCGCCCAAACCCTTGGACTCCAAGACCGGCAAAAAAGAGCAGTTGTTGGTGGTCCCCATGCGCTTGCTTGGCGCCGGGTTCAAGGCCGGTTCGCCGCCCATCACCCCGGAATCCGGCCATTTCGTGGCTTGGTACATCCCGGCGCCGGAGAAGGCGCCCAAAGCCGGCGCGCCGGCCACGCCGCCCGGGGCGTCCCGTTTTGCGGCCGGATTTTGGGTTGACAACGACCGGCAGATCCATTGGGGGGTGGACCGCTTCAATGCCACCATGAAGATGGACGGTGGGTCGACACTGGGGAACGACCAGGCGCTGTACCTGTTTCAGATGGATCATCAGCGGTTGGCCAAGCAAAAGCCGTTGCCGCTGAAAGCCGAGCCGCCGTATCAAAGGCCCCAGCGCAACAAGGATGAGCCCGCCGCCATTTACAGGGAACGGGAAACCAAGGCGCACCAGGACTATTTGAGCAGGGTGGCGGCCCTGAAGAAAACCCATGGCGACAAGGTGGCGCAGTATGCCAAGGTGCAGGACCAAGTGGCCGCCTTGCCGTCCCAGTTTTCAGAGCCGCGTCCGGCGGTGGTGTACGCCGTTTACTACGTTTCGATCAAGGAAAAAACCGGCCAGTACGTGGTGCGCAAAAACCCGGATTATGCCTTCGCCGGCTTCCCCCAGGGCAAATGGGCCATTCCCGGCGACACCTGGGTGGCGTTGCAGTCCCTGGCGGCCGGCAGCGGCGCCGCGCCGGGTGCCGGGGCGGTGCGCACGGCCGCCGTTGAAAAACTCAAATTGCTGCAGGCGCAGGTGGCCTCCAAGCATCCGGCGGCGTTGCAGGCGGCTTCCGTGGCGCTGGTCAATTCCGGCCTGCTCAACGACCTTGCGCCCGACGCGGTGCCTTTTGCGCTGGCCGATCAGATCATCGCCGGGGGCGATGCCACCGCCCGCCAGGCACTGGTGAAGGGTTTGGTGGCGGCCAACATCTCCACCGGCAAGGCCGAATTGCTCAAGCACGCCGTGCTGGCCTCCACGCAGGCGGGGGAGAATGTCGGCGGTTCCGATTTGAGCGTCGCTTCCCTGCGCGTGCTGCTGCGCGCCAACGAAACATCCACCGATGCCAAACGCGCCGCCGCGGTGGTGGGCGCCCTGAAAGACATCCACGGTCCGTCCCCCAAGGCGGCCCTTGCCGAGTTGATCGAACTGATGGAAGGCAAGTCCCCCGCCGGCGGCCCCCTGACCCTGGAGCGGGCGCAGGCCATCGCCAAAGGGTTCAGCGTGTCCGGCATTGAGGACGAGGCCCGGCGCAAGGCCACGATCGAGGCGGTCCTGGCCGCTTCGGACCAGAGCCCGCTGGCGGCGGTGCTGGTGGACGATTCCCTGCTGTCCGCCACCGGGGCGCCGCTGCTTGAAGCCCTCAACGTCATGGCCGCGTTGCCCTGCGCCACGCAGCCGCAGGACGCCAGGGAGCCGGCCACCGGCGTGCCGTTGTTTTCGGGCAAGCACCATCTGCTGGGGTTGCTTGCCAACGAGGATGCCGCCGTCCGCCTAGCCGCATGGAAGGCCCTGCCCGCCGTCATGGTGCGGAGCATCCCCCTTGCGGAAGAAGGGGCCAAAGCCAAGGAAGAAGGGGCCGCCGCCTTGCCCTCCATCGTTGACCGCGTGGTGGTGGCGGGGCTCGCGGACAAGGACACCCCGTTGGAATTGCCGGACTTCCTTGAAACCCATATCGCGCGCTCCCAAACCGCCCCCCAGGCCATGGCCGGCCTGGTGCGCGTGCTGGCCGACGGCGACGCCGCCGCCAGCGGCAAGGCCTTGGACATTCTTTCCCGCCCCAAGCTGGCCGAAGCGTTCGTTTCGACCGGCTTGCTGATGGATCGGGAAATCCGCTGGAAGATCGTGACCCGCAGTTATGCGGCCAAGCACCTGCCGCCCCCCGAGGTGGCCGGGCTGCTTCTGGATCCGGGGCTGTCCGACGCCCTTTTCCGCTGGTTCGGGGGACAGGTCGCCAAGGGGCCGCTGCCGATGGCGATGCGTTTCTCCGAACAGGTGCCGCCGGAAGCGAAGCTTTTGGATCTGGTGTTGGCGCAGGACACGCGTTTGGCCAAGGGCGCGGTGTCCGCCCTGGCATACCGCGAAGGGGCCGATGACGCGCAGGCGGCGGCCACGGTCGTGCAAATGCTCAGCAAACCCTACAAATTGCGCGCGCAGATGGAGCGCGAGTGGGAGAGTTGCAAAAGCAGCCTGTTCCTGAACCGGATCCACGCCCTTGAAGGCGACCGCCTGGTGCGCCTGGCCGCCATCAAGCGGGGTGAGAAAGCCTGGCACGACATGGATGTGGGGCCGGTCTCGCTGCAATGGAAAAAAGACGAGGGGTTGAGCCTTGGCGTCCCGCGCATGGCGCTGGCGCCCGATGCCGAACAGAAAACATTGACCCTGCCGGAAGCCGCCCTCTTGGACCGCATCAATCCCAAAGCCCGCCGGACGCTGGAACTGACCACCCTTTCCGGGGCCGTCCCCTTCACCTGGCATCCGCCCTGCTGGGAAGCGCAGATCACCGTCTCCGACGACCAGATTGCCCTGATTCAGATCGCCCCCGTGGGCTGGAAAAAACTCCCGGATGTTCCCGTGTTCGGGGCGAAAAAGACCAAGTGAGCCGGGGGTTATTGCGCGGGCTGTGCGATGCCGGCCGGTGGCACAACTGGCACAACTGGCGCAACTGGCGTACCTTCGCCCGCCACTTCTTTTGCCCGTTTGATCAGCCACTCCCATTGCATCGCCGGGCCGGGGTCGATTTTGTTGCCCTGCACATGGTAATGCCCCAAAACGCCGTGAAATTGGGCAAATTCATCCGGGCTGAGTTGTGCCGTCTTGGGTGTTCCATCGGCGTTATGCGGGTAATCCAACGCGATTTTGGGGAACTCGCGGTGCAGCGCGGCCAGCAGGCGGGCCAGAGCCTCGTACTGCTGGGGCGTGAAGTCATATTGCGCCAGCGCCTCTTGGTGGATGGGGCCAAGGACCAGGTCGGGCCGGGCGGGGCGGGGCACGAATTCCACCAGCCAGTTTTGATCGGGGCCGGCGGGGGGGCAGAGCATGGGCCAGCCGTCGGCGGTGGTGAGGTAGAAGCGCGCCAAAAAATCCTGCGCCTGCGCTTGCGCCACCGCGCCGGGGTTGGTGATCTCAATGCCGATGGAGCGGTCGTTGGCGATGGTGGCATGCCAGGCGCGCGCGGTCAGGTCCAGCGCCTGGTACACGGTGCCGTCGGCATCGAGCAAAAAATGCACCGACAGTCCGCGGTCCTCCAACACCCCGGCGCATTGGCGCGAGGTGCAGCAACCGTCGAAGTGCAGCACGAGTTGGTCCACCTGCTGCGCCAAGCGCTCGCGGTCCCAGCCCTTGGTTTTCACTTCGTCGGCCAGGGCCGGGTCGGTGATTTTGCGTTCGCTAAACCGCGGGCCTTCGGGGCCGGGCGTGTGGCCGTCAAAGCCCAAGCCTTCTTCCACTTGCCAGGGCACCACCTTGGTGCTGACCGGCACGCGCTGGCCGGCGATCATCAGGTAGTCGCCGGCGACCCAAACAGACAGCGCGGGCGTGGCCGGCGCGGGGCATTGCGGGGGGAGTTCGGCAAGCCAATCGGCAAGCAGGTCGGCAAGCAAATCATCGGCAGCATCCTCTTGCGCCACGGCCGAGCCATCCACCACGGCCGCAGGCGTTGGCGTGTCCATCGCCTTGTGGGGCGTCGCGCCACCCTCACTGCGCAGCGCGCTCCACAGGGCGAGGAGAGCAAGCAAGCCGGGCGCCAGCAGCAACTGGAAGAAATTCATGCCGGGTTTATACCACCTGCGCAGCCAGCTAGAATCTGCCTATGTCCATCGCCTCCCGCATCGACCACACGCTGCTCAAGCCCGAAGCCTCCGAAGCCGACGTGCGCCGCCTGTGCGACGAGGCGCTGGCGCACGGCTTTGCCAGCGTGTGCGTGAACGGCCGCTTCGTGCGCCAAGCGGCCGCTTATGTGCAAGGCAAAGTCAAAGTGTGCGGTGTGGCCGGGTTCCCGCTGGGCGCGATGAAGCCGATGGTCAAAGCCATCGAGGCCGCCTCGCTGGTCAAGGACGGCGCCAGCGAGGTGGATTTCGTCGCCTTTCTCCCGCACCTGATGGAGCGGGATCTGGAGGCCGCGCGCGCGGATTTTCTGGAGGTGACCAAAAACGTGCGCGCCGTGCTGCCCTCGGTGGTGATCAAGGTGATTTTGGAAACCTCCGCCCTGATGCACGGCGTGCCGGCGGACGAAGCCGAAGCCCGCATATTCTGCGGTTGTCTGGCCGCCCGCGAGACTGGCTGCGATTTCGTCAAAACCTCCACCGGCTTCCACGGCGCCGGCGGTGCCACCGAGGCGGCCGTGCAATTGCTCAAAAAACACGCCGGCCCCTTGCAGGTCAAAGCCAGCGGCGGCATCCGTTCGTTGGAGGACGCCAAGCGCATGCTCGCCGCCGGCGCCACCCGTTTGGGGTGTTCGAGCGGGGTGAGCATCGCCAACGGCGAGGCGGGGTCGGGGGGGTATTGAAGCGGCGGTTCCCGGGGCGCATGCGCCCCTTTCTTTTCCCGGGTTTTTATGCATTCCCATTCATCCGCCACGCTGATCTTGCTGATGGCCGCGTATCTGCCAAGCTCCCCGCCATCCGCCGCACCGGCCGCCGCGCCCGACTTGGCCGGGGCCGCGGCCAAGGGTGACCTGCCCACGCTCAGGCGCCTGCTGGCCGAAGGTGCCAAGGCCGACGCGGTGGATGCCGCGGGCAACCCGCCGTTGGCGGTGGCCGCCGAGCATGGCCAGATTGGAGCGATGAAACTGCTGCTGGGGGCCGGGGCCAAGGTGGACGCCGCCAATGACTATGGCACGCAGGCCATCCACTTCGCCGCCCATGCATGCCGGGCAAGTGGATGCCGTTCGTTTCCTTCTGGCTGCCGGCGCCAAGTTGGACGGCGCCAACCAGAACGGCAGCCAGCCCCTGCATCTGGCCGTCCGCGCCCACCAACTCAAGATGGTGGAATTTTTGCTCTTGGCCGGCGCCACCTCCAGCCCCGATCATGCGGGTGACACGCCCTTTGCCTTGGCGCGCAAAACCGGCCATGAGGAGGCCGCCATGCGGCTGGTGACCGTGGCGGGGGAAGCGGCGGCGAAAAAACTGAATCTGGCACAAAAGACCGCGTTGGCCCAGCGGCTGCGTTCTGCGGCGGAGGAGGCAGACACCGGGGCGCTCATCGCCCTGCTCGCCGCCGGGGCGGACCTGGATGAGGCGGAGGGTCATGGCAACACGCCGCTTTTTATCGCGATCAGCAACCATCGGACCGGTAATGTGAAACTTCTGCTGGCCGCCGGCGCCAAGGTGGATGCGGCCAACCGCTATGGCGATCAGCCGCTCCACCTGGCCGCTTCGGCGGGCCAAACCAAGACCGTGCAAATGCTGCTCAAGGCCGGCGCCAAGCCGAATGCCGCCAGCCCGAACGGGCAACCCCTGGCGGATGCGGCTTGGGGCGGCCATGCCGGCATCATTGACCTGCTGCTGGCCGCCGGTGCCAGGGTGGACGCGGCCGGCCAAGGGATGAAGCAACCCATCCACGAAGCAGCGACCAACAATCAAGCCGAAATGATCAAGTGCCTGCTGTCTGCCGGCGCTCGGTTGGATGCCAGGACCGATGATGGCAGACAACCCCTGCATTGGGCCGCGACCCAAGGGAATATGGAATGCGTCCGTTTTCTTCTGGCCCACGGTGCAGATATTCATGCGGTGGATTACTGGCAACGCACCGCCCTCTGCTGCGCCGCCGAGTACGGCCACCTGGAAGTGGCCAAGGCCCTGGTTGCGGCGGGTGCCAAAGCCGGCGGCAAGCGGGGTGGCAAGTTCAAGGTATTTTCGCAGGGCAAGGAGTGGGCGGACAAATATCCCGAACTGGCGCAATGGTTGGCCAAGCAGGCGGAGCAGGAAGCCCTCATCCCAAAAACGGCGGAGGAATTGCGCGCGCAGGCCTTCCTGGATGCGGTCGAAAAAAATGATGTGGCCGGCGTCAAAAGAATGCTCGCAGCGGGAGTGAAAGACAGCGCCGATGATTTTGGCAGCCGGGCCATCCACACCGCCGCCGCCAAAGGGTGGACCGGCATGGTGCGGTTGCTGCTGGATACCGGCTCTGACATCAACGCCGAAACCATCATCGGCAGCACCCCGCTGGGATTGGCGGCCGCGGGCAACCATCTTGAAACGGCCAAAATCCTCCTGGCTGCCAAGGCCGACACCAACCTTGGCGGCCGCTCTTTCTACTCTCATTTACCCCTGCAGGCGGCGGTCGCCAGCGGCAACCTGGAACTGGCCAAATTGCTGCTGGCCCATGGGGCCAAAGTGGACGGCGCCGACCGGCACGGCACGCAGGCGCTCCATTACCTGTGCATGCTCAATGTTCACCGGGACACCTCGGTTGAGATGGCCCAACTACTCCTGGCCGCCGGCGCCAAGGTGGATGCCCCCATGAAAGACGGCATGCGGCCCCTGCATTTGGCCGCCAGCCGCGGCAACCTGGAGTTGGTCAAATGCCTGCTGGCGGCCGGCGCAAAGGTTGCGCCCAAGAACCGCGCCGGCCAGACCCCCGCCGACTACGCCCGGTATCAGGCGAAGCCGGAAATCGCGGATTTTCTGGAGAAGAAGGCCGGCAAGGAATAATGTGCGGGCGTGCCGGTATTTTGTGGGCGGCGGTCGGCCCAAGAGCCTGTAATTTGCGGCCGTCCCAAGCGTCCCTGCCTGGTCATCTCTTTTTTTCAACATCCTTTTATAAGCACATGTCCACCACGCTTGGCCGTTCTTCCCTTCTGGTCTGCTTGGCATCCGCCGCCTGCGCGGCGTTTTTGTGGGTGCCTGCGACCCTCGGGGCCGATGCTGCCGCGTGGCCGCAGTCCACCCCCGAGAGTGCCCCCAAGCCGGTTCCGGCCGGCCCTGCCGCCTGGGCCGGCAGCCGGCCCAACATCGTCTACATCATGGCCGATGACCATGCGGCCCACGCCATCGGCGCCTACGGCGCGAAATTTGGGGTGGATGCCACGCCGCGCCTCGACCGCATGGCGGCCGATGGCATGCGCTTTGACAACGCCTTGGTTGGCAACGCCCTGTGCGGCCCGTCGCGGGCCATTCTGATCACCGGCAAATTCTCGCATGCCAACGGATTCCCGGCCAATGACGGGCGCAAGTTCGACGGGCGCCAGCCCACGCTGGCCAAGTACCTGCACCATGTCGGTTACCAGACGGCCATCTTTGGCAAGTGGCATTTGGAAAGTGATCCCGTTGGCTACGACGACTGGAAGGTCTGCAACGGCGGCTGGTACAACCAGACCTACCTGACACCCCATGGCAAAGAGGCATCGGTCGGCATGTCGACCGATGTCATCACCAATTTCGGTCTGGATTGGCTGGCCAAGCGGGATCCCAAGAAGCCCTTCCTGCTCATGCTGCACACCACCGCGCCGCACCGCAACTGGTATCCGGCGCCGACGGAGATTCCGTTGTGGCCCGGCGTCAAATTCCCCGAGCCGGCGACCTTGTTCGACACCTACGCCGGCCGCGGCCCGGGCGCCGCCCAGCAGAGGATGCAGGTTGGCCGCGACCTGATCCGGGCTTACGACCTGCATGTGGGTTCCTCGCTGACCAAGCCCTCCGCCCCGCAGGGGCCCATCGCCAACAACCCGGCATGGGCCGCTCTGTGGAAGGCGGCGTACGGTGCGCAGGATGAGGCCTACATCCAGGATCCGCCCAAGGGCGATGCCAAAACCCATTGGAATTACCAGCGTTTCATGAACCTTTACCTCAAGTGTGCCAAGGGCGTGGATCGCAATGTCGGCCGCGTGCTGGATTACCTCCATGAAAACGGCCTCGACGAGAACACCATCGTGGTGTATTCCTCCGACAACGGTTTTTACCTTGGCGACCACGGTTGGTTCGACAAGCGCTGGGCCTACGAGGAATCCATTCGCGTGCCCCTGATCGTGCGCTGGCCCGGCCATGTGCCGGCCGGCGGCGTGCAGCGGACGATGGTGCAGAATGTGGATTTCATGCCCACCTTCCTGGAGTTGGCCGGCGTGCCACTGCCGGCCGACATCCATGGCGTGAGCATGCTCAAGACCCTGGAAAGCACGCAGACCATCGCACTGCACGCGGACCAAGCCGCCTACTATCACTATTACGAGGGCGGCGGTGAGCACAATGTGCCCCAGCAGGTGGCCGTCCGCACCCCGCGCTACACCCTGGCCTGGTATTACAGCCACAAACCGCAGGCCTATTGGGAACTGTTCGACCGGGAGCAGGATCCGCAGGAAATGAAGAGCGTCTACGGTGATCCGGCGTATGCCAAGATCCAGGCGGAACTGACCGCGCAACTCAAAGCGCTGGCGCAGAAGTACGGGGATGGGACGCCGCCGTGGGGGATGGAGAAGCCGAAGGCGACGGGGGAGATGGATGAGTGATGCGGGGAATTGGTGCACGCCCAGCGCAAGCGTGAATATAAGGTGGGAAAAAGGCTTGTTTGGGCAAGAGAAGGGGGCTAGGATGCCGGGCGTGATTGTTACGCCCCTTTTTCGCTTTTTTCTCCCTGCGCTTTCCCTGTGCCTGCTGCCGGGTTGCGCGTCCGCCGCCACACCTTCTCCGGCTCTGCCGCCCACGGCCGCGTGGACGGGGCCATTGGGTTATCCCTACGGCCATGTGGTGCGCATCGAAGGGCGGTGGGTGAAGGACGAGGAGCGCAGAACCTATTGGGAGGCGAACATCGCGGGCAAGAATTATTTTCTGGTGCAAAAAGTCAACGGCTCGCCCTGCGCATGCAGGCTGCAGATTCAGGGGGAATCCTTGCGCAAGCAGGGTGACGGGTATGTGGGGGAGGGCTACCAAACCGGGCGCTTCGAGGGCTTGGTGACGGGCATGAAGAACCAATGGCCGGACGGGATGAAAATGCAGGGGCAGGCTTGGGGGTTTGAGACGGTTTTTGTGGTGGTGAAGCCGGAAGAGGTGGTGGAGGGGTGGGGGTTTGGTGCGGCGGAAAAACCTTGAACATTGGCCTGGAAACTTGGCAGGTAGAATCCAAGCGAGCTTAAAAAGGCACCCCATGAATAACCTTGCGCCACAAAACAAAGCCTTGCCCGCCGCCCCCAAAGGGCGAAAGGCGGTTTTGGGTCTGGCGGCTTGCATGACGTTTGGGGTCGGGCTGGCCGGTTGCCAGTCGCAGTCAGCCACAGAATCCGCGCAGCAATCCGCTTACGCGGCTGGCAGCGTGGTGGCGGCTCCGGCGATCCTGGCGGTGGGGGTGGGCGTCGTAGGAACTTTGACCGTTGCAGATGTGGTGAACCGGCAAGAATTGACTGTGGTGGATGCAAGGGGCAGGCCATTGATCGGGGTGGCGGTGACGGCGGTCAACTTCGGTTCATTCCCGACGCCGAACAAACTATTGGGCCGTACGGACGGCAACGGGAAAATCGTCATTTCGCACTTTGACAACCAAGGCGGTCTGCTGATTGAGGCGGGCGGGCGCAGGGCGACGGTGTTGTTCCCGCAATCCTTTCCGGCCACGGTGTGGGTTGAGCATTGGGATGCGGATTTTGCCAGTTATCCATGGGTTGGCAGAGACATTTGGCTGGGAGAGGATCCCCGTGCTTTTGGTTTTCCGCCGGCACATGAATCCCCCATGATTGACGGCGGCTTCACCCTCACCCCCGACGGCCAAATCAAACTCAAAAATCCCCCGACTGTCGGCCCGACCGTGCCGCTGGATCCTGAACTAGACTCCAAATCTCCCAAGCCTCAAATCCCCACCCCATGACCACCCTCCCCAAAATCGGCCACGGCTTCGACCTCCACCGCCTGGAACCCGGCCATTCGCTGATCGTCGGCGGCGTTCGCATTCCCCATGACCGCGGCGCCGTGGCCCATTCCGACGGCGACGTGGTGTATCACGCGGTGGTGGATGCCGTCTTGGGGGCGCTGGGGCAGGAGGACATCGGCCAGTTGTTCCCCGACAATGATCCCAAGTGGCAAGGCGCCGATTCTTCCGTGTTCGTCAAAGAAGCGGCCCTGCGCATGCAGGCGGCCAAGAGGGCCATCGGCAACCTGGACATCACGGTGATTTTGCAACGGCCCAAGTTGTCCCCGCACAAGGCGCAAATCAAAACGAATCTGGCGCGGTTGCTCGGCTGCGCCGAGGCGCAAGTGAACATCAAGGGAAAAACCCACGAACAGGTGGATGCCTTGGGTGAAAACCGCGCCATCGCCTGCCATGTGGTGGTGCTGCTTACTGCGGCGGGGTGACCAGCACGCCGTAGGTGACCACGCCGTCGTTGTTGTTGAGTTGCCCCGGGTCCTCGTTGATGCGCAACAGGATGGCGTCGTACTTGCCCAGCACTTCATAGGTGAAGGGCGTGGTTTTGGTGTCGTAGGGCACCACGCCCAGGGTTTTGATTGTTTTGTCAGGCTTCATCCCGCGGATGGAAAGGCTGTGCACTTGGCCGCCTTCAGCCGGGGCGTCCGGCGAAAAGCCGGTGGCGCGGTTCCACGCGCGCCAGGCGCCGGACTTGTAGCGCAGGGTGATTTTGGTGCCCGGGGGCAGGTGGCCAAGGCTGGTGCCGAATTCGCTTTCGGAGTTGATTTCAAGCGCCTTTTCCGCCGGCTTCCCGGCCGGTTGGGCGGCCGGCTGTTCGGGGATGGCCGCCGGAACGGGCGTGGCCGCCGCCGGGGTTGCCGCTTGCACCAAGGGTACATCGGGAAGTTCTGCCGGGGCGGATTGGGCCGGGGCGGGCGAGGCCGGATTGGCCGGGGTGATCCGCCCGCTTTCCAGCAACTTTTTCTGCCGGTAGGCGTCGGCGTCTTCGTGCAGCGAGCAGGTGTACATGCCGACGCCGAAAATGACGAACAGCAGGATGATCGCGCCGAATATGCCGGTGTTTTTCACGGCCCTGAGTTTTTGCTCGTCACGGGTCTGGCGGGCGTAATACTGGGTGATGAATTTCTGGGTTTCGCGCACCTCGGGCGAGTCGTCCATCTGCGCGGCCTGCTTGATCTCATGGTACGCCCCGTGCCAATTGCCGCGCAGGGCCAGGTTTTGGGCCGCGCTGAGTTTGTTTTCAGCCTCTTGGATGGCCGCCAGACAGCGCTTGAGCAGGGCGTTGATTTCCGGGTCGTCGCGCACGATGGCGCGGGCCTTCATCAGACGGCGGATGGCATGGCGGGTGCGGTTGCCCCGGGTTTTGGCGTCGCCTTCGGTGTTGTGGATCACGTCGGGCACCACCGCCTGGGCTTCGTAAAACAATTTTTCGGCGTTGTTGAGCGGGCTGTGGACGGCGGCAATCAGGCGGTCGTAGCCGTAGATTTTTTTGCGGTAGGGCTCGATTTTCCTGAGTTCATGGGCGGCCTTGCGCAACTTCTTCGCCTGGACAAGGGCCAGGATGGCGCGGGTCGATGTTTTGAGCGGGTCTTGGGCCATGGAAAAAGGGGGGGCGCCGGAGCGAATTTGGAAGTCTAAATTGTAGCGGTTTTGTTCTTTTTCAAAGAACGCCCCATTCGGGCCGGCCCCAAGCCAAAAAACGACGCGCGTTGGCGCGTCGTTTTTTGGTTTGGGGCGGGTGCCGTTTCCTCTTACCGCAGGCCGGCGGCCTTGTGGAAGGCTTCCGCCAGGTCGGTTTTTTCCCAGGTGAAAGTCTCATGGGTCTTGCCGGCCACGGTGATGGTGCCGGGCTTGCGGCCGAAGTGGCCGTAGGCGGCGGTGGGAGAGTAGATCGGGGCGCGCAACTTGAGGTGGTTGATGATGCCGCGCGGGGTCAGGGGCACGAACTTGCGCACGATCTTGACCAGGTCGGCCTCGGGGATGCGGCTGCTGCCGAAGGTGTTGATGAACACCGAGGTCGGCTCGGCCACGCCGATGGCGTAGGACAGTTGCACTTCGCACTCGTCGCACAGGGTGGAGGCGACCAGGTTCTTCGCCACATAGCGGGCCATGTAGGCGGCGGAGCGGTCAACCTTGGACGGATCCTTGCCGGAGAAGGCGCCGCCGCCGTGGCGGCCCTTGCCGCCGTAGGTGTCGACGATGATCTTGCGGCCGGTCAGGCCGGCGTCGCCGTGCGGGCCGCCGATTTCAAACTGGCCGGTGGGGTTCACATGGACGGTCACGGTCTTGGGGTCGAACAGTTTCTTGGGCATCACCGGGGCGATCACATGCTTGATGATCAGCGCCTTCAATTCCTTCTGTTTCTTGGCGCCGTTCCAGCGGGCGTCGTGCTGGGTGGAGAGCACGACGGTGTCGATGCGCACCGGCTTGTTCTTGGCGTCGTACTCGATGGTCACCTGGCTCTTGGCATCGGGGCGCAGGCCGGGGATTTTTTTGTTCTGTTTGCGCACTTCGGCCTGCTTTTCGACCATGCGGTGCGAGAGATGGATGGCCAGCGGCATGAGTTCCGGCGTTTCGCGGCAGGCGTAGCCGAACATCAGGCCCTGGTCACCGGCGCCGGGCTCTTTGGCGTTGTCAGAGGCGTGGTCGACGCCGCGGGCGATGTCGATGCTCTGGCCGTGCAAGGTGCGGATGACCGCGCAGGAGGTGTCGTCGAAACGGATGGAAGGATCGTCGGTGTAACCGATGCGCTTGATGGTGGCGCGCACGGTTTCTTCGGCGTGGCCAAGGGCGTCGTTGGCCGCCTGGGTGTGCACGGTCACTTCGCCGGCCAGCACCACCAGGCCCGTGGTGCACAAGGTCTCGCAGGCCACGCGGGCGTGCGGATCATGGGCCAGCAGGCTGTCGAGGATGGCGTCTGAAATCTGGTCCGAAACCTTGTCCGGGTGCCCTTCGGAGACGGATTCGCTGGTGAAGAAGTAGTGTTGGGCGTGCATGATGTGCCTTTTTGAAGCGTTGATGGGGGGCGGCCTTCAAGCCGTCCGTAAAGGGGAGGGCGAAAGTTTATCCGAAGTTTCGGATGGAGGGATGGATCGGGGCACATTGAAATCAAACAATGCGGGGTTAGGATGGACGCCATGCTCACGACTTCCGCAGCCCGCACCTATCTCCGCCATTTCCGCCAGTGGCCCAAGGCCTTGGCCCGCCCGGTGGTGGTGCTTTCGGGCTGGGGTGATCCCGGGGTGGTCGCCGCCCAGGTGGCGCGGGACATCCGCCGTGCCACCGGCGATGTGCGGGTGGCGGACATTTCTTTTTTCTGGCAATTCACCATGCACCATTGCCGGGCCAGGGTGGTGGAGCGGGTGCAGGCGCTTTGGCCAAGCACCGATGCCCACGAAACGGTGGAGGTGGATGTGGTGGCCCACTCGATGGGCGGCCTGGTCGCCCGCTTCGCCGCGCTGGCCGATGGCACGCCGGGATTTGACGCCGACCACGCGCCCAAGGGCCGGCGGCTCAAAATCCGCATGCTGCACACGGTGGGCACACCGCACCAGGGCGCCAACCAAGCCAAATTGTTTGAGAAATGGGATGCCCGGGCCAAAGCCATGATGAAGGATTCGGCGTTTTTGACCGCGCTCAACGCCGCGCTGCCGGCCCATGCCATCGTGCCCTATGCCATCGAGGGCGACTGGGTGGTGGGGTTGGAAAATGCTGCGCCCCACGGCCATGAATTGCGCCGCTTCACCCGCCGCCTGCTGCGGCCGTCACATGCGGGAGCGACGACGGATCCGCGGATTCTGCTCGAGATTGTGAAGCACCTGCGCGGGGACGGCCGGCCTTAGCCGCCCATTTCCTCGCCCGCCGACCCGGTCGAGGTGGTGCCGCGCACGCGGAAGGTGCGCGAATTGGCGTAGGTGGTGATGCCCTGCTTGGTGTTGGCCACGAAGTCGGCCATCTCCATGCACAGGGGATCATGCCCCAATTCGGCGCGGATGCGGTTGACGGCGGCGATGTTGGTCAGGCCCGAGCGGTACAAAATGCGGAAGGCTTTGCGCACATTGTCGATGTTCTTTTGATAGCCGCTGCGCCGCAAGCCCACCAGGTTGAGCGAGGCCACCGCTTTGGAGTGGTGCACCATGCAAAAGGGCGGCAGGTCTTTGGTGATGCCCTCGTTGCCGGCCAAAAAGGACATGCGGCCCAAACGGCAGAACTGCTGGGCGCCGGCGCCGCCGCCCAGGATCACGCGGTCGCCCACTTCGCAGTGGCCGGCCAGGGCCGAACTGTTGGCGAAGTTGCAGTCGTTGCCGATCAGGCAATCGTGTGCGGCATGCGAATAGGCCATGAAGTAATTGCGGTCGCCGATGGTGGTGGCGCGCGTCTTGCCACCGCGGTGAATGGTGACATTTTCGCGGAACACGTTGTCGTTGCCGATCAGCGTGCCGGGGCCGACGTAATCCAGGCCCATGCGCCGGTCTTGCGGCTCCGAGCCGATGGTGGCAAAAGGATAGATGGTGTTGCGCTCGCCCATCACCAAGGGGCCTTTGAGGAAGCAGTGCGAGACCAGTTGGCAACCCGCGCCAAGGCGCACATCACCCTCGATGACGCAGTAGGGGCCGATGACCACATCGTCGGCGAGTTCGGCTTTGGCATCAACAATGGAAGTGGGATGGATGTGGGGCATGGGGGATGAAGAATGCAGGACGGAAAAGAGAGCCGTCGGCAGACCCAATGGGAATCGAAAGGGGGCAATGCGGCGCGTATGATAGCGATCCGATGACTTTGCCTTTTACCGTTTGCGACTTGGGTTCCGGCGTTTCTTATGCGCAGGCTTATGCCTATCAGCAGGTTCAAAATGAAGCCCTGCAAGACGGGTGCGGCCGGGAATGCGTGTTTCTGGTCGAGCATGCCCCGCTGATCACCGTCACGGCCAAACAAAGCGCCCGGGCCAATCTGATCACCCCGCCCGAAGTTTTGGCGCAAATGGGGGTGGTGGTGGAGGAAACCAACCGCGGCGGCGACATCACCTATCACGGCCCGGGCCAGTTGGTGGTGTACCCGATCCTGGATTTGAACCGCCATGGGTTGAATTTGTCGTCTTACATGCGCCTGCTGGAAGAAGTGGTGATCAAGACCTTGGCCCATTTTGGCGTGGCGGGGGACCGCGAAGCGGGTGCCACCGGCGTGTGGGTCAAGCAAGAGGCGCAACTGGCGAAAATTTGCGCGATGGGCGTGCGCATCCGCAAAGGCACGACTTTGCACGGGCTCGCGCTGAATGTGACGACGGACATGGACCACTTCAAACTGATCGTGCCTTGCGGACTGGCCGGCCGGCCGGTGGTTTCTTTGGCGCAAGTATTGGGGGAGAAGTGCCCGGCGATGGCAGAGGTGAAGGCGCAATTGGTGGCGGAATTGGCGGCGCGCTTGAATAAAGAACCGCGACCGTAAGGGAGCGGATGCGGGGTTCTTCTCTACGCCCGCTCCCTGACGGTCGCGGTTCTTTTGTTTTTGGCAATACACTTCCCGCCATGCAATCCATCATCGTCACCCAGCACGGCGGGCCGGAAGTTTTGGTCCTTCAAAACAGCGCCGATTTGCCTGCACCTGATGCCGGCCAGATCTTGATCAAATTGGAGGCCATCGGCGTCAATCCGGTGGAAACCTACCTGCGTCAAGGCGCCAACAATTACAGCGTGAATTTTCCCTGGACGCCCGGCTCAGACGGTGCCGGCCGCATCGAGGCGTTGGGGGCGGGCACGGCGCAATTCCATGTCGGGCAGCGGGTGTATGTGGCCGGCTCATTGACCGGAACCTATGCCCAAAAATGCCTGTGCACGGTCGCGCAAGTCCATCCCTTGCCGTTGGCGGTTTCATTCGAGGAAGGCGCCTGCATCGGCGTGCCGGCCGCCACCGCTTGGCGCGCTTTGGCCGACATCGGTCGGGCCAGGCGCAATGAAACGGTGCTGATTCACGGCGCCAGCGGCGGCGTGGGCTTGGCGGCGGTGCAGATCGCCAAGGCCGCCGGCCTATTTGTCATCGGCACTGCCGGGACGGAAGCCGGGCGCGAACTGGTGTTGGAAATGGGGGCGAACGCCGCTTTGGATCACCTGGACCCCAATCATCTGGAGGAGGCAGCAAGGCTTGCCGGCGGCGGCCAATTAAAGCAGGCCGGCATTCCCCTGGTGCTGGAGATGCTGGCCAATGTGAATTTGGGCAACGACCTCAAATGGCTGGCGCCCGGCGGCCGGGTGGTGGTGGTCGGTTCGCGCGGCAACGTTGAGATCAATCCGCGCGATTTGATGGTCAAAGACGCGTCCATTCGTGGCATGAGTCTGATGAACATCACGCCCGAAGACCGCATTCGCATTCATGCCGGCTTGGGAGCCATGCTGGCCCGCAAAGAGTTGCGCTCGGTGGTCAAGGCCGTGTTTCCGTTGGCCCAAGCGGCAGAGGCCCATGCGGCGGTGATGCTGCCCGGCGCGGGCGGCAATATTGTGATGAAGCCATGAGGATGGCGGCGCCATATCATGCCGCCCATGACCGACACTTCTCCCATGCCTGATGCCGCCGTCGCCGTCGCCGAACTTTCCGATGCGTGGGTGGCCCTGTCGCCGGAAGAACGGTGGGAAGGTTTCGCCCTGCTTGGGGTGATGGAAGCCGAGCAGTTTTTCGAGCAACTCAGCGCCGATGACCGCGCCACCCTGGTGCTGGCCATGCCCGCCGACCAGCGCCGGCGCTGGATGCGTTTTCTGGCTTTGGATGACACGGCCGACCTGGTGCAGGCGGTCTCCACCGAGGACCGCTACACCCTGCTGGCGGACCTTGATCCCGGCACCCGCGCCGAAGTGACGGGTCTTTTGGCCTATGCCGAGGACGACGCCGGCGGCCTGATGAATCCGCGCTTTCCGGTGGTGCGCGACTACATGGTGATTGACGAGGGGCTGCGCTACCTGCGCCGTCAGCGCGCGCTCAAAGAGGGCGAATCCAACGCGGTGTATGTGCTCGACGGCGAACGCCACCTCAAGGGGATCATCGAATTGAGCCATTTGTTCACGGCATCGCCCGCGGCCAAAGTCGCCGACATCATGGAGCCGCCGCCCGATTCGGTGCACGAGGAAACCGACCAGGAAGAAGTCGCCCGCGTGTTTTCCGAAAGTGCGTGGGGCGCGGTGCCGGTGCTGGACGCCGAGGGCCGCATGGTCGGCATCGTCACCGCCGACGACATCGTCGAGGTGGTGGAGGAGGAAGCCACCGAAGACATGCAGAAGATGGGTGGTTTGGAAGCCTTGGACGAGCCCTACAACACCATTTCGTTCTGGAGCCTGTGCCTTAAGCGCGGCAAGTGGCTGGCGGTGCTGTTCGTCGGCGAGCTGTTCACCGCCAGTGCGATGGCGCACTACGACAACGAGATGAAGAAGGCCGTGATCCTGTCGCTGTTCCTGCCCTTGATCATCAGCAGCGGCGGCAATTCCGGATCGCAGGCCTCGACCCTGATCATTCGCGCCATGGCCCTTGGCGAAGTGACCCTCAAGGGTTGGTTGTGGGTTTTCCGCCGCGAGCTTCTGTGCGGCCTGGTGCTGGGGCTTGGGCTGGGTTTGCTTGGCGTCATCCGCATCCACCTGTGGCAGAGCATCGGTTGGTACGACTACACCGTCACCACCAAAGACGGCCTGCACACCGCCTCCTACCATTTGGTGGCGCTGACCGTGGGCGTGGCCTTGGTCGGCGTCGTGCTGTGGGGCACCATCATGGGTTCCATGCTGCCCTTCCTGCTGCGCCGCTTGAAACTGGACCCCGCCACCATCTCGGCGCCGTTGGTGGCGACGCTGGTGGATGTGACGGGCCTGATCATTTACTTCTCGGTGGCCATGGTCATTTTGAGTTCGGTGCTGACCGGTTGAGGCCGTACCGCGGGGGAAAAAGGCAAACACGGTTTTTTTTACGTTAAAATTCCAGCCATGAAGTTGGCCCGTACCCGTCCCTTGATTTGGCTGCCGGTGCTCCTGCCCTTGTTGGCGGGCGCTGCCGCGCCTGCCGTTCAAGACGGGGTCAAGCCCGACCCCGGGGCGCTGGCGCGCGCGGCGGCGGGGACGCGGGCGTTTGCCGCGCACGCCAAGGCCCATCCGTCGGCGCTGATGCTGATGGTGGGGGAGCCCAGGCGGTTTGCCATCACGCACAAGTTGCATGCCGAAATTGACCATGGCAAGGCCGGCCAGTGGCTGTTCATGGAGGGTTGGCCGCCGGCGGGGGACGGCCTGAAACTGCTGGTCCCCCCCGCAGGCGAGGGGCTCAAGCGCGAAACGTTCGACCATGGGGCGTTCTGGGGCGTGGCCACGCTGGCGGCCGGCGCCGCCACGCGGCAAAGCGCCGATTGGTCCTGCCGTTTTGAGGTGGCCTTGCTCGCCCGTC
Organism: uncultured Phycisphaeraceae bacterium; assembly: GCA_964556215.1. GTDB lineage: Bacteria > Planctomycetota > Phycisphaerae > Phycisphaerales > Phycisphaeraceae > CANIYR01. Next base: position 31,795 of record CAZKVP010000016.1, read on the forward strand.
ATTTGGGCTGCCGCGCGGAGGGGGCCCGGCCGGCCGCCCCGTTGGCCACAGCGGAGGCGGCCCGCTTTTTGGCCTCCACCCCGGCGTGCGATTGGGCCTCGCCGGAGTTCCAAGCCTGGCTTGACCGGACCAAATTGCGCAGCCGGGGGGCGGAATCCGAATTGACCTTCGCCCGCCGCGTGATGCGCGAACTGTGGGTCAACCGGATTTGGCGCGACGATCCATGGTTGCCGGTGCAATTGTCCAAGGTGCCCACCGATGGGCCGCTTTGCTGCTGGGAAACGGCCCAGTTGATGGTCGGGGCCTTGCGCGCCGCCGGCATTCCGGCCAGGACTTGCACGGGTTTTTTCACCACCGTGCCGGCCGGCTACACCGATCCGCAGCAGAAAAACGCCCACACCCGGGTGGAGTTTTTTGCCAACGGCATCGGCTGGGTGCCGGCCGATCCCACTTTGCCGGTCACAAAGCTGGCGCCCGCCGCCCATGAGCGACTGCTGCGCGGGCGCATCGGCTTCGATGACGGCACCTTTGTGGTGATGCACCATGACTTGGGGCTGGCCTGGCGCAAGGGACAGGCTCAATGGACCTTCCGCATGTTGCCGGGCTGCTATGTCAAGGGCGAGGACGAGATCGGTGAAGTGAAGTTTTCACAGGCGTGGCAGGCGCGGGAACTGAAAAAGAAATGAACCGGGCGGGGTGCCCGGCGTCGTTTTTCAATACGCCTTTTTCAGCTCCGCCCCGGGGTAATAAAATTCCAGGATTTTTTCCGCCGACTGGCCCTTCCTGGCCATGCCTTCGGCGCCCCACTGCTCCATCCCCACGCCGTGGCCGTGGCCGCGGCCGTTTTCAAAGATCAGTTGCGCCCCGGCCACGCGCACCGAGAAAAAAGAGGAGAACAGGCGCAACTGGGGCGCCAATGCCGGGGTGCCGCCGTTGAGGGCGGTGCGGAAGTCCTCGCAATTCATGGCGTAGGTCCGGCCGTCGTCGTCGGTCAGTTCGAACACCGCCGGGCGGTCGGCCCGCGAGAGCATGGAAACACGGGCGGATTTGAGCGAGCGCAGGTTGGCGACCGGCTTTTTCATCGCCGCGCCCCAGGCCGCCAGCCGGCGCACCGCGTCAGCCTTGTCACGATTGAGGGGGCCCCACGCGTTGCGCGGGCAGATGGCGGCGGCATCGCCGAGTTTGTGGCCGCGCAAGGGCGGCAGGTCGGCCACCCGGCCGGGGAAGGCGACCACCGCATCCTGCGCCGCCCCGCCGGAGCAGGCGCTGAAAAAGGCGGGCAGCACGCGCCGGTCGTAGGCGAGCACGATGCCGCGGGTTTGGGCCGCGGCCTTGGCGGCTTTGGCATTGGTGGTGGTGCCGATGTAGGCCTGGCTGGATTCGTCGGATTCAAGGTCGAATTCACGGCCTTGGGCGCGGCGCAGGGTCATTTCCCAGATGGCATAGGAGCGCGCGGCGATGGCTTGCGCGCGGTAGGCTTCGGGTTGCCAATCGGCGTAGAGTTCCTTGGCCAGCACACCGGGCAAATAGGATTCCAGCGGCACATCGTTGATCAGGTCGAAACTTGCTTTGCCCTGTGCCGCCAATTCCACCGTGCCGGGATAGGCCTGCTTGCCCACCGGAATGCTCCCTTGGCCAAGTTTGGCCGACAGGGCGGGGCTGGCCCAGGTCCAGGCTTTGCCGTGGGCATCGGTCAGGAGGAAGCCGTCGCCCGAGCGGGCCACCGTCACCGGGCCCGCAAAGGCATGCGGTGCATCCTGCGGCGAGGGCGCGATCAGCGTCTGGCCGCGGCCCAGCACGACGGAGGTCAGGTTGGTCTGGATGCGGATGCGCAGTTGCGGCTCCTGCGCGAAACGGGCCACCGGCGGCCCCCGCAACTGGTCGTCCAACGCCGTGGTGGCGGGGTTTTCCGGCTTAGCTTGCGGCGGGGCGGCCTGCGGCGCGTCCTCCACGGCCACGGCGTTGCCGGTGGGCGCTGTCTCCAGCGGACGGGGCAGGCAGCCGCCCAGCAGCAACGAAAAAGCGGGGACAAAAACAAGGGGGAAAACGGCACGCGTGGGGCTTGGCATCCTTGGTTATCGGCCAGCGGCACGGCACCCCTCCACCCCGGCGGGCCCGCATTGGGCCGCTTAATCCGGGTTGCGCCGGAACAAACTCTGGCTCAGGCCGTTGCCGCCGCCAAAGCCGTTGGGTGAAAAGGCGATGCCGACGGCATAGGACCCGTTGAGTTCGTCGTAACTGCCGATGAAGCGCAAAATGCCGCCGGGGGTTTTGCGGTCCAGCGAGGCGTTGAGCCAGCCGGTGTTGGCCGGCCCCAGATCGAAGGTGTGGCTGACCGACAGGTCGTACTTGGGTGTCAGGCGGTATTGCACGCCATAGGAAACCAATTGCTCGCCGAACATGCGCGTTTCGCGGTAGCCCAAATGCGAGGTCAGCCGGTCGGAATGGGTGTAGTCGAAACCCACGCCCCATTGTTCGATGCGGTCGGAGTCGAAGGTGTAGGTGGCCTCGCCGTTGGCGCACAGGGCATCGGTGGTTTGCCAGAGCAATTCGGAGTAGGCGTGGCTGCCGCCCAGCGCATATTCCGGCCGCCAGTCCACATAGCGGGGGATGGCGCGGTGCGGGTCCGTAGAAGCAGACTGGTCATCGGTGCGCAGCACCACATCCTGCTTGAAGCGCAACCAGTCCACCAAATGGCGGTTCTGCCCCTGGCCGCGGTGGGTTTGCCAGCTGTTGACCAGGCCGAAGCGGGCGATGCCGCCCTCGCCCAAGCCCTCGACATCGGGGTCGTACATCGGCAGGGTGCCGCTGTTCATGCTGGAGGCGTACCAGCCAAGGTCCACCTCCGGGCGCATCACGTAGCGCAGGCCGCTCAGGTCCAGCCAGTCGCTTTTGAGTTCGACCAAGGTGTTGACCAATTCGGTGGCCAGGCGCACGCCGCCGCCGCCGTAGAGGCGTTTGGAGTCCTCGGCCCCGCCGGCTTGCTCGATGTCGTTGCTCCATTGCGTGTAGCGCACGACGGCAAAGGGCGTGACATCCACCGGCCCGGACTGCAGCGGCACCTGCAGTTCCTGCCGGCTGTCCAAACGGTTGACCCATGCGGTGGGGATGCCCCTGGCGGCGGCCATGGCGCGGAAGGAGGTGGTGTTGGGAAAGCCGAATTCCTGAAGTGAGGAGAAATTGTCGATGCCGCGCACGGCGGGCGCGTCGGTGCCCACCGCCGCACGCACGCGGCCCACGCGGTTTTCCGAGAACCAGTTGGCTTTGCCGTCGGCCACTTCGGTGCCAAGGCGGCGGAATTCGCCTTCCAGCCGGTCGGTTTGCCAGCCGCGGGCCTCCAGCTCGGTGAGCGACTGGGTGAAGTCGGTGGTTTGCAGCGAGGCGATGGCGGCCACCGACCAATCCTCGTGGGTATGCTTGAGGTCAAGGCCGGTTTCAGGGGGGCGCTCGGCTGGCTGGGCAAAGAACATCTCCTGCACCGTGGGGTCGGAGGCATGCGCCGCCTGCACAGTGAGCTCGGTTTCGTCGCTGAGCAGGTGGCGGTGCTCAAAGCGCAGAAAATAACGGTGGTCGTCCCGGTGGTCCAGGTTGTCGCGGCCGGCAATGCGGTCGACGCCGTTGTCGCTTGGCAGGTCGTAGAAATGGAAATTGCCGAAATTGTCCGGACGCACGTATTTGCGGTCCAGGCCCAACCCCGCCCCGTGCCGGCCGCGCCAATCCAGGTCGGCGGTCAGGTCTTCGCCGGTGTCGGGTTTTTCGCCCAGCAACTCATGCACGCCCCAGCGGGTGCGCACGTTGGTGCCGTCGTTGGTGCCGTAGCCGGCGTAGATGCTGCGCAGGGGGACTTGCCAATTCGGCAGCGCCACATAGGGCAGCCAGGCCACCGGCACCCCGCCGATTTCCGGCGTGACGTTGGTGAGCGTGAGCTGTGCGTGGCTTTGCCCGTCGTCTTGGCCGGGTTTTTGCGGCAGGCTGGAGATCGTCATACGGCTGGCACCGATGGCGAAATCCGGCTCGGCAAACGCATTGTTGGAAACGGTCAGGCCGCGCGCCTCGAAGGAATCGCTGGCATGCTCGCGCAGCAGCCTGGCGCGCACATTGAGCGGCACCTTGATTTTGGCGTCCACCGCGTACATCACGGCGTCAAGCAGGGTGGCCCGGTGGCGGGCCACATCGAAATAAATGCGCGGGGCGCGCACCATGTGGTCGCCGTCGCCGATGATGGCGTTGTCCTCCATATAGATGCCCGACACTTTGGAGGCGTCGCCCAAGTCGCCATTGGCCGAGGCATCCAGAAAGATCACCACATTTTCGGCGCGCGCCTCCACCAAGCGGCCTTCCGCCTCCCACGACAGGCGCACATGGCCCATCAGCAGCAGGGTGTCGTCGGTGTCGCCCGCGCCGGCATGGGCTCCTTGCTTTTGCGCACGCTGGAGCACCAGGCGGTCGGCGCTGGAATGGATGGGTCCGCCCGGCTTGCCGGTTTTGCCCCCGCCGGGCAGGCCCGGCAGGGCGGGCAGGTCGAGTTTGCCATCGGGCGTTTGGCCGGCGGCAGCGGCGGGCTTCAGGGCTGTTTGGCGCTCCTGCCGGCGCGTGGCCCGCCGGTCCCGGCGCGCCTTGAGTTCCTCAAAAGCCGGGCCTTCCTCTTCAGCGGCGCCGTCCTGGGTCTTGGGCGCTTCTGCCGGCGGTTTTTGCCCGTTCATGCGCGCGCGCCCGGCGGCGGTGAAGTCATCGGACGGGGCTTGCGCGGCATGGGTCAGGAGGGGTGCGCTGACCTGCACCTTGCCGCTGGTGATGGCCGTCACCCACAAGCGGGGGGCCTTGGCACCCACGCTGTCGCCGGCCAGATTTTGCGCGTTTTCAAGGTAGAGCGACAGGTGGTATTCCGCCCCGTGGGCGCCGTCCTTGGTCACCACCCGCACCAGTGCGCGGTCGGCCGTGAAGCCATGGCCGCCGATCTTGAAACCGACCGGGGTGTTGCCACCCTCCAGCAGCAGGCAGCGGGCGGGGCCTTCTTGGGTTTCTTCGGACCACGCCACGCCCTTGGAGGCGGTCAAAAAGACCGGATCGGTCAAAAAGGGGCCTTGGTCAAGGGTGGCCACGGCCAATTCCGGCGGCGCGGTTTTTTGATTACCCTGCTTATCGGCCGGGGCGGGGGCTTGGTCGGCACCCAGCGCACAAGGCGCGGCCAAGGCCGCGCACAACAGCAGCGCGGTGGGGAGTGGGCGGTGGGTGGCAAAAGGTGGCCGCATGAAGAAGGGGGACTATAAGGGAAGGGGGCCTCACCCCAGTTGCATTTTGGCGGCATCCACCAAACGGGCGATCAGGTCCCAGCCCAGCGGATGCGGCGTGCCCGGCGCGGTGCGTTCCGGGTGCCATTGCACGCCAAGGTAAAACGCCCGGCCGGGGGCATCGATCGCCTCCAACGTGCCATCGGCGGCGCGGGCGATGACGCGCAACTGACCGGCATCGCACACCGCCTGCCGGTGGCTGGAGGTCACGCGCACCCGCGTTTCGCCGGCCGGCAGGCCCAAGGCGCTGCCATCCTCTGCGATCACCAGCGGGTGGGATGAATCATTCTGGTGCAGCGACGCCTGTTCGCCCAGGGAATCCGGCAGGAATTGGTCCAGCATGCCGCCGTTGTGCAGGGCCATGAGTTGCATGCCAAGGCAGATGCCAAGCACCGGCTTGTGGGGCGTGCCGGGCAGGGCGTTTTCATTTTCGCGGTCCACCGCGGCCAGCAGCGCCAGCTCAAAGGCCTGGCGTTGTTCATCCATGACATTGGCCCGGCCGTCGGTCATGCAACCGAAGCCCTCCATGCGCGGATCCGCCCCGCCGGTGAGCATCAGGGCATCGCACAATGCCGCATAACGGTCGGCCAAAGCCGGTTCGTGCGGCAGCAGCAGGGGGATGCCGCCGGCCGCCACCACCGCCCTGCTGTAATGGATGCCGGAGCGGTACATGCCGGAGGCGGCAGTGCGGTCCACATTGTCCACGGTGATGCCGATCAGGGGGGCTTTTTTCATGGGGGCGGATTGTAGGGGTGGGGGACAAAGGGAGGCTTTCAGCCCGCTTGGCGGAAGCGAAAGTTTTTTGCGGGGCGGGGGTTGATCGGTGGGGTGGGGGCGGGTAGAGTTGCTTCCGCATGGACGCACCTCACCCCACCTCCCCAAACTCCCCCCGCCTCATCATCGGCTGCATGACCGGCACCTCCCTCGACGGCCTCGACGCCGCCTTGGTGCGCGTCACCGGCCACGGCCTGTCCATGCGCGCCGATTTCCTGGACATGGTGAACCTTGAGTTTCCGCCCTCGCTGCGCGATGCGCTGTTGATGCTGGCTTCCGGCCGGCCTTTGACCGCCGGCTTCATCGTGCGCAGTGCCCGCTGGCTGGGCGATTTGCACGCGCAGGCGGTGGCGCAACTGGTCGAGAAAAGCGGCGAGACGCCGGATTTTGTCTGCGCCCACGGGCAGACGGTCTGGCATGAGCCCGGCGCCGGCGCCGGGGTGTCGTGGCAGTTGTTTGATCCGTGGCCTTTGGTGCGCCGCTGCGGCTTGCCGGTGATCTATGACTTGCGCCAGGCCGATCTGGCGGCCGGCGGCCAGGGGGCGCCGATCACGCCGATCACCGATCCGATCCTTTACCGCACGCCGGCCGGTTTGGTGATGAATCTGGGCGGCATCTGCAATGTGACGGCCTGGCATGTCGAGGGTGGCAAGTGCCGGATTGACGGCGGCGACATCGGGCCGTGCAACCTGGTGCTGGATGCCTTGGTGCGATCCTTGGTGCCGGAGTTGCCCTACGACAAAGACGGGCAATTGGCCGGGGCGGGGCAGGCCCATCCGCAGGCGGTGACCGAAGCGCGGGCGATGATGGACAAGGCCAAGGCCGGCGTGCGCAGTCTGGGCCGCGAGCAATACGGCGCGGGTTTCGTGCACGGTCTGCGCCACGGGCCTTTGGCCGGTCTTTCAATCCAGGATGCCCTGGCCAGCGCGGTGGAGGCGGTGGCGCTGATCCTTGGCGAATATGCCCGCCAGCATCCCGGCCTGCCGGTGATTTTGGCCGGTGGCGGGGCCAAAAATCCCGTCTTGGCGGCGGCCATCATCCGTCACAGCGGTGCCGGCACGCGCGTGTGCACCAGCGACCAGGCCGGCGTGCCGGCCCAAGCCCGCGAGGCGGCGGCATTCGCCGTTTTGGGCGCCCTGTCGCAGGATCGCGTGCCCATCACCTTGCCGGAAATCACCGGCGCCGTGAATCCCGGCGTGGCCGGGGTATGGGCTTATCCGTAAGGAACGGCCCCATTTGACGCAGCGTGAAAAGTCCGTAAAATCCCCCTCCCTACATTCCCCTGTAGCTCAGTTGGTAGAGCATGCGACTGTTAATCGCATTGTCGCTGGTTCAAATCCAGCCGGGGGAGCTGACCCGCCACTTCTTTGTGAAGTTGGGCGGGTTTTTTTATGACTGGACTTGAACCAGTGCAATGACCACGGGTCGCCTGCGCCCGGCCCGTAGGCATGCGGCACGCCGGCCGGCAACAGCGCGCCTGCCCCTGTGAGAGCGTTTCCTCGCGGCCGCAGACGCGCACCCAGGCCCGGCCGGACCGGCAATAGATGAATTGGCGGAATGATCCCGGCTGTTTTTCCTGCGCCGGTATAAAGTACCCCAATCCCATTTCTCTACCCGTCACCATTCGAGTTCCCCCATGGCCACCCCCTCCGTCACTTTCGATCTGCGCGCCATCGCCTCCCGGTTTGCCATTTACGGCGATTTTGTCGAGGCCGCCCGTTATGGCTCCGGCCATATCAACGACACCTTCCGCGCGGTGTTCGACCAAGGTGCAACCCGCGTGCATTACCTGTTCCAGCGGGTCAACCATGCCATTTTCAAGAATCCCCAGGGCTTGATGGACAATGTGGCGCGCATTTGCGCCCATGCGCAGGACACGTTGAAAAAATCCGGCGCACCCGACGCCACCCGCCGCGCCATGACCCTGGTGCCGACCTTGGACGGCAAACAGTGGCTGGCCGACGCCGCCGGCAATGTGTGGCGCTGCTACCTATTTGTCGAGCGCGCGCGCGGCTACGATGTGATCGAGAGCACCGGCCAGGCCTTTCAGGCGGCGCGGGCCTTCGGCGCTTTCCAGAATCTGCTGGTGGACATCCCGGGCGGGCGCCTGGTCGAGACCATTCCCGACTTCCACCATTCGCGCCGCCGGTTGGAAAAATTCCAGGCCAGCCTCAAGGCCGACCCGCACAACCGCGCCAAGGATTTGAAAAACGAGATTGCGTTCTTTGAAGACCGCGCGGCGGATTACAGCGTGGTGGTGGACAAAATCGCCGCCGGCCTGATCCCCGAGCGCGTGACGCACAACGACACCAAGCTCAACAATGTGCTGATTGACGATTACACCCAGGAGGGCCTGTGCGTCATCGATCTGGACACCTGCATGCCCGGCTGCGCCCTGTACGATTTCGGCGACATGGTGCGCACCGCCACCTCGCCGGCCAAAGAGGATGAGACCGATCTCTCCAAGGTGGTTTTCCGCGAGGAATACTTCGAGTCGCTGGCCCGCGGCTATCTGAGTTCCGCAGGCGGGTTTCTCAACGCCCATGAAAAGGAATTGCTGGCCTTCTCCGGAAAATTGCTGACGCTGGAGTGCGGCACCCGCTTTTTGACCGATCATCTGGACGGCGATGTGTATTTCAAAACCGCCCGCCCCGGCCACAACCTGGACCGCGCCCGCACCCAGATCAAACTGGTCCAGGAAATGGAATCCAAGATGGATCGGCTGCGTCAACTGGTGGCCTCCGTCGGTTGATGGGTTGGGAACTTTCCCCGTTTCTTTTTTGCATCTTCCTTTTTACGGCGCTCCTGATGAAAAAGCCGCCCAAGCTGTTTGCAGGGTTGTTGGGGCAGGCTCTTACGCCGTGGCCAGCTCCACAATCCGCCCTTCTTTGCGCGCCGTTTCGGCGGCGAAGACGATGCGGTGGCTCTCCAGGGTGGCTTCCGCCCCGGAGTGGATGCCGGAGGCATCGCCGGTCTTGAGCGCGTGGATGAAGTTGCGCATCAGGTGGTAATCGCCCCCGCCATGGCCGGAGGCGGCGGTGGCGGAGTCTTCGCTGATGCCGGTGTCGTGAATGGTTTCTTTTTCAGTGACGAAATCAAACACTTTGATTTTGACCGAGTCGGCTTCGATGTAGCCTTTGGTGCCAAACAGACGGGTGGTCCGGTGCAGGGTGGGGGTGAAGGCAGTCATGGTGAAGTTCACCGTGGTGGGGCCTTCGTATTCCAGCATCACGGTCTGGTTGTCCACCACGTCGTTGTCGCAGGCGTACACGCAGCGGCCGTAGGGGCCTTCTTTCAGGGCCTTTTCCACCGCTTCCTTGGTGTTGGCGCCGCCGGTGATCACATCGTTGAGGTAATCCACGATCCAGTCGCGCCCGAAGCGGTCAAGGTATAGGCGTTTGGCGGAGTAGGGGCAGTTGTTTTCAATGGCGCTGGGGCAGGTCAGGCAGCGATCTGACGCGCCGACCGGTTTTTCAGAGGGTTTGAAATGGCGGGTCGAACCGAAGCTGGCCACGCGCTTGCACTTCTTGCCCACGATGTGGCGCAGCCAATCCATGTCGTGGCAGCTTTTGGCCATCAGCATGCTGGCGGAGTCGGCTTCTTTGGACCAGTTGCCACGCACGAAGGAATGGGCCTGGTGCCACCAGGCGACCGGCTCGAGGTGCTGCACGCTGACCAAATCGCCGATGACGCCGGATTGCATCAGGGCGCGCAATTTCTGGGTGAATTCGGTGTACAGCAGCACATGGCAGACAGCGAAGAAGTTGCCGTGCTTTTTGACGGTTGCCACGATGTTTTCGCATTCGGCGGCATCGGGCGACATCGGCTTTTCAAGCAGGATGGCGTAGCCCAAAGGCGCGATGGCCGCGATGGACCGGCCGTGCATGCGGTCCTGGGTGCAGATGACGGCGGCGTCGCAGAGTCTGGGGACTTTGGCGAATTCTTCATCGGAGGCGAAGCAGTTTTCCGGCGGTACGCCGTATTCCTTGGCCATGCGTTCGCGCTGGAGTTGGCGCGGTTCGGCGATGGCGACGACTTTGGCCAGTTCGGGATGTTGTTTGGCGTAGGCGGCGTAGGCTTCGCCGCGCTTGCCGGCGCCGATGATGGCGAGGGTGATGGGGGTGGACATTTGGGAGGGTCGGCTTTAGCCGACCAATGAAGGGAAAAAGTGAACCGTATAAGAAAAGAATAAGGAGATTTCGCTTAACCCTGGGAACGCGGGCTTACAAGCCCGCTGTATGTGGCTGTTCTGGATTTAAGCGGGCTTGTAAGCCCGCGTTCCCAGGGCTAATGCCTGTTGTGCTTCACTTCGCCGGTGTCGGCGTCGTCCACCTTTTCAGCCTTAAGCCCAACGAACAGGCGCAAGGTGTCGCGGATGCCGCCCAGGCCCAGCCAGACGGTGGAACCCGCCAGCAGAACCACCTGCGCAACCAGGAACACGCCCCAGAATTTGAGCCAGGTGTCTTCGGAAGGCTTGGCGAAATAGCCGTAGACCATGCCGACGGTGAACACCAACAGAGAGAATAGGAAGTAGCCCATCAGCAGATAGGCGGTGAGGCGGTCCTCGCGGGTGAACATGCGGGTGATGCCGAAGATGCGCTGCCAGCCGGCCACGGGTTGGTCGTGGTCGAGCACTTCGTTGGCCACGGCGTATTCGCCGCGGTGAAGCAGTTTGTCCATGTTGTGGTCAGGCTCTGGGTCAAGCAAGGACACGGCGACATACAACCCGATGCTGGCCAGCGCAGTGCCCAAGTACGATGCTTGGCCGCTAAGGGGAAATTTCTCTTGATGTTCTTTGGATAGGAATTCAAGCCCAGGCCCAATATGGTGCCATTTTTGCGTCAAAATCAACAAAGCCAAGCCCGTCACCAAACCAAAGACCAAAGTGAT
>CAZKVP010000017.1:0-42476 GCA_964556215.1 uncultured Phycisphaeraceae bacterium
AACCGATCGAGGTCTACCGGATCAGGGCGGAGGAACATGAGCGGATTTTGAGCAAAGGGGCGCTGCCGTAAGAGACGATCCCGATAACCCCCGCACTCCCAGAGTATAACATGCCAAAATATATGGATGTATAACAAAATAATCTTATACATTGGTATACTTTGATACATTTGGACCCCCTGTCACCGGTACAGCCATGGACCCGCTACTCAACCCTTTTTCTCCCGGCGCCGGAGCCCCGCCGCCCCACCTTGTTGGCCGCGAGAGCGTTCTTGAGCAGGCACGGATTCTTTTGGGACGCGTCAAAAACGGGCGCCCGGAAAAGAGTCTTCTCTTGACCGGCCTGCGCGGCGTGGGGAAAACCGTCCTCCTGAATGACATGGACCGCCTTGCCAAAGAAATGGGGTATTGCACCATTCTCGTCGAGGCCCATGAAGACAAATCCCTGGCCGCATTGCTGGCCAACCCCCTGCGAAACCTGCTGTTTGAACTCAGTCGGACCGCCAATCTCAACGAAAAAGTACGGCGCGGCCTTTCCGTCCTAAAAGGCTTCATTAATGCCGTCAAAATCAAAGCCAATGATGTCGAATTTTCCCTCGATATCGATCCGGAACGCGGCACTGCGGATAGCGGTGACTTAGAGGCCGATCTCCCGAATTTACTGGAAATTGTCGCCGAAGCAGCCAAGGACAAAGGCGGGGCGGTGGCGCTGCTGATCGACGAAATCCAATATTTCAGCTCCAAAGAACTCAGTGCGCTCATCATGGCCATGCACCGCATGCAGCAACGACAACTGCCTTTGGTGCTCATGGGTGCGGGACTCCCCATTTTGCCCGCGTTGGCTGGCGATTCAAAGTCATACGCCGAACGGCTGTTTGGCTTTCCGCAGATTGGCCCGCTCTCCGATAAGGATGCCGCCAGCGCACTGGCGGATCCCGCACGCGCCGCCGGCGCAACTTTTTCCAAATCTGCGCTCAAGGAAATCGTCCGCCTAACAGGAGGCTATCCCTATTTTCTTCAGGAATGGGGCTACCAAGCTTGGAATCAGTCGCCTAAATCCCCGATCAGTGAGACCGTTATACGGCAGGCGTCCGCCACGGTCATTGACCGCCTCGATCAAAATTTTTTCAAGGTGCGCTTTGATCGCTTAACACCCCGCGAAAAGGAATATTTGCGGGCAATGGCCGAACTTGGCCCCGGCACACACCGCTCCGGTGCCATCGCGGATGTACTGGGTTCCAAACTGACAGGACTGGGGCCCGTACGCGATAAACTCATCAAAAAAGGAATGATTTACAGCCCCTCACATGGTGACATGGCTTTCACTGCGCCCCTGTTTGATGAATTTATGCGGCGCGCAATGCCGAAATTTCATAACAAGACAAAGGAGGCATAACCATGCCCCTCCCCCCCACCCTCCCCCCCACCCTCCCCGACCTCCTGCGCCTGGCCCTGACCCAAATCAGCGCCGAAGAAGGCTCCATCCTGCTCTGCGAGCCCGGCGGCCTGCGCTTCGCCTTGTGCGTGACCCCCGCCGGGCCGGGGCATGAATCCAAACTGGTCGGCCATCTGGTGCCGCGCGGGCGCGGCATCGTGGGGCTGGCCTTTGCCTTCCAGCAACCGATGACGGTGGCCGATGTGAAAAGCGACCCCACCCATGACCAATCGGTGGACGCCGTGGTCGGCAGTTTCACCCGGAGCGAGGCGGTGGTGCCGCTCTCCACGCCGCTGAAGGAATACGGCGTGCTCACCGCCATCAACGCGGCCGCCGCCGGCGGTTTTTCGGCGCGCGACCTCGATGCGCTGACCACCGCCGCCGCCGCCGTCACCGCCCTTTTGGCCGGCGCCGATCAAGCGGAGGAATCCCATGATTGACTCCCTGCTTGACCAGATGGGCAATGCCGACGGCTCCGGCATCCGCATCGCCATCGTGGACACCGGGGTCGAAGCCACCCACCCGTGGGTGGGCGGCCAATTGGCCGCGTCATACTTCGTGGAAGACGGCGCGGTGCCGCGCGTTCTGGAGGGGCGCCCGCTGGATGTGTGCGGCCATGGCACCGCCGCCGCCGGCCAGGTGCGCCGCATTGCGCCGGGGGTGGAACTCATTTCGGTGCGCGTCTTGTCGGAGGACCGCTCCGGCACCAGCGAAGCTTTGGTGGCCGCGCTGTCGTGGCTGACCACCCAGGAAGTTCACCTGGTCAACCTCTCGCTGTCGACCATGCGGCTGGGGCTGGCCTTCCGCATCGGGCAGGCGGTGGATGCGCTGGCCGCCCGCAACATCGCCTGCGTGTGCGCGCAGGGCTACCACAAAACCGGGCACGATTACCCCACCTCGTTCGCCTCGACCCTCGGGGTCACCTACGAGGAAATGGCCTGCGCCGGCCTGGTGTTCCGCCCGCAATCGCTGGTGGAGTTCGCCGCCTGCGGGGTGGAGATTGAAACGGCCTGGGTCGGCGGCATCACCCGCCGCGTCACCGGCTCCTCCTACGCCGCGCCCTTGGTCTCGGCCATGGCGGCCCGCCTGCTGCAATTGCGCCCCACGCTGGCGCCCTACGAATTGAAAACGCTGCTCAAAGCCTATGCCGAGCGGCGCGCCAACGGCTGGCGTGAACAATGGATGGAAGAAGCCGATCAGGCGCCGGGGTAAATGCCCTGCAGGGCTTCCCCGAACCGATGCGCAAAGCCCGGGCCGTCACCTGGTCGCGCCGGTTGCCGATGGCATAGGCGAAAAATTCAAACCGGTCACGGTCGTAATGGGTGAACAGCGGTTCGAGGAAATAAGCCACCGAGTGCTGGCGAAAATCGGCGGAGACGAAGCCGACGCGAAGTTTCCCCCCCGGGGAGCGCGGGGCGGGTTGCGGGGCGGGCAGAGCCTACGCATTTAACGGTATTCCCTTTCCTTTCAATGTCTTAATCAAAAAATCAACCTCAATAGCGCAGGCCATGCGGCGTGATTTGATTTTGGTGGAGCCGGTTGGGCTGACAGGAATGGCTTTGATCATATTCAGCGCCATCTGGCGCAAGATCGCCAGATTCGTAGCCCCATTTTTGCTCCGCACCTGGCAGCCATCTTCATGGAACATCACATCCACCTTGCGGAGGGGGCCAGCGCTGACGCGGTTGGATATAGGGGACGACTCCCGATCCATCTTGCCGCAGGGACGGGAAAACTGGATGTGGTGAAAGTTCTTCTTGCGGCAAACCCAAGCAGCACCGCCGTCCAAGACGATAATGGCGCCACGCCGCTTTCTTGTGCCCAGCACAATAGGCAGGAGGAAGTTGTCAAATTCCTTTCAAGCCATTAAGGAATGAGCAAAAAATTTCCCCTTGTTCTTTCCTTCTGCCAGGGGACAGCGCGGCAATTATCCAGCGCCGTGAGCAATTAAAAGTTCGATCTTGTCATCTTCTTGACGCGATCGTGCAAAATCCAACGCGCTCTTGCCTCGATTATCCGTAGCCAGTGCATCCGCTCCGAGTTCGAGCAATGTTGCCATCACATATCAGACCCTACTGCCACCCCAAATGAAAAACTGGGCTACCCCACTGGGTTTGGCCCGGTTTTTATTTCATTCAAAACTAAAACTCACTTGCGCTTCCAAGCCCCGCCCTTGCCTTTTTGGCCATTGGACTCCGCCTTGTTCTCGCGCTTCAAGCGCAGCAAGGCCGAGCGCACATCGCTGATTTCAGCTTCAACCGTTTCGGCCAACTGCGAAATCTTGATCCAGGTGCCATTGGTGGGAAAGGCGGCCAGCAGGTTGGCAGCCAACTTTTGCATCACGGCGCGCGGCATGCGTTTGCCTTCGCCCTTTTGCGCCTTGCCGGCCGGCTTGGCGACCACGGCAGGGGAACCCTTCAATTCCAGTGGCAAGCGCAGGGCATTGGTGACGATCATCACGGCCAGCGCGGCATCGCGGCGGCGGGCCACCGACGAATCGGGGCGCTCGGCTTCCAACTGTTTGGCCTGCTGTTTCCAGGCGTCCGCCACCACTTTGACGGTTTCGGCAGCGGCCTTGGCCTTGGCCTCTTCGATTTTGGCCTGGTAGTCGGCCTCTTCGGGCGAAGATTGATCAAGGAATGCCTTGATTTCATGGGTCAAAACTGTGCGAATACGGTCCGAGAGTTGTTCTTTGGTCAATTGAGACATGGGATTCCAAATAAAATGAGGTGAAGACCGTGGTGGAACTGCATTCAGCAATTGAAGGCAAGTAAGCAGTGGCGGAATCATAATTCTTTTTATGCGACTTAACAAGCGCCCACACCCTGTTTTATTTTGATTGGCGGGCACGGGCCGCTTCAAATATCAAAATGCCGGCCGCCACCGATGCATTGAGTGAATCCGTCACTTGGCCAGCCATGGGGATGGAAATACAAGCCCCCCCGCTTTGTTTGGCGGCCTGCGCCCAGGCTTGCGACAATCCGGCATCCTCCGGCCCCACCACCAGCGCCACTCTGCCAGCGTAATTGGCTTGACTGTATGAAATAGGCGCAAATCCACTCAGCCCTTGCGGGTAGGCGGCCAACACCCGGGTTTGGGTTTGCAACAAATAATCAATCGCCGCCGCTTCATCCAACCCGAAGGTCGGCATTGAAAACACCGCACCGGTCGAAGCGCGTATTGCATTGGGATTAAGCACATCCACCAGGGTGCCGGCCGCCAGCACCAAGGCACAACCGGCGGCATCGGCGCTGCGCACCATAGCCCCCAGGTTGCCTGGCTTTTCGGTGCCCACCGCCACCAACAACAAGTCGTCTTTGGCCTGCGGCCATTGCGCCAAAGCCCCGTCCTGAACAAAAGCGGGCGGTTCACAGATTGCAAGCACCCCTTCCGGCGCATCCAGATAACAGGCTTTGCCGAAGGCCTCGGGTGAGGCCTCGACCCAACTCACGCCGATCAAAGTCTGCAATTGAGCCAACACGTCCCGCGCTTCCTGGCTTTTCACCAAGGCCGGGCATTCCCACACCTCCACCACTGTCAACCCGGCCGCCAAGACCCGCGCAATGGCCCGGGCTCCCTCGGCGATGAACAGCCCGCTTTCACGCCGGGCCTTGTGCTCTTGCAGCCGGGCCAGCGCCTTGACGCGGGGATTGGTGGTGCTGGTGATGACAAGGGGTTGCATGGGGCGGAATTGTAGGTGGCAAATGCGCAAACCGGCTTGCGGTAAAAAATCCCATTGCCGCCCTACTCCAACCCCGCCGGCAAGATTTCGTTCACCGGCGGGCGCAATTCAAGCAACCGCCGGAGCACGGCGGCCTGGGCAATGGCCGGGTTTTTCTCCCGGGCCGCCTTGACCCAGTCGGCGAATTCTTTGAGGGTCACCCCCTTGCGCGCCAGCATGGCTTTGGCATCCTCCCCGGTCAGGGGGTGCGCCGCGACCTCGCCCAAATCCGCAAGCACGGTGACCTCCAGCCGGCTGGCTTTTGTTGGCCGCTCACGGGGACCGACCACCACCTGCATGGGCATGCCGGGCGCACCGGCGAAGCGCTGGCCCTCGCGGGCGGTGGCACTGGGATAACCGGTCAGGCGGAACAGGCGCGCATGGTCGTGGAACGGTTGGCTGATGGTTTGCTGATTGGCTTCCAGCGTGCTCTGCAGGTGCGACTTGCCGGCGGCGGGCGCCTGCGCCAAATCGTAGAGCCACAGGTTTTTGACCAAGAGATCGGTCGGGCCCAGCACCTTGACCACTTCCACCGAATGCAGGCGGCCATAGTCGCCGGGCTCCAAGCCAGGCAGCGCATTGGCCGCCGCCTGGTCGGCCTTGGCCACGGCGATGTCGTATTGGCGCATGTCGCGCAGCAAAGGCAGTGAACTGGGGAAGTCCGCCGCATCGGGTGGCAGGGTCACCACACCAAGGCCGCAGACCTTGGCCTTGCCGGAGGCCGCATGCCAAAAGGCCTCCCACGCCGCGTTCACTTCGGCGGACTCGGGTGACTCCGGCGGCTTCGCCGACGCAACCGGCTTGACGGGCTTGGCAGGTTGGGGCGGCGGCCGGACTTCCGGCTGCTTGGGCGCAGCCTTGGGGGGCGGTGTTTTTTTCGCGGGCGGGGAAAACACGCCGCCGCCAGCGGGCTTGGCGGGGACCGTTTCCCGCGGCTTGTCCGCATCGGACAAATCAAAAATGGCGCCGCTCTCCTTGGCCTCGGCCCGGACGACCAGACCCAGGCACAGCAATGGAAGGGCAACGCGTGGAAAAATCATTGACAAAAAATGGGGAAGAAAAAATAAGCGCGGGATTTTAGGACCGATCCAGCGACGTGGCATGCGGGAATTTCGCCGGCCCGGCGGCGCAACGTCTGTCCTTTGGCAGGCACCCCATTCCCCCGCCGCCAAACGGGCCGAGGCTTGGCACACAGAATCCCGCAAACAAATGCCATCGAACTGCCAATTGGGCGCCAATCACCCGTCAGCCCTCTGCCAATTATCCGCTAGTTTTCCATCAAGGATTCGTCAAGCATCCGCCAGGCAACCGACGGCTTTCCAACTTTATCCACAGCCGATTCCACAGCAAACCAACGACCGATAACGCACAATCGGTGTTCAATCGGTGGAGAATTGGCTATGTCCCATAAAAAAGTCCTCCTCCACCTTTTTTTTCCAGAAGGCTTGAAGTTTGGTGAGAGATTGGTTAACATGCTCCTGACGCTTTGGGCACCCTCCTCTGGAGTTT
Source organism: uncultured Phycisphaeraceae bacterium (assembly GCA_964556215.1). Taxonomy (GTDB): domain Bacteria; phylum Planctomycetota; class Phycisphaerae; order Phycisphaerales; family Phycisphaeraceae; genus CANIYR01. Next base: position 6,666 of record CAZKVP010000017.1, read on the forward strand.
GCCTCAAGCCCCGCCAGTCCGGTGGTCGAAAGGGCAAGGGAATCACCACCTTTTTGTTCTCTTCGGGAGCCACCCATGTACGCCACCCCCACCCACCCACCTCTGGGCCAACAACACCTGCCTGACACGGCACCCTCTCCTCTCTTGCAACTTGGCCCCGGTGGCGAATACGCCGACCAGTGGTACGCCAAAGGCCACACCTTGGTGCACCAGCCCGGCATCGCGCAAGCACCCATGATCTCTCCGGCCAAAGCAGCGCGCGATGCGTTGCTCTTGGCGCTCAAGGGCTTCCAAAAATTCGCTCCCACCTTGGCGCCCTCGCTCGCCCCCGGCCTGGCCCGCATGCTGGCGGCACAACTTGAAGAAGCCGTCACCCCGGCCAATGCCGCCCCGCGCGTGATGGCTTGGCAAGACCGCCCCCCCGCCGCCGTGCGTTTGCGCTTGGTGCCACCCCCGACCCTCCCTGCGGAAGAACCCGTTGCCGCACAACCCGCCGCGCAAATCGCCCCCCATCCCGCCCCGCCTTCTTTCATTCCTCCCACCCAAGAAATTCACCATGTCCACCAAACCGATGACCCCGAAACAGAAGCGCATTGTCACCTTCATCCGCTCGTTCCAGTTGTCGCACGGATATTCGCCGACGATGCAGGAACTCGGGGACGCCTTGGGCGTGTCGAAGGTGACCATCCACGAGCACATCGCGGCGCTCGTCGAAAAGGGCGCCATTCTGCGCAGCCACTACAAGGCACGCTCTTTGGAGCTTGCGCCTGATCTGCAGTTCCCCGACGAAGTCCGCAACACCCGCCTGCCCTTGGTCGGCTCCATCGCCGCCGGCAGCCCGATCGCCGCCATCGAAGACGCCCAGCACCTGGACTTGGAAGAGGTCTTCGCCCCGCCCCCGGGCGGCGGCAAGCGCTTCGTGCTCAAAGTGCGCGGCGACTCGATGATCGAAGACCAGATCGCCGACGGCGATTATGTGATCTGCGAGCAGCGCAACACCGCCAGGAACGGTGAAATCGTGGTGGCCCTGACCGCTGACGGCGATGCCACCCTCAAGCGCTACTTCAAGGAAGGCGACAAGATCCGCCTGCAACCGGCCAACAGCACCATGCAGCCGATGTTCTTCCCCGCCGGTGCCGTGCAGGTGCAAGGCGTGTGCGTGGGCGTGGTGCGGGCGTATTGAAAAACCGGGAGGGCGGGCGTCCCGCCTGCCATAAATTAAGCATCCTTCAAAAAACGCGGCCGCAAGGCCGCGTTTTGATTGAGAAACACCTTATGAAAAAGCCAAGACCCACCTCCGCCGATTACCTCAAACTCGTCGAATGGAGCCCAGAAGACCAATGCTTCATCGCAGGCTAATATCCATGTCCCCGTTGGCGACGAATGGAAATAATCTCCCTTAAAATACCCTCTTCCCCCCACCCCGCACCGCAAAAATCCGCACCTTTTTCTCGACATCATCCACACTAAACAAAATCACCTGCTGTCCAACCGGCACCTTCCACAGCTCAAGCCCGTATTGGTCGCTCTCTTCGGCAATCGGATGAGCCTTGGGGAACAAGGTGAGTGAATCCATTTTTTCATAAATTTCCGCCAGCCATTCACCAGAGTATTGCGCCGTGCGGCGGCGCAACCACACATACTGCGCCTCAATTTCGGCTAGTGCGGGGTCTGAAATCTCAACAGCATAAAGGTCAACCGACCCGCTCACAGCACAACTCCATGCTTACGGGCCAACCTCTCAATGGCATCCTTGGCTGGCCGCCCACGACCGGCCGCGAACTCACGCTGGCTGGCTTGGATCATCGCCAGCGTCTTCATGTTCTCTTCCATTTGCGCCATGCGCTCATAGGATTTCATTGAGAGGACAACGGCCTCCGGCTTCCCATCCATCGTCAAAATTTCAGCGCCACTCGTTTTTTTGAGGCGCGAAAAATGCTCGCGAGTGTGGGCACGAAAGTCAGAAACGGTAGCAGTGGTCGGCGGGGCCATGGACACATTGTATTGCCGGGGGGAAGACGTGGCGCCTAGCTCTCCAAGCAAAGGAACACCAAGCGCACCGTAGGCTCCGCCTGCGGTTCTACAATTCCCCCATGCCCGCCCCCCTCCCCCTGTTCTTCTCCGCCTTCGAGCCTTCCGGCGACCGTTTGGCTGCCGCTTTGATTGCCGAAATCAAACGGCGCGAGCCGGAGCGGACGATCTATGCCTACGGCGGTCCCTTGATGCAAGCCGCAGGGGCGCAATTGCTTGAGCGCACCACCGACCATGCGGTGATGCTGCTGGACGCGGCCAAGGAATTCCTCAATCACCGCCGGCGGGTGAAAAAACTCCGCCTGTGGTTCAAGGCCAATCCGGTGGCGGCCTTCATCCCGGTGGATTCGCCGGCCGCCCACTGGGTGATGTGCAAGGCGGTGCGCGCCGCCTGCCCGAAAGCCAAAGTCATCCATTTGGTTTGCCCGCAGGTGTGGGCTTGGGCACCTTGGCGGGTGAACTGGCTCAAGCGGCTCACCGACCGCGTGCTGTGCCTGCTGCCTTCCGAAGTCGAGTTCCTCAAAGGGCACGGCATCCCGGCCACCTTCGTCGGCCATCCCATCTTTGAAGAAGTCAAGGCGCCACTTGCGCCACCGCCGCCGGGTGCCTTTCCCGACGCGCCGGCCGGCGCGCCCAAGATCGCCGTGCTGGCCGGCTCACGCAAGAAGGAAGTCCTGCGCAACCTCAAGACCTTCGCACAGGTGTTCAGCCGCGTGCGTGAAAAACATCCGCAAGCCGTCGGTGTGCTGTGCCTGCGCCGTGAAAAAGACGCGGCTTGGCTGGCCGAAAGCGGCGTCGCGCTGCCCAATGGGCTGCATCCCGTTGCCGGACTCACGCCGCAGGCATGGCATTGGTGCGACGCCGCGCTGGTCAAAAGCGGCACGTCAACTTTGGAAGCCGCCGCCCACCGTGTGCCGCATGTCATGATGTTCAACGTGGTGCCTTGGCAGTGGGCCATTGCCAGCCACACCCTGATCAAGACCCGCGTGTTCGGCCTGCCCAACCTAATTGGCGCGGCGCTTGGTTTTGGCCAGGTGGTGCCGGAGTTTTGCCCGCACTTTGGCGACCCGGCCCCGGTGGTGCAAGCTTTTTTGCCCCTGCTTGAACAAGGCAACCCGCAGCGGGAAGGGCAATTGCGCAAGTTTGACGCCATTGCACAGGCATTCGCCGCGCGGCATTTCGCGCAAGACAGCGCGGATGCGCTGCTGGGTGAATTGAAAAACTGAAGCCAGGGCGCACCGGCCAAACCCCGTCAAACAGAAATCCCCGCCACAAGGCGGGGATTTACGGGCATCCGGCTAAAAATTGAATGAAGAGAGCAGTGATTCTGAAACGGACGGAAGGTTAACCCTTCACCAACCGGAACAATTTACTTGGCTTTCTTGGCGGCGGCCTTCTTCTTCGGGGCAGCCTTCTTCACGACCTTCTTAGCGACCTTCTTAGCGACTTTCTTAGCGACTTTCTTTGCGGCTTTCTTAGCGACCTTTGCCATGATTGAATCCTTTCGGGGATTTGGAGTGTTAAGGCCGGATGTGCCTTGTTGGGCGTCAATGTAGCGTGTGTTAGGGTGCCGCGTCAAATTTGTTTTCCATTTTTTTGAAATTTTTTTTCCGCGAGGGCAGCCGTGCGACGCGAAAAACAAAGCGCACCACCGCCGCGCGGCGATGCGATCACGCACCGTGCGCGCAAACATCATCGCGACACATGCGATAAAAAACGCCTTGTTTTCAAGTACATTGACAACATGATGACATCATCCAACACTTCCCTTGCCGCGCTCGACCACGCCCATGTGTGGCATCCTTTCACGCCGATGAAACAGTGGCGGGACGCCGCCCCTTTAATCATCGAAAAAGGTGACGGATGTTTCGTCTTTGACGCCTCCGGAAAAAAATTCATCGACGGAGTGTCATCATTGTGGTGCAATGTGCACGGTCATCGCGTGCCAAAAATCGATGCCGCCATCCATGCGCAGCTGGGCAAAATCGCGCACACCACGCTGCTGGGTTTGTCCTCGCCGCCGGCCATCGAACTGGCCGCCAAACTTTGCGCGCGCGCGCCGGCCGGATTGAACAAAGTTTTTTATTCCGACGCCGGAGCGACGGCGGTGGAGGTCGCCTTCAAGATGGCGGTCGGCCATTGGTTCCACCAAGGCAAGCCCGGCAAGAAAAAAATCATCGGCCTCCAAGGCGCCTATCACGGCGACACCGTGGGCGCGATGAGCGTGGGCTACTCGGATTTGTTCCACCGCCCCTTCCAGTCCCTGGTGTTTGGCGTGGAGTGGTTCCCCGCCCCCGATGCGCTGCGGCTACCACCAAACTGCGGCGGACCTGACGCGCGCGACTTGCCTCCTGGCGTTTGGCCCAGCGAATGGCAAGCCCTTACTTCAGCAGCAAGTGACTATAGTTTAAACCACTTACAACAACTTCTCGAAACCGGCGCAAAGCATACGGCGGCAGTCTGCATCGAGCCTTTGATGCAGGGTGCCGCCGGCATGGTGTGCCAGCCGCCGGGCTTCCTTAAAAAGGTGGAACGCCTGTGCCGCGCCCACGATGTGCTGCTGATCGCCGACGAAGTGGCCACCGGCTTTGGCCGCACCGGCCATCTGTTCGCCTGCGACGCCGAAGGCGTGACGCCCGACCTGATGACTTTGGCCAAGGGCATCTCCGGTGGCTACCTGCCGCTGGCGGTCACCTTGGCCAGCGACGCCGTCGAACAATCCTTCTGCGGCGAGTTGTCGGAACGCAAAACCTTTTTCCACGGCCACACCTACACCGGCAACCCGCTGGCCTGCGCCGCCGGCATCGCCTCGCTGGACTTGTTTGACGCGCCGCCCGTCGGCAGCGATTGCCCCGACCTGCTCACCCACGCCCGCGCCCTGGCGCAGGTCATCGCGCAGGAGCTCGATGACTTGAACAGCAATCCCAATGTTTTGGATGTGCGCCAGCGCGGACTGATGGTCGGCATTGAGCTGAGCCGGCGCAACCCCGACGGCTCGGTCGCCCCCTTCGACTTCAATAAGCGCACCGCCCATGCCATCTGCGCAAAGTTGCGCGACGAAGGCGTGCTGGTGCGCCCCTTGGGTGATGTGCTGGTGCTGATGCCGGCCCCGGCCATGCCCCATGATCTGGGGCGGGAGTTGGCACAAAAAATGGTGAAGGCGATTGAAGCCTGGCCATTTTGATCGGGTGATGCGCCATGTAAAAAGAACCGGGCCGGTGGGAAACCCCACCGGCCCGGTTCTTTTTATGCTTTGGTTTTGCCTTACGCGCTGAACAGGAAGTGGCAAATGTCGCCATCCTGCATCACATAGTTCTTGCCTTCGGTGCGCATGCGGCCGGCTTCGCGGATGGCCTTTTCGCTGTGGTACTTCTCCAAATCTTCGAGCTGGTACACCTCGGCGCGGATGTAACCCTTTTCAAAATCGGTGTGAATGACCCCGGCCGCCTGCGGCCCGGTGGCGCCGATGGGGATGGTCCAGGCACGCACTTCGGTTTCGCCGGCGGTGAAGTAAGACTGCAAGCCCAGCAACTTGTACACCGCCTGTGACACCGCGACCAGGCCCGGTTCGGCCAAGCCGACGGCTTCGAGCATTTCCTTGCGGTCAGCCGGCTCCAATTCGTTCAATTCGGATTCGATCTTGGCACACACCGGCACCACGATGCCGCCGGTCTTGGCCGCATGCGCACGCACCTTCTGGCACAACTCGCCCTGGCCCTGCAAGTCGTTTTCATCCACATTGGCGATGTAGAGCATCTTCTTGGCGGTGATCAGGCCGTAGCCGGCCAGCAATTTGCGGTCGTCGGGGTTGCTCAGTTCCAACTCACGGATCGGCAGACCGTCGTTGAGCTTGGCCAGGGCCTTTTCCAGGATGGCGGCCTTGGTGGCTTCCTCCTTGTTGCCGGTCTTGGCGGCGCGCTGGGCTTTGGGCAGGGCGCTTTCCAGCGTCTGCATGTCGGCCAGCAGCAGTTCGTTTTCGATGATGGCGATATCGCGCAGCGGATCCACCGAGCCGGCCACATGGGTGATGTCGCCGTCTTCAAAGCAGCGCACCACCTGCAAAATGGCGTCCACCAGGCGGATGTGGGTCAGGAACTTGTTGCCAAGGCCCTCGCCCTTGCTGGCGCCCTCGACGATGCCGGCGATGTCGATGATCTTGACCGAGGCCGGGATCACCTTCTGCGGCGGGATGTACTTGGTGATGCGCTCCAGGCGGCTGTCCGGCACCGGTACGATGCCCTCGTTGGGCTCGATGGTGGCGAAGGGATAGTTCGCCGCCAACGCCTTGGCGTTGGTCAGGGCGTTGAACAGGGTGCTTTTGCCGACGTTGGGAAGGCCGACGATGCCTGCTTCCATGGGGGGTCTCGTGAGGGGGGAATGGGGAAAGGGAGGAAATTCTAGGATAAACACAATGAAAGGGCTTGCCTTTCATCTGGACAAAACCGCCCGCATGGAATACAAAATCGACCGGATACGCCCACACAAACAATCCGACTGCCTCCCCCACCCCTACAAAGCCCTTCCCATGGAAAACTCCTGGCCTTGGCCAACCCTCTTTAAGGAAGCGCGCCGCATCACCCAAGAAGCGCATTCGCAAAAAGACGGTCTAGAACACATCGTCGCCTATGCTCGGGCGAATCCGGTATTTTTTCATGACCGCTTTCTCTTTTCCGTCGAAGAACAGGCCCAATACTGGGATAAGGTGAAAGCCCAGGATTTTTCCTCGGATTTCAACACGATGTCCGCTTGGGCCAAAGAAGGCTTGGACGCATTGGATACCCCAAAAAACGACTGGGAATTCCTACTGCTTGATCTGGGCGACTGCCCGGAGACGTTCAGACTTTACAGTCCCGGCAACCAGGAGTTGGTGTGCGAGCACAAACTCCAAAAACTCATGGCCTCCGAATATGACATAGGGTGCGGCGAACTGCAGGCATGCCTCGACTCCAAGGGAACCTCTCCGACCAATGATCTGTTTGGAGACGACCTCCACGAATTGACCGACCACCATACCCGAGAACTGAAGAGCCCCATCCTGGACTGGGCCGGCGACAACAACTCCAGTTTTTACAGCAATAACGGGTACTTCCTGTGGCTCACCTTGGGAACGCTCGCCTACATCAATCCTTTGAAGAACAAGGAATACCTCCGATCCGTTTTGCGCGGCCGGAAGCGTCTCCATCTGCTGGCAGGCTTTGAGGAACTCTTCACCCACATCGCCACCGTAACTCCCGATGGCATCTCATACCCGCAAGGGTGATTCATCCTGCCCGCAGCACCGCCACCGCCCCCACCGCCGCCGTCTCAATCCGCAGCACAAAAGGCGCGAATTTCCACAAAACAAAGCCCGCCGCCTGCGCTTGCTGCAGTTCCTCGTCGGTAAAGCCGCCTTCCGGCCCGATGAACACGCTGACCTGCGCCGCGGACCGCACTTGCGCCATCACCTCTCCCGCTGCCCCGCGCGGATCGGCGATCAGGCGCAGGCCCTTGGCTTGGGTAAGCGCGCTTTTGAAGCCCACCGGCTCGCCCACCTCCATCACCCAGGCCCGGATGGCCTGCTTGCTGCCCTCGCGGGCGATCCGCCGGAATTTTTCCACCTTGTTGTCCTTGGCTTCCACCACGCTGCGGGCGCAGGACATGGGCACGAAGGTATCGCAACCCAATTGCGCCAGTTGGTCCACCATGTCTTCGGCGCAGCCTTTGGGCAGGGCGGAGTACACCGTGAGGGCAGGCGCAAGTCGGGCTTCATGGCGTACCGAGAGCACCTGACAAGCGGTTGCCTTCGGATTCGCCTCGACGATTTGCGCCTCGGCGATGTTGCCTTGGCCGTCGAGCAGCGTGACGGCGTCGCCCGCGCGCAGGCGCAACACGCGCGCGGCGTGGGCGCTCTCGTCGGCGTCGAGGATGGCCAGGCCGGAGGCGGGGAGGGAATCGGTGAAGAAGCGGGGGGATCGGGACATTAAGCAGGCTTCCTTTTTGCGCTGCCTTCTTCGCGGCTTTTTTTGTCGGCCAGCATCGCCGTTTCAATCCAAGCCAAAGGTTCAATACCATCTTCTGTTGCCAAGGCGCAAATTCTTTTCCAGAGGTCATCGGGTATTTCAAGGGTGGTCATATATTTTTGACTTTCTCCAAGAATGCGAAAATTCCAGTTTCAAGTTCTTTTTTGGATGGGGTTTTACCCGTGCATTTATCTGCCCATGGGCGACCTTGATGGATGACATCCCAATCTGATTTGGCTTGTTTATAGCGGCCGTCACCTGGATCATGATTGCCAAATCCATCAAGATGGCTGTTCCAAAGCGGAGAGTTGCATTTGATCAATGCCGCTTCAACCGTGCCGATCATGTCAGAAGTCGTATCCTCAAAAATCATGAAGCGGCAGGAAAAGTCCTTGGGTGTGATCCCTTTCACTTGCGTGATGCTGGTTGTGTGCTGGTGAATCCGGCTCCACAATTCAGGTGTTTGTTTGTCATGTGAATGGGAAGTGCGCGCTTGGCGCCAGCCAGAGGGAACGGCCTTGCCGACATAGATCGGAAAGTTGTAGGCAAGCCGGTTGAGTTCGGCATACTTGGTGTAGAGTTTGTTTTTGCCGGTGTAATAGAGGGCGTAGATGCCGGTGCCGTGGAATCTTTCCGGCGGGGGCAACGGATGCACGGGCGTGCCGTTGAAAAAACGCACCGCATCCTTGACGAGCTCAACGAACGCGTCATTTTTGTAGACATGCTTTTGGCGGTCGAATGGTTCGCGGATCATCGGCGGATCTTTCCAGGGGCGACGGTTTGTTTGGCCGCCAGTGTGCGGTGCAATTCCCTAGCCATTACTTCCACCATTTGAACCGGCACAGCATTGCCCAATTGGCGCATGGACTCGGTCCATGAGCCTTCAAAAATCCATTCTTCCGGGAAGGTTTGCAGCCGTGCGCTTTCGCGCACGGTGAAGTAACGCACCGAGCCATCGGGGCGGCGCAGCATGTTCTCGCCACCTGGCACGCCGTGGTCGCCGGCCTTGAGGGTTTTGGCCGGTTCATCCAATGGGCTGCCCGTGTGGCCCGCATATGATTTTGCGCCTGCGGAGCAGTAGTGGTTGGCGATCTTGGTGCAGGCCACGCCGGGAACCACATCCGGTAGCCCGGCGATGGCGTCGCGCACCGTGCGCCAAGGCGCAAGCATCATGCCGGGGAACAGGCACGACAAATCGTCCACTTTTCGGCGCAAAGAATCTGACATCTGTGGTCGGTATTTTTTGGCGACCTTGTGGCGTTCCCAATAATCGCCGCTCACCCACATGTCATGCAGCAGCGCGTCGCTTTCGTGCGTGGGCGTGGGAAAGGCGAATTGCAGGCCCAAGTCCGCGCGGATGCCCACGATCAGCACGCGCTCGCGGTGCTGCGCCACGCCGTAATCGGCGGCGTTGAACAACTGGAAAACCACATTGTATTTCAGCCCTGACGACTTGCCGCTGGTGACGGCTTTTTCAAGCCGCGCCAAGTGGTCTGTCCATTCTTCATCACCCCGGCGTGTGATGTCTGGATAGGTGAGTTGGTGGATGATGTACTGGTAGTAAGTGGCAAAATTCTGCCGCAGCAGCCCTTTCACATTTTCGAACATGAATGCTTTGGGCTGAATCTCGCGCACCGCGCGTATCGCGTGCGGGAACATGTTGCGCGCATCATCCATTCCCGCGTGTTTGCCGCCCTGAGAAAACGGCTGGCATGGGGGCCCTCCGGAAACCAACTCGACCGTGCCCGCGTGCTGGCGGAAGTCGTAGTGCGACACATCGCCTTCGACGATATTTGCGCCTGCGAGTTGCGGCAGTCCCGCCAGTTGGTTGCGGCGAAGGGTGGCGCAAGCGTTTGCGTTCCATTCCAACACGGCGGCGTGATGGAAACCCGCGTTGGCGGTGGCAAGGGCGAGGCCGCCGGCACCGGCGAATAGTTCAATGGAGAGCATGGGCGGAATGATACCGCCTCTGTAATCGCAAGGTGAAGTATGTTTGGATTTTGACCGGGTCTTCCCTCACCCAATCCCCCCACCCCCCGCCAACTTCACCGCCAACTTCACCGCCTCCTTCATCGACCCCGCATCCGCCAGATTTTTCCCGGCGATGTCAAAAGCCGTGCCATGATCCGGGCTGGTGCGGATAAAGGGCAGCCCCAGCGTGAAATTCACCGCCGTGTCGAAAGCCAGCAGCTTCAAAGGAATCAATCCCTGGTCGTGGTACATGGCGATGATGAGGTCGTACTTCGCCATGTTTTTGGGCGTGAACAGGGTGTCGGCCGGGAACGGCCCCTTCACCTCCATGCCGTGGCTGACCGCCATGCGGATGGCCGGCTCGATGACGCGCTCTTCTTCGTTGCCGAACAGGCCGCCCTCGCCGGCATGCGGGTTGAGTCCGCACACACCCAGACGCGGTTTGGCGATCCCAAGGCGCAAGCAGGCTTCATGGCCAAGGTCAATGGCGTCGAACACCTTGCCGATGGAGAGCGAATCGCCCAAGCCGGTGATCGGCTCGTGCACGGTCACCAGCGCCACGCGCAATTTCGGCGAGTCGAACATCATCACCGCGCGCGCCGACTTGGTGCGGGCCTGCAAAAATTCGGTGTGGCCGGGGTACTTGCCAAAACCGGCCATGTCCCACGACGCCTTGCAGATCGGCGCTGTCACAATGGCCTGGATGCCGCCGGCTGCCACCGGCTTTTTGGCCGCCGTGATCGCCGCGTCCAGCCAGCGGATCGAGGCGCTGCCGCCCTCCTTGGTCGCCTTGTGGTCGTTGGGGCCCGGCAACTCGCCGTGCGGGTCGTCCACGCACACCACATCGTGCACCAGGGGCCAGGTGGTGCGCTCGGAGCCCAACGCCACGCGGTGCCAGAACGGTTCGATTTTGGCCTTTTCCGCCGCCCAGGCCAGTTGGGTGTTGCAGCCGAAAATCACGAAGCGCGCCAAGCGCTGAATATCGCGGTCGTGCAGGGCCTTGACCACCACCTCCGGCCCGACGCCGGCGGGATCGCCCATGGTGATGCCGATGACGGGGCGGGTGGTGGCGGATGTGGACATGGGGAGATTGTAGAAAGTAGAGGCGGCGGCCCGCCGCGTTTCAAAAAACATTGGCTGGCAGCCGCCTACTTCATCTTCCCCGCCATGAACTCCGCGATTTCCGGCAGCCACAGCATGGCGGCATAGTGATTGCCCGGCTTGACCATCACATGCCCTTTTTGCAAACCAATGCCCGCCACCAGACGGTCAGTGCAGGTTTGGGGAAAAACACCGTCGCCGGCCGCTTGGTAGACCCAGCAGGTTTCCCGGTCAAGGCGCCCTGCCACGGCCAATGGATCCATGGGGTCCAGCAGTGCGCGCAATTTTTGGCCGCTGTAGCCGGCCTTGGCCAGGCGCTGACGCATCCACAAGGCGTCAAAACCGCCCTTTTCCACCACCATGACCGGGTCGCCGCCGCTGGCCGCCAGCACCACCGGGGCAAAGGCGTTGTCCAACCCGGCGGCCGATGCCGCCACCATGCCGCCCAAACTCAGGCCCTCCAAACCCACCGGGGTGTCTTGCTTGACGCCGGGCAACGCCTTGGCCGCGTCGCGGGCGCGGCGCACATCGGCCACCGCTTGGGCGCCGTGCTCGGCCATCTCCACCCCCACGCCTTTGCCGTCGGCATTGCGCGCGCCGTAGCCGGGCAACTCCACCATCAGCGCGTGGATGCCCTTGGCCGCGAGCAGGCGCGAGAGCACCATTCCATCCACCATCTGCGGGTGCATGGAATGGACGACCACCACCACCGGGGCCGGCGCCTTGAGCAATTCCCCCCGGGCGTCCCTGGCTTTGAACCAATGCGCCACCACCCGGTCGCGCTTGGCATTGCCGCTTGGTTTGGGTGAGGGAAAGAACACCCTTGCGTCGGATTCATTGGGTCCGGCCGCTTTGCGGTCTTCCACCGTGACGGTGAAAGCCGCCGGCCTCCAACAGGATTGGCGCAGAAATTCGGCCTGCTGCGGGTTGGCGCCGGCGGCCGGCGCCAAGGTGTCTTTGACGGCGATTGCTTCACCCTGCGCGGCAACCGCGACAAAAACCAAAACCAAGCTCGGGAGCACATGGCGCATGTGGGAAGGATAGGGGTAACGAAAAACCCCGCACTTGCGCGCGGGGTTGATTCAACGATGATTTCTTTCTTTCAGATGCCAAAGCCGGGGGGCAATTGGACGCCGCCCAAGGCGCCCGAGAGCTTCTCGCGCATCAGCTCCTGCGCCTTGGAGATGGCTTGCTGGGCGGCGGCGGTGATCAGTTGTTCGGCGGCGGCCTTGTCGGCCTTGGCCCCGCCCGAAGAGAAGGCGGCAATCAGCTCGGGGGAAATCTCCACCCGCACCACTTCCGACTTGCCGGTGACGGTGAACTTCACCGCGCCGCCGCCGGATTCGCCGGTGATCTGGGTGCGGGCAAGTTCCTCCTGCACCTTTTCGGCTTTCTCCTTGAGGTTGCCGGCATTGCCCAAGAGAGACATGAGTTCTTTCATCTGGCCCATTTTTTCAAACATGATGCGCTTTCCCAAAAGAGTGGTGAGGAGAAAATAAGAAGAATAAACCGGAGAAAAATCAGCTGGCGCCCTCGTCAAAAGCCGGCGCAGGGGCGGCATTGTCCACGGAATCGGCGGAACTTTCCAGCCCGCCCGGCGGATTTTCGCCCGCCGTTTCGGCGCCGGTCCACACGCGGGCGCCGTAGGGGACGGCCTCCAGGACTTCCATGGCATCCCGCACCAGCGACAGGGCCAGCACCTTGTCCTTGGGCACATTGCCAAACACCGCCGCGCGCGCCTGGGCACCCATGGCTTCCACCTTGAGTTCCGCGCGGCAGGGGGCGCCCAGCAGTTTGGCCAATTCCCCCCCCAGCCAATCCATGCGGCCCTGGGCATAAGCCGCCATATCGCGCTTGCCGGGCAAAGGTTCCAGCCGCAGAACGCCCGCTTCCGGCTGGGCCGGCTCCGGACGGAAGGATTCCATCCACGCCGACATCGGGCGGTTGGCTTCGCGCTTTTGCAGGGCGGCAAAAGCGGCGGCGGGGGTGCGGATCGGAATGGCTGCGGGAATATCCCTTGACGCCACCGCCGCCGCCGCGGGCTCTGCCTGCGGTGGCGGTGCCTGCGGCGGCGGCGGTGGCGTCAAGGGAGCGGCCGGAGCCACGATTTGCGGCTCAGCATTCAGTTTTTTTTTTACGGCATCGGCTTGCTGGGCGATCAGGGCCGGCAAGTCGGCCATCTTCTCGGCCAGGGCCAAACGCACCACCGCAGCGTCAAGCATCGCGCGCGAGGTGGTGGAATCCTTGGTGAAACGCTTGAGGTTTTCGCACAGGGTCAAGGTATAGACCAAGCCGGGGGCGTCGAACTTCCTGGCCTGCTCGGCCAATCCTTGGCGCGCCTGCTCGGAGGCCTCGATGATCGGCGAATTCACCCCGCAAGCGCAGGCGATCATCAATTGGCGCAAGCGCTCGATCAGCGCGTCGATCAATTGCTCCTGGGCGATGCCGGAACGGATGAGTTGGTCCACCCGGTCCAGCGCGCCGCCCGCGTCGCCGGCGGCAAAGGCATCCACCAGTTGCGTGATGCCCGCCTGCGGCGGCAGGCCCAGCATGTCTTCCAAAATCCGGAGGTTGATCGGAGAGGCGCCGGTGGCGATCAAGCGGTCCAAAAGCGAGAGTGCATCGCGCATCGACCCGCCGCCCAAAGCCGCCACCTGGAACAGGGCGTCTTCGTCGGCTTCGATGCCTTCTTTGATGCACAAGCCCATCAAATGCTTTTTCACTTCCAGCGCCGAAATGCTGCGAAAATTAAACTTCTGGCAGCGCGACTGGATGGTGGGGATCACCTTGTGCGGCTCGGTGGTGCACAGGATGAATTTCACATGCGACGGCGGCTCTTCCATCGTCTTGAGCAGCGCATTGAAGGCCGCCTGCGTGAGCATGTGGACTTCGTCAATGATGTAGATTTTGTAGGGCGCGCCGGACACCGGCGACAGGCCGGCCTTGGAGATCAATTCGCGCGCCTGGTCCACCGAGTTGTTGGAGGCGCCGTCAATCTCGATCACATTCAAATCATCGCCGCGCATGATGGACTCCGCCATCCGGCCTTGCACATCTTTGTCGGGATAGGTCTTGCCCTCGCCACGGGGTGTGCCCGGCAGCGAATCGGGCGCATTGAGCGCGCGGGCGAACAGGCGGGCGGTCGAAGTCTTGCCCACCCCGCGCGTGCCGGTGAACAAATAAGCATGCGCCAACCGCCCGCTGGCAATGGCCGACAGCAGTGTCTTGGCCACGGCGCCCTGGCCGACCAGTTCGCCGAAGTCTTGGCTGCGGTATTTGCGGGCGAGGACGAGGTAGGACATGAGGAGGGGATGATAAGGGCGGGGAGCAAGAACCAAAAGCCTCAGGGAAGCGGCGCCAGCCCATGCTCAGAACGCCACAGGCCGATACGCTCCCTCCGAGATCGAGCTTCCGCCCGGGCCTTAAGGGCGACCTCCGGAGGTAGTTGCATTGCCATCGGCTCCCTCAACGCATCCATTGCATTTTTTGTTTCGTCATCCACCTCTGGCGCAGATATGGAATCGGCCACACGAAGCCAGACATATGCCTCAAATTCATCCTTGACTGCGCCGCCCTCCCCCTGCAACCGCATGAGGGCCAACATATACATCGCCCGGACATCTCCCTCTTCAGCCGCCTTGATGAACCATCCCAGCGCCTTGACCTTGTCTTGGGCCACATTACCCCGGCCACTGTAGAAGATCTTCCCCAAATCAACCGCCACATTGCATTCTCCCGCATTGGCTGCCTTTGTATACCACTCAACCGTCTTGGCATAATCAGACGGAACGCCTTCACCATTGCCATACATGTCGCCCAACTTGACCATGGAATGGGTTTCCCCGGCAACTGCGGCTTTGGAAAACCATTTAATCGCTTTGATCGCATCTTTAGGGGCACCGTCTCCGTAGAGACACATAGTGCCGCAATTAAACATGGCCTGCGAATGCCCGGCATCAGCTGCCAACGTCCAATATTCGTACGCCTTGGCCGAATCCTTTGGAACCCCATTGCCTACGGCAAACCTTACACCCAAGTCAAAGAGTTCTCCTGGTTTTTTAGCACACGAAACTGCAAACAAAACCCCGGCCGCGGCGATAAGAGAAAAACAACGGCTAGCATGACGTTTCTGGCTCATCCCCGGATGATAGCATCCTCCCCATGCCCCCCCGCCCCATCCTCATCCTTGGCCCCACCGCCTCCGGCAAAAGCGAATTGGCGGTCGGCTTGGCGGAAAAGCTCGGCGGCGAGGTCATTTCCTCCGACTCCATGCAGGTCTACCGGCACATGGATGCCGGCACCGCCAAACCCACGCCGGCCCAGCGGGCGCGGGCGCCGCATCATTTGGTGGATATTGTCGAGCCGACCGAGCCCTTCACGGCGGCCGAATGGCTCAAACGGGCCGAGTCGCTGATTGTTTTCCTGCAGACGCAGGGAAAAACGCCAATCATCGTCGGCGGCACCAATCTCTACCTCAAGGGCCTGCTGGAAGGCATGTTTGAAGGCCCCGGCCAGGATCCGGCATTTCGGGCCTCGCTCGAAACCATTGCCACGCCGCAACTGCATGCACGGCTCAAAGTCTGCGACGACGTGGCGGCGACAAAAATCGGCATGAACGACCGCCAGCGGGTGATGCGCGCGCTGGAAGTCTTCCACCTGACCGGCACCCCGATCTCCGCCCTGCAGGCGCAATGGAAGGCGGGTGCCGAGGGCACGCCCTACCGCTTCGACCCCGTCCTGATCGGGCTGGAATGGTCCACCGCCGCCATCAACCTGCGCATCAACCTGCGGGGCAAGGCGATGTTCTTCCCCGAATCGGTGGAGGCGCAACTGGCCAAGGATGTGTGCATCGGCGGCGAATCGCTGCCCAAGGAGGTGATGCGCCTCAACGGGTTGGGGATGTTCACGCCTTTGCGCACGGATTCACCCGCAGGCATGGTGGAAATGCCCAACCAGGCCCGCGAGGCCATCGGCTACAAACAGGTGCTGGCCGCCCTCAACGGCGGCGACCCCTTGATCCATTCGATGCAAGACGCCTATGACCGCACCCAGATTCTGACCCGCCATTACGCCAAGCAGCAGCGCACTTGGCTGCGCAAATTCAGGGGCGTGCATTGGATCGCGGCGGCGGGGTTGGATGGCGGGCAGGTGCTGGACAAGGCAATGGCCGTCCTTCCCAGTTAGGGCAGTGAGATGAGTCCGCTTGTTGCACTGCGAGGCAGTGCCCGTTCCTGGCCAGGGGTGAAACCCCTGGGGAACAAGCCCAAGCCATTGCCACCCCGAAGGGGTGGAGCAGATCCTCCACCCCTTTGGGGTGGGAACATGCCAATATCCCAATCCAGGGGTTTCACCCCTGGCCAAGAACAACCACCGCTTCGCGGTGGGGCATGCGACAAACAGAACGCAGACCCCATTTTAAAGCCCTTAATCCAGTTTGCGCACGCCTATTGCGCGGATTTGGGCCGACGTGCCGAAGGTGAACAGCCCCAGCGGGGCGCTGGGCCCCACTTCGCTGCGCACGCCAAAGGCCTTGACCTTGGCCCGCTCGACATCGAACAGTGGCGCGCCGTCCAGCCACGCCTGCACGCGGTCCGGCGTCACCTTCAGCCTGACCCGGTACCACTGGTTGTCCTCGAAATTATGAATGCTCTTGTAATCGTTGGATGCCGCATCGGCGCCGTCCACCGACGAGATGCCGCACACCGCCCCGCCCCAACCACCCAGCACCAGCGAGGCGGATTCTTTGCCAATGGGAAAGGTCAGCCCCAGGAACAAATCATTGCCGGCGGTGCGCCTGGCCTCCAGCATGATTTCGTAATTCCCGCGCGCTGATCCAAGCAGGGCATCCACATCGCCGGTGAAACGCAGGCCGGCCAGACGCTCGCCATGGTGAATGGTGAGCAGATCGGCGGTGATTTCACTGTCGCCGTTGGAGCCGAAGTCGAGGTTCTGCCAGAGGGCTGTTGGAATGGGCGCGGAAGGGACTTGCGCCTGCCGGGCTTGGCAGGCGCACAGAAGAAGCAGAGCCGCAGCAAGAAGGAGGGGTTTGCGCATGGCCACAGTCTACCGGGGGGGGCGGCTTTGGCCGACCTTTTTGCCGGAACGAAAAATCACGCCAGGGTAACGGCAGATTACCGTTGTCCTTGGCGTGGTTTTTGTTTTCGTATGTGCATCTGGTCGGCTAAAGCCGACCCTCCTCACATCCCCAGCAACCGTTCCACAAAGGTGATGTCCACCTTGTTGCCCAGGAAGTCGCCGTTCTTGAGCAGGCGCTGGTGCAGCGGGATGGTGGTCTTGATCGGGCCGATTTCGAACTCGCGCAGGGCGCGCAGCATGGTGGCCACGGCGTCCTCGCGGGTCTTGCCGTGGGCGATGAGCTTGCCGATCATCGAATCGTAGTTGGGCGGGATGCGGTAGCCGGCGTGGGCATGGGTGTCCAGGCGCACGCCCACGCCGCCGGGGGCGTAGAACTTTTCGATCAGGCCGGCGCAGGGCATGAAATTCTTGTCCGGATCCTCGGCATTGATGCGCGCCTCGATGGCGTGGCCGTTGATCTTGATGTCCTTCTGCTGGAAGGACAGTTTCTCGCCGGCGGCGATGCGGATGGTTTCCTTGACGATGTCCACGCCGGTGATCATTTCCGAAACGGGGTGCTCCACCTGCACGCGGGTGTTGACTTCCATCAGGTAGAAACGCTGCTTGGAATCCATCAAAAACTCCACCGTGCCGGCCGAGTAATAACCGGCGGCTTTGCACAGGCGGGCGGCGGCGGCGCAGAGTTCTTCGCGCTGGGTCTGGTTCAGTTTCGGGCAGGGCGCCTCTTCGATGAGCTTCTGCTTGCGCCGCTGCATGGTGCAGTCGCGTTCGTACAGATGGCACACGTTGCCGTGGCGGTCGCCGATGACCTGCACCTCGACATGCTGGGCATGGTCGATGAATTTTTCGATGTACACCGTGCCGTCGCCGAAAGCGGCCTGGGCCTCCTGGCTGGCCTGCTGCGCGCCGGAGATCAGCGACATGTCGTTGTGGGCCACGCGCATGCCGCGCCCGCCGCCGCCGGCGGCCGCCTTGATCATGACCGGGTAGGTGATGTCGTGGGCCAAGGCGATCAGCGCCTTCTCATCCTTCACGTCCACCGCGCCCTTGGATCCCTTGGCCGTCGGCACGTTCTGGGCGATGGCCAGGTTCTTGCAGTTCACCTTGTCGCCCAGGGTGTTCATCGCCTCGGCGGAAGGGCCGATGAATTCGATGTTGCATGAGCGGCAAACTTCGGCGAAGTGGGCGTTCTCGGAGAGGAAGCCGTAGCCCGGGTGGATGGCGTCGACATCGGCCACTTCGGCGGCGGCGATCAGGCGCGGGATGTTGAGGTAGGACTCCCGGGGCGAAGCGTCGCCGATGCACACGGCGCGGTCGGCCATGCGCACATGCTTGGAATCTTTGTCGGCGGTGGAATAGACCGCCACCGCCTCGATGCCCATTTCATGGCAGGCGCGGATGATGCGGACGGCGATTTCGCCGCGGTTGGCAATAAGGATGCGTTCAAACATGGGTGGATTCGGGGAAGGCTGGAGTTGAAAGAAAAGACGGCCGGAGGCGCAAGTTGCGCTTCGGACTTACTTCAACTCGAACAAAGGCGTGCCGAATTCCACCGGTTTGCCGCTCTCCACCAGCACCTTGGCGATGGTGCCGGCCTTGCCGGCCTTGATTTCATTGAACACCTTCATGGCTTCGATGATGCAGACCACGGTGTCGGCGGTGACGGTGTCGCCGGCCTTGACGAAGGGCTTGGCATCCGGTCCGGAGGAAGCGTAGAAGGTGCCGACCATCTGGCTGTTGAGGGTGTCGGCGGCCTTGGCAGGTGCGGCGGCCGGGGTGGCGGGGGCAACCGCAGTTGCGCCCACCGGAGCGGACACAGGTGCGGCGGCATACACCGGGGCGGCGGCGCCAGGATTGGCGTTGCGCGAGAGGTAGATGGTCTGGCCGTTGCCTTCCAGATTCACTTCGGTCAGTCCGTTTTTGACCATCAAGGCGACGATTTCCTGGAGTGAATCCAGGCCGACACCGGCGGCGCAAGCGGCCTTGGCAGCCGGCTTGGCGGTCGGCTTGACCACGGGCTGGGCGGCAGGTTTGGTGGCGACAGTCTTCTTTTTGGCGGATTTGGCCATGGGTGGCAATGGAAAGAGGGGGATTCCGGCCCGCAGTGGACCGGTCAAATGGGGGCAACGCCTCCGCCAACTCCGGCGGTGGGGGCGGATTGTAGCGAAGGCACCCAAGGCAACGGAAGGAAACCTAAAATTTAGCGAACCCGCGAGAACTCCCAGTCCTTGGGCAAATCGCACAGGCACTTGCAGCCGGTCTTGGTCACCAGGTAATCGTTCTCGATGCGCACCCCACCCTGGTCGCCAAGATAGATGCCCGGTTCGATGGTGATGATCTGGCCTTCCTTGAAGAAGACGTCCTTCTGGCCGCCGATGCCGGGGTATTCGTGGATGTCCAGGCCGATGCCGTGGCCGATGCCGTGGTCCAGGGTGTGGCCGGCCGCTTCGATCACGTCGCGGGCGGCCTTGGTGGCCTCGAACAGCGAGACGCCGGGCTTGATGGCCTTTTCGCAGGCGGCCATGGATTCCAGGCAAATGCCGTAGATGCGCTGGATGTGGGCCTTGGGCTTGCCCAGGTTGAGCACGCGGGTCATGTCAGAACAGTAGCCATCCACCTTGCAGCCCCAGTCGATGAGGATGCTGGAATCCTTCTTCACCTTGAGCTTGCTGGGGATGGCGTGGTTGTGGCTGGCATGGCCGTCCACCGCGATGATGATGCCGAACGACGGGCCGTCGGCGCCCAGGCACTTCATGCGGTATTCCAGGTAGGCGCAAATCTCCAGTTCGGTCATGCCGGGCTTGACGAAGGCCTTGAGGTCGAGGAAGGCCTGCTGCTGGATCTTGATGGCCTTTTTGATGGCCTTCAATTCCAGCTCGTCCTTGATCCCGCGCTGGGTCATCAACCCGTCGTCGAAGGCGACCACCTTGGATGTGCCGATCTCCTTGCGCGCCGTCTCGAAAGCGGCGTGGGACAGGTGCCCGGGGTTGAGGCCGACCTTCTCGAAGCGCTCGAACAACTCGAACGCCACCGCCTCGCCCATGCTCGGGCGGCGCTTGATCATCTGGCCCTTGTTCTTGGGGTCCTTCATGTCGCGGATTTCGCGGATGATCACCTGCGCGTGCGGCGCCTCCTGCGGGATGTGGGTGCGGAAGCGGCCGTCGGAGATGATGAACGCCGCGTCGTAGGTGGCCGGGATGTAAGCCCAGGAATCGTCGCCGATGAAACCGGTGAGGTAGCGGATGTCCACCGGGTTGGTAATCAGCATGCCGTCCAACCCGGCCTTCTTGAGGCGGGCTTGCAGGGGCTTGACGCGGGCGCGGAGGTGGGCGGGGGTTTTCATGCGGAGGAAGGGGGGAAAAGGCGACTGTGACTGTCCGCACGGAATGGGATGTGAGGCGTGCGGCCGTGCATCCTAGTTTCGTTTTCGAAAAAATTCATCCCTCTCCCGTTTTCATCACACCCTGCGCGCCCTCAACGCCAAAAGGGCGTCATTCCCCCCGATGCCCGGCGCCCGACCATTCCACCACCTCAAACAATTCATTGGGCTGGAACGGCTTGCCCACATAGCCGTCAAAGCCGACCGACAGGCAGACCTCACGGTCACCGCGCATGGCGCTGGCGGTCAGGGCCACCACATGGCGCGCGCGGCGGCGGGTGACAGCCTCTTCCTCGCGCAGGTGGCGCAGCGCTTCAAAGCCGTCCATCCCCGGCATCTGGATGTCCATCAGCACCGTGTCGAAGGATTCCTGCGCCAGCATCCTCAGCGCCTGGGCCCCGTCGTTGGCCAGCGCCACCCGGTGGCCGCGCTGGACCAGCAGGGTTTGGGCCACCATGCGGTTGACGGCATTGTCATCCACCACCAGCACGCTGCGCGCACGGACGGAAGCCGGGTTTTGCACGCCTGCCGGCGCGGGCGCCTTGGCGGCTTGCGGCGAATCCCGGCCGCCGACCGGCAGCTTGCGGGCCGCCCCGCAATCCGCCACCTTCAGCATGCACACCACATGGAACACGCTGCCGCCGCCGGCGCGGTTTTCGGCCCATGCCCGGCCCCCCATCAGGTGCGCCAACCGCGAAATGATGGACAGGCCAAGCCCGGTGCCGCCGAAACGGCGGGTGATCGAACTGTCGCCCTGGACAAAGGGCTGGAACAATTTGGGGAACTGGTCGTCGCTGATGCCCACCCCGGTGTCGGCGACGCTAAGGTGCAGCGCCACCGGCGTGCCGGGCAACGCGCCGCCTGCCGGCGGCCCGTCCACCCCCACCCGCACCGAGACGCTGCCATGCGCGGTGAACTTGATGGCATTGCCCGCCAGATTCAAAAAAATCTGCCGCATGCGCAGGGCATCGCCAAGCAAAGCCTCCGGCACGGCGTCATCCACCCCATGGTGCAGCACCAGCCCTTTTTGGCCGGCCTGCGCCGCCAGCAGGCCCATGGCCTTGGCCAATTCATGGCGCGGGCAAAAGGGGGCGTTCTCCAACGCCAATTGTCCGGATTCCACCTTGGCCAAATCCAGCACGTCGTTCAAAATGCGGATCATCGCCTCGCCGGATGATTTCAATGTTTTCACCCATTCGCGCTGCTGGTGGTCAAGCTGCGAACGCTCCAAAATTTCGGCCAAACCCAGCACCCCGTTCATGGGGGTGCGCACTTCATGGCTGATGTTGGCCAAAAAGGCGCTCTTGGCCTGGTTGGCCATCTCCGCCTCCTCGCGGGCCGCCTCCAACTCGGCGGTGCGCTCGCGCACGCGGCTCTCCAGCTCGCGGTTAAGGACACGGGTGGCTTCCTCGGCATGCAGGCGCTGGGCGACCTCCTCCTCCAGCATCTCGTTGAGCTCCACCAGGCGGGCGGTGCGTTCGGAAACCTCCGCCTCCACCGCCCGGGTGCGGCCGGTAAGCACCAAAACGAAAGCGCCAAGCATCCCGGTCAGTGCAAAGCCGCCGATCAGAATCTCCCACAAGGGCTCGTATTGGCGGCTGGCATAGGCCGCCCGCGGCCACTTTGTATGAAATATCCAATGACGGCCCCCCGCTTCAAACGCCGTGGCATAATGGGTGGCCGGCTGAAACGCCAACTCCTCCGGAGGCACGGCACCGGCGTATACCCTGCGGACCACGCCGCCGGCATCCACTGCGTCCACCCACCACGCATAATCGCTGGCATCCACCCAGCGCATGTCATTCGTCAGCCCCCCGGGATCCTGCGCCAATTCCCCTTGGGCAAAGATTGCGGCAAGCTTTGCGCCACGCATGAAACGGGCCTGGAGGTTCGCCTGCTCCCGCCGCTTGGCCCCGATAAACAGTGCCACCACCACCGCCATGCCCAGCGCCAACGCCCCGCCCACCGGCAGCAGGCGCGGACGCCAGACCTCGCGGGGCCGGCCAAAGACAATGAACACCAGCGGCGCGGCCACAAACACACCGATGGCATCACCAAGCCACCAGGTCAGCCAATTGAGCCTCGCCTCCTGGGGTGCGATTTTTCCCGCCATCACCAAGAGCGGCACGGAAATGGACGCGTTGACCAGGCACCCCACCCCGCCGCTTAGGAGAAGAAACAGCAGGATGTCGCGCGCCTCGATCAACGGCGAGGGGAAGCCGGCAAACCGCCGCGCCAAATGCGCTCCAAAACCGGCCTGAAGCACCGCTCCGACCGCGATGACCGCGGAGACCCACGCCATCTGCGGCGCCTGCGCGGAATATCCTGATACGTACAACTCAATGAAAAAAGCGCCCAGCCAAATGCCGGGCAGCGCCCAAACGCCCCAGAGCAGCGCGGCGGCCAAGGCAATGCCCGCAGGCATCCAAACGGCCGTCACATAGCCGGGCGAAATGGCCAGCAAATGGCCCAATCGCCCGGTGCCGTAGTAAAACGCCGCCGTGCCAAGGATGATGGCCGCGCGCCGGATGGGTTTGGACGAAAAAAAGGAATTCATGGCATGGGGGTCGGCAAATGGATCTTCCACGGCGACGCCATGGAATTATCCGGCCGGACGGCCACCCGTGCTTGGGCCAGCGCATGCTCCGTTTGACGCAGGTCCATTTCCCCCAGATACCGGGCCACCAACCCGGCAGCCATGCCGGTCATCAAAACGTCTTCACCCGCGAAGCGGCGGCCACCGGCGGCCGTCTGCTCCAGCCGCACCACGCCCACCACGCGGCCGCCTTTGACAATGGGGCAATCCAGCAGGGAGGAAATGTCCGCCGGCTCCAGATAGGTCCCCGCCATCGCCACTGTCGCGGGATGGGCCAAGGCGTCGTGGGCCACCACATCGCGCTTCCTGGCTATGGCCGCGAAATAATGCGGGCACTGCGAGGCCAGCCACTGTGCCGGCTCGCCGTAGGCATCCACCCTGGCATCGTAAAGGTCTTCGCAGCGCAGACAAGTGTCCTCCTCGGAAAGGAACCAAACCCCGGCGCGGGCCATCCCCAAGGCATGGGCCAGGCATTCGGCCACCACCCGCGGCATGGCGTGGGGATCGTGGTGATCCAACGTTTCCATGTGGCCCATCAAATCAGTCAACGCCGAGCTCACCTGGGCATAGCGCTGGCCATGCGTGCGCAGGGCCAATTCAGCCTTGACCCGGGCCGTCACGTCACGGAAGACCCACACCCGCCCGGCCACGCAACCTTCCACCAGGTAGGGCCGCGAATGACGCTCAATAAAACGCCCGTCGCGCAAGGCCAATTCATCGTTGGAAGTTTGCAGCGGCATGGCATGCAAGGCCCGCACCCCTTCCATAAACGCCGCCGGGTCGTGGAGTTTTTCAAGCATGCCACTGAGCAGTTGCGCATCATCACGGCGATCCGCCGACTCCGGGGGGATGCCCCAAATGGCCAAAAAGCGCGCGTTCCACAGCAGCACCCTGCCCTCCGGATCCACCACCAACACACCCGCATACATGGCTTCAAGAACCGCGCCAAGCAGGTTGGATGAGGCATGGCTGGCCACTTCCACCGAGTTGTCCGCCAGATGCGTCGGCACAACTCCACTCCGGCCTTTGGCCACGACCGACGCGCGGCGGGCCCGCTCAACTTTGGGATGGCGGATGGGCAGCCCCAACCGGCCCATCAATTCATAAGCACCTTGCAGCGAATACTCTTGGCCGAATTTTTTGCGGAGCAATTCCACCACCTGCTTGCCCCGGATGCGGCCATCGGTGTTCAATACCGCCATGATTTCGGCGGCGAACTGCGCCTCCTGCGCTTGGCTCAACTTGGATTTGGCCCCCGGCGATTTGCGTTGGCGCACCCGCTCGATCCCTTCGGCACGGTAAATCGCCGCCCATTTCTGCACAAAGCGCCGCGACCGCGAGAGGCGCACGGCGATTTCATCCGACACAAAACCCTGCATGCCCATCAGGATCGCCCGCAACCGGTCGCGCTGCTCGGCGTCCTTCTCCTGGCGCAAAAGTTCTTCCAATTCAGCAACGGGTGTGGACATGAAATGGGTGGTTGGAGGTGAAGACAAGGCAGTGAAACGTGATGAATGCGCCAACGTGAAGTCAAACCGCAATTTGCGCCACGATCCGTCCTAACACCCGAAAGGAAGCAGTCGCAAACGGCCTGATGATACCGCCTCTGAGGTCAAAAAAATAGTCTATTTTTAAAACATATTGAATAGCATAGTGTTAAGAATTTAATTGCGCCTATGCTCTCCTGTTAATAATCCATGTTTTAGTTCGTACTTTTTGAATGATCAGATGCAATATTTGGTAGAAACGCCTTTTACTTGCCTTTCTTTGTATTCGCCTGCTTTGGCCGCCCCAACGGCTGGCTCGCTAAACTCCCCACATGCCCGCTTTTCCCATTTTTGCCGCCTACGGCGGCTTCCTAGCCTTGGTGGCGGCCATGCTGGCGCTGGACCTTGGGGTGTTCCACCGGGAGGCCAAAGCCGAGTCACTGGCTTCGGCGTTGCGCTGGACTTTGGTGTGGATTGCCTTGGCCGGACTGTTCGCGGTACTGGTGTTCTTTGCCTACGACCACCATTGGCTGGGGCTTGGCGCAAAGGTGCCGCAACTGGGCGGGGGCACCCGGGATGTTTCCGGCACCACCGCCGCCCAACAATTCGTCACCGGTTACCTGCTGGAAAAATCGCTCTCGATGGACAATGTGTTCATCATCTCGGTACTGTTTACCGCGTTCGGGGTGCCGTTGGCCTATCAGCACCGCACCCTGTTTTGGGGCATCCTCGGGGCGGTGGCGTTGCGCGGCCTGATGATCGGCATCGGCGCCGGAGTGGTGCAGCGCTTTGATTGGGTGCTGGTGGTTTTTGGCGCGTTTTTGGTGTTCACCGCCCTCAAAATGCAGTTTTCCAAAGAAGGTGAAAATGATCCGGACCGCAATCTGGCGGTGCGGCTGGCGCGGCGCATCCTGCCGGTCTCCCAAACCTTCGACGGCGCCAGGTTCTTCACTGTGGAAAACGGCAGGCGCCTGGCCACCCCGTTGCTGCTCACGCTGGTGGCGGTGGAATTCACCGATTTGATTTTTGCGCTTGACTCCATCCCCGCCGTGTTTGGCGTCACCCATGACCCCTTCATCGTGCTCACCAGCAACATCTTCGCCATTCTGGGGTTGCGCGCGCTGTATTTTTGCCTGGCGGCGATGGTCGCCATGTTCCGGTATCTCAAGCCGGCCCTGGTGCTGATTCTGCTGTTCATCGGCGTCAAACTGATCCTGCAAACCGGGCCGGAGCATGCCGCCCATTGGCTTGGCCAAGCGGGCCTGCATGACCCGGGTTGGCGCAACCTGCACTTCCCTGATTGGCTGTCGCTGGGGGTGGTGGGCCTGCTTTTGGGCGGGGCGGTCGGCTTGTCGTTTGTGATCAAGCCCAGGCAACCGTAGACGTCCGGCCGCGACTGCCGCCCCCTCCATGGCGCAACTTGCGATAATCCGCCTTCGGCCGCAGGGTGCCCTCCCAAGACTCCCGCCTCATCCCATGTTTTCGCGCCTCCCACACACCCTCTTCCTGCTGCTTTTTGCCACCCTTGCGCAGCCCCTTTTCGCGGGGGATGCCGCGCCGCCCCCCGACGCCAAGGCGCAGGCCGCACTCGACCAAGCCGAAGCGCTGCATTTGAAGCGCCTCTATCCCGAAGCCTTGGCCGGCTATGACCGGCTCATCGCGCAAAACCCGGCCTGGCTGCGGCCCCGTTATTTGCGCTGGATCCTGCTGGTGGACATGGGGCGCCTGGCCGATCTTGAAAATGAACTTGGACTCGCCACCGACGGTCCGTTCGAGGCCATGCTGGACCGGGCGTCTATGCGCCTGCCCAAGGCGCTGGCCGCCGGCAAGGACAACCCCCGCCCATGGCTGCACCAGGTCGCCTGGCGCTACCTGGCTGCCAAGCCCGGCCTGCTGCCCGAGGGGGCCGGGCGCAACCAGGCCGCCAAGGACATCCTGGCGGCCCGCGACCTGCCGCTTGACTTGCGCGAAAAACTCGAGGACACGCTGCCGGAAATCGATCGCGCCGAGGCCGCGCACCTGTCGCACCGCTATGCGACCGCACTCACCCGCTACGGCAAAATCATCGCCGCCAACCCCGGCCAATTGCGCCCCCGCTACCTGCGCTGGATCCTGCTGGTGGACATGGGCGCGCTCTCGGTCCTGCACCGCGAACTGGGGCTGGATGCCGACCTGCCGTTCGACCAATCCCTGGCCGCCGCGATGGCCCGCCTGCCGCCGGAGTTGCGCCAAAGCCGGGAGAATCCCCAACCGTGGCTGTACCAGGTGACGCTGCGCTATTACGCCATCAAACCGACCCAGGTGGCCAACCGTGGCGACCTGGACCTGGCGGTCACCCTGACCCGCCGCGCGCTGTCCGCCCCCGACCTGCCCGATGCGCTCGAGCATGACCTGCGCGCCAACCTGGTGGTTTACCTTGGCGATGCCAACCGCTTCGCCGACACGCTGGCGGCCGCCGACGCGCTGGAGAAGCAATACGGCGAACCGAGCCTTGGCATCCTTGGGCGCAAAGCCGACGCCTTGGAATCCCTGGGGCGCCATGCGCAAGCCATCGCGGTTTACCACCGCATTTTGGAGCGGATGGCCAAGGCGAACCTGCCCTTTGCCGACACCCTGCCCCATTTGCGCGGCGAATACACCGCCTGGCGCAATGACGGCAACCTGGCCAAAGCCCGCGCCCTGCTCAAACAAATCGCCGACGGCACGCCGGCGCCGCAACCGGCCCGCAGGGGCTGCGCCCCGGACTGGAGCGGAAATTACGCGTGGATCCAACTGCAGGAAGTGCGCCTGCTGATGCAGGAAAACCGGTTGCGCGAAGCCGGTGAAAAACTGGAGATCCTCGAAAAGGATTTCGCCGGTTCGCCGGACGTGGTTTTTTTGCGGGCGACCTTGGAGCATTTGCGCGGCCGCCCGCGCCAGGCGCTGGCTTTTTACCGCCGGCTGGAGGCGGAGCAGACCGCCCCCGACCCGCGTACGCTGGCCGGGCGGCTGGCCGCCCAAAGCGACGCCGGCAATGCCGCGGAAAAACAGGCGGCGCGCGCGGAGTTGGCGCGCTGGCGGCTGGCGATTCCGGACAGTCCGGAGTTTGCCGCCTTGGCCGGCCGTTTTGCAAAGGAAGACGCCCCCGGCCAACCCCGCACCGCCCCTGCCGCGCCCCTCCCCGCCGCAAACGCCGTCCAACCTTGGCAACCGGGCGAAGTGCTGATCCTGTGCTACCACGACATCCCCGATCAAGCGCCGCGCGGCGACGAATATGCCGTGGATGTGGAAACATTCATCTCACACTTGGAATTGCTGCGGGCCAGGGGTTTTCATTTCATCCGCCTGGCCGACCTGATTGCCGCGCGCAAAGGCGGGCCTGCGCTGCCGGCCAAAAGCGTGCTGCTGACTTTCGACGACGGCTACCAAACCCACCACCACAACCTGCTGCCCATCCTGGAGCTGTACCAAACACCGGCGGTCTTGGCGGTGGTGACCCGCTGGATCGGCCACGGCAAGGGGGTGGATGCGCCCGGCAGCGACCTGTGCCAATTTGCGCCCTTCATGAATGCGCAGGAACTCCGTGAAGCCAGCCGCCACCCGCTGATTGACATCGTTTGCCACAGCGACGACCTGCACCACGCCGTGCCGATGAACGCCTTTGGCAACACTTCCCCGGCAGCCCTGACCCGCCAATGGCATCCGGCCGCCGGCAAGGATCAGGCCGGATATGAGTCCGACGCCGACTACGCTGCCCGCCTGGAACGGGACCTCACGGACAATGCACGCGGCATCCAGGCGCTCACCGGCCGCGCTCCGCTGGGGGTCGCCTGGCCTTTTGGCGCCCACAATGCGCAAACCGACGCCATCGCCCGACGCGCCGGCCTGGAAACACTGATGGACTTGGGGGACGGCGCCTACCAACCCGAAGACTACCCCAATCTGCCCCGCCTTTTGATGTTCCATTCCATGCGGCAAAGTGACTTGGCGGCTGAAATCGCCACCCATGCGCACCATGTGCCGCCCATGCGCGGGGATTACCTCCCCCTTGACGGACTGATCGCCAAAAATGATGCCGTCACCGCGCAAAATCTCGATGCCGCCGTGGCCGAACTAAGCCGCAAACACCCCTCGTATGTGATGCTGGACGTGTCCTCCAAGGCGTTGGGCCCCTGCTATCCCACCGGCTATCCCCCGGCCCCAACCAAGGCCGGAGCCGGCCGGAAGGGAGCCCGCGATTGGCTCAGCCACATCGCCCGCGCCATCGAAGTGCGCGACATGTCCGTCATCCTGCGCCTTTGCGCGCGTGACCGGCCGCATTTGGACGCCATCCTCAAACTGCCGGTGGGCGAAAACATTTTCCTCGATTTCCCCGCCACGCCCGAGGAGGTGGCCCAAGCGCAGGGCATGCGCACCGAAGGCCGCGTGCTGGTGCGCGCCGGGGGGCCGGCCAATGCCGACATGTTCGTCTGCAACGGCCTGGCCGCCGGCCAAAAAATCGGCTCTGATCCTGAGAATCTGGTCTTTTGGTGCCATGACGAACCCGTCCTGTGCCGCACCGCGGCAGCCGGCGCCCTGCATTGGATCAGCACCACCGCCAACCGCTTCAACACCACCAAATCCTTCGTTGACCGGCCACCGGCCGATCCCCATTGGCTTATGATGCCACCCATCCGGATTCAGAAGCCCTGACGGATCCCCACACACTTTATGCTGCAAACCGCCTTCGATCTCCTCTCCGGTTTCGTCTACGGCTATCCCCTCACCATGTCCCTGCTGTGGGTGGCCGGCAGCCTGCTGTTTGAACTGTTCCGCCGTCTCGACGGCATCCAGGAATTGATTTTGCAGGACATCCTGCGCCTGGACACGGCCGACGCCAAATCACGGGAGTTGTCTCCCCAGGACAAGATCCCCCCGGTTTCCATCATCGTGCCCTGCCACAACGAGAGTGAAACCATCACCGAGACGGTGGAGGGCCTGCTCAAACTCAACCTGGGCACCTTTGAAATCATCCTGGTCAACGACTGCAGCCGCGATGACACCCTGGCCATCATGACCGCCCTCCAGGAAAAACATGCCGAGTCGCCCATCCGCATCGTCAACCTGACCACCAACCAGGGCAAGGGCGCCGGCTGCACCATGGGCGCGATGGTGGCCCGCCACGAATTCGTCATGGGCATTGATGCCGATGCCGTGCTGGAACCCAACTGCATCCGCCACCTGCTCTGGCACATGCAGCACGACATTGATGTGGGCGCCGTCACCGGCAACCCCAAGATCAGGAACCGCACCAACATCACCGCCAAGGTGCAGGTCGGCGAATTCGCCTCCATCATCGGCATGATCAAGCGCACCCAGCGGTTGCTGGGCGTGGTTTATTGCGCCTCCGGCGTGGTCACCTTGTTCAGGAAGCGCGCGCTTTTGGAGGCCGGCTTCTGGTCCAACGACATGATCACCGAAGACATTGATGTGAGTTGGAAGATCCAGCTGCTCGGCTGGAACCTGCCCTACGAACCCGACGCCGTGTGCTGGATCCTGATGCCCGAAACCATCAAGGGCGTGTTTGGCCAGCGCTTCCGCTGGGCCCAGGGCGGCAACGAGGTGCTGCTCAAATACTGGCGGCAAATGCTCGACTGGCGCAACGCCCGCATGTGGCCGTTGTACGGCGAATACGCCGCCGCGCTGGTCTGGTGCCACTGCTTCTTCCTGCTGGGCATCTGGGCGATCATCGACGCCTGCGACGGCAGCCTGAATTACAACTACAGCCCCAATGTCGCCCTGCTCTTGGCGCTGGCCACCCTCATCCAGTTCTCCATCGGCCTGTTCCTGGACCGCAAGCACGACCGCAACCTGTACCGGGTGGTGGCCTATCTGGTGCTGTATCCGGTCTATTACTGGACCATCAACACCGTCTGCACCGTCTCTTCATTCCCGAAGGCAATCCTGAAAAAACACGGCCAGGCCGCCGTGTGGAACAGCCCCGACCGCGGCCTGCGCAAAGACGGAACCTTGGTGAGTGACAAATCCGGCGACAAAGCCGCCGGCCCGGCAAGGACCGCCCCATGAACATGCCCCCCCCGCCCGACCACCCCCCGGCACCCAGGGATGACCTCGTCCCCGAACAGGCCGATGATGCGATGCCCGATGCCGCGCCGTCTTCCGCGCACGGATTCTCGAAGGAAGCGATGATCATTGAACCGCCCTCCTTCAAGGAGATGCCGGATTTCGACGATGTGCAAACCCCGCATTTTTGGAACCTGCTGTGGTTCAACTACGGGCGCCCCATCCTGCTCACCGGCCTGTGGGTGGCCGGTGCCGTGCTGGTGACCCATGTCGCCCTGCACTGGGGGGACATGCCCCGCCCGGTGCTGGCCATCGCGGCATGCGTGACCGCACTGCTGTTGTTGGCCGCACTACGGCACCGCTTTTTGCCGCGAAAAGCCCGCAAGAACACCGAACGCACCCACGGCTCGGAAATTTCCGCCTTCTTTGGCACCGACAGGGACGCCCACCGCCAGTTGCGCCACAGCAAACGGATCGATGTGTATTTTGATGGCGTCCGGGCGGGTTTGATCTCGGAAAAGCAGGCGCAACTGGCGATGGGAAAACTGCCCTTCAGCGCCAAAGCCCCCGACGGCCGCCCGCTGCGGACACTCAATCCGGAAGGAGTGGCACAGGCCCGGGAGGCGGGGATGGGGATGGGGAAGTGAGCCTATTTCACCGTCTCTTCGCGAAACACTTGCGCTCTGACCTTTCTCAACTTCCTGCCCGTGTCGGACTCCGGATCCAACGCCACCGCCGCGTCAAAGAGTTTCTTGGCGCGGATCATGTCCTTGATTTCAAACTGACAGATGCGGCAGGCGGTGAATAGGATTTTCTGGCGGTCATCGTGGATGAGCAGATCATTGCCGGCCAACGCTTCCAAATTTAAGACCGCCTCTTTCGGCGCTTCCTTGGCTTTCTTCAGGATTTCCGGGAGTTTTTCCTGAAGCAACTTGGTAGATGCGGGCGCATTGAGCAGCCGGGTGTAGCGCGCTTTCAGGGCAGGCGAACCCAGTTTGATGATTTCATCCACTTCCGGGCGGTAATGGCGCACAATGAAAGCGTCATAGTCGTCGCGCTCCCAGGAGTCCTCGCCTTGCAGGGCGAGCAATGCGGCATCCAGAGCTTGCGCCTTCGCCTCTCCGGTGGCTTTGGCGGCATCGGCCAGATGCTCGTCACGGTGAACGCGGCGGCTTTGAAGTTTGACCAAAAGCTTGAAGTAAGCTTCAGGACTGATCGCAGTCCAACTGGCTTTGGCATAGGGACGACCACTCGGGTCGGCCAGCAGAATCGTGGGGTAACCCTGCACGTCGCATTTTTTCGCCCATTCATCCACCTGTTTTTTGACAGTTGCGCTTTGTTGTGGCGCGTTGTCATAGAGAACCTCAAACTTGACGGGAACAAAGTGCTGCGGCGCGGTGGATTGGAAAGAAGGCGTCTCAAGCGCAACTTTCTCCAGCACGCGGCAGCAACCGCAATGGTCGGTGGTGAAATAGAGCAGCAGGTCTTTGTGCGCGCCAGAGGCTTGCCGGATGGAGGCGGTGACATCCTCGGACCAGAAGGGAGATGCGGATTTGGCAGCGTCTTCAGCCAAAGAAGTGGCTGTCAATACCAAGGCGAAGGGCAGCAAGAAAAGACGGAATGAAAGGCTGTTCTTCATGGGGCGTTGGTGAATGGGATGAATGACGACGAGATGGCTGGACTAGTTACCTACGGCAGAGGAAAGCCTCCGGCATTCCACCGATAGGTCTTCTTAAGTTTCAGCGCCGCAACTTGCGCATCGCCCTGCTTGACTTCCTCGGCGGAAAGCCGTTTGCAAACTTCGGCGAGCAACTGCTTGCGCTCAGGATCCATCTTCTCGCTGCTCCAGTCCAAAGGCAGGCTGAGATAGATGTATGCCTTCAGGTTGTTTTGAGGGACGCCTTGCCCACTGGCATACCCCTTCCCCAAGAGTAGGGAAGCGTATCCCGTTCCTGAATTTCCAGACCACAACCATCTTTCACCCCAGAATGCCGCCTTGGCATAGTCGCGCGGCACATACTCCCCTTTGAAATAAGCCGTGGCAAGGCAAATGCTGCCGACATATCCAAGGCAATTGCCACGCTCCTCAATGGCCGCGGCTTGCTCATACCATGCCAGCGCCTTGGGAATATCCTGCGGCACCTCTGTTCCGCGCAGATAGAGGTTTCCCATCCATGCCATGCAGTGAAAATCGCCGAGCGTGGCACCCCGCTCGTACCACTGGATGGCTTGAGTCATATCTTTTTCAGGCCATCTCTCAGCGACACCGGAAAGCCATTCATCTGCATTCGCATAGTCGTCTGGCTTCCCAAAGCCCCTTTCATAGATATATCCAAGTTTGAACATCGCATGGGCGCAGCCCTTGTCAGCCGCCTTCCTGATCCAAGCCAACCCTTTTTGGGAATCACGCGGCACCCCTTCCCCCCACAGGTATCCACGCTCGCCCAGTTGGCACATGGCCTCCACATCGCCGGCCTCCGCCGCGCGCTTCAAAAGCACGAAGCGCTGCGCATCCGTAAGAGGCGTGCCATCACTGTTCGTGCGTAACTGAACCCATGTCAACATCGCTTTGGCATCACCACCATTGGCCGCTTTTTCAAGCAGTGCTGCGGCGGCAAGTTCCAACTTGGCAACTTTGTCTGTGTCATAAGGCACCCCGATGGCGTTTCGATTCATCAGCCAATAGCAATAAGCGGCCTGCGCATGCCCCTTCGCTGCCGCCCTCTCAAACCACTGAGCCGCCTTTGGAAAATCCTGCGGCTCTCCCATGCCATGGAAATATATGCACCCCAATTTGAACGCCGCCTCTGCATCCCCCACTTGCGCCTTGGCCTCCAGTTGCTGCGGCGTAAGCGGCTGGCTGGCGCAAGCGGCCAACAAGAGAAGGCAAATCCCGGTGGAAACAAGGCGCCGCATGGATGCTCCTGACGAATGGGGAATCGAAGTCCGCCACATCGTAGAAAGCATCCGCGCAAATGCCAACCTTTTTAGGGCAGATGCACTCTTTTTCAGGCCGATTGGCACCGTGGGTCCCCTCACCGCAAAATCAACCCCTGCACCGCCAGCCAAGTCTTGGCCTGATCCTCCGTCACCGTGATGCGCACCGCCTTCACCGGCTGCTTGGGGAAATCCGCCGCCGCCGCGCCGCCCACGAACATCGCGACCCGATAAAAGTAACAAAAGGACAGGCCACCGCAGACTCCCCCGGATCGCATGTCCTTCCTTTTACATGCGGTCGGTTGGCTGGCCTGTCCTTTTTGCCATCTCTTTACCGCGCCAATTTCACCATCGCGCAACCGCGCACCAAAGGCACGGTCAGTTCCAGCGCGCCGTCCTTCATTTGCGCCTTGACGGTCGCCGGCTTGTCCGCGCCGGGGTGCAGGGCTTCGGCCTTGAGCGATTCCAAGCCAAGGATGTTCTTCACGCGCACGACGGCTTCGGTCATTTTTCCGCCGAAGGTGACGGGCAGCGCGTAGCCGCCGGGCACCTCGAACAGATTTACCTTCACGCCCAGGGTTGGCGTTTCGACGCAATGCGGCGCCAGCACCCACTTCTTGCCGCGCTGGGCGTCGAGCAGCTTGCCGTAGTCTTCGTACAGGCGGTCGGCCTTGGGCGATGGGTTGATGCAGTGGTTGTTGCGCGGATACGGCGCGGTGGGGAAGCAGCCCATGTACAGGTGGCGCTGCATGAAGGCGTCCGGGTTCGGCTGGCTCGGGGTCTCGCCTTGGGTCCAGCAGATGGCCGGCTTCTTCAAGCACAAGAGCGCCGTGGTGTTGAGGGAGTTGCCACTTTGGCCGTATTCGGTGTAGATGCCGTCGAGGTGCTCCGACAGTTCCAGGCGTGCGGTCATCAGGTTGGCGAAGATGATCTTGTCGCGCTGGTGCATCAGCGGGCCCATTTTGCCCATCAGGTCGATCCACGAACGGAACAGGCTGCGCGCCGGCTTGCCGTCGATCCAGCTGACGCCGTCGTCGGCGTGGCGGTTGGAGATACGCAGCCAGTCGGCGCGGTCGATGCAAATGCCGTCGGTGGCGGGCAGCAGGTCGCAGTTGCGCTTGGCCTGTTCGAGCAGGAAGGCCTGGTATTTCCCCTCACCCGGATCCATCACATGGGCGGCGTAGCAGGTGCCGATTTTGGGATCCACCACCGCTTCGGGCATGGTGTATTGCAGGAAGCCGGCCGGATCCTGCCAAAGCAGCGGATCTTCCGCCGTGCGCACGGGCTTGCGCAGGACCTTGACCGTGCCCTGGATGTTCATGTCCTTGCCGAACTCGGTGACGTTGAAATAGGACAGGACGGAGAAGCCGTTGTCCTTCATCCACTTCGCATAGTCGTTCATGCGGCGGCAGGAGGTCGTGGGGCCGACATAGGCGGCGGACCTTTCGGCGCCCGAACGCGTCCAGACTTCGTCCATGTCCTTGACCGGCGGGATGAACATGCCCATGTAGGGGAAGTCGTCGGAAAGTTTCCAGTTGAAGCCGAACGCCATGCGCTTGAACTTGGCGACATCGAGTTTTTCCTCGCCGGTGGAGTAGGCGCCGCAGGCGGCGAGCTGGTGCGCGCGCGGATTGGGGGCGTTGAAGAATTGAGGGTAGCGCTCGGTCATGAAGCGCAAACCGCCGCGCCAATCGGCTTCGTGAGGGACCAGGTCCATGTGGAAGACCACCGGCTTGCCGCCGCCCAGACGGTGCTGGGTGCGCGTGTAGCGGATGCCGCCGGAAGCGGTGACGAATAGGTCCATGCGAAGCATGGTGTCCTGGGGCGAGAGCACCAGCGAGAGGCCGGCGTCGTCCTTCGGGGAAATCAGCGTGACCAAGGGCAGTGCGACGAAGTCGTCGCCGACGGGGATGCCCCGGGCGATGTTGCCGTAATGCCATGAACGGTTGACGAAGGCGCAAGGCACCAACGGATCGCTCCAGGCCGAGCTGACCGCGGCCTTGCCGGCGGCGATCTGCTCCATGAGTTCCGGCGACAGGTTGCTGGCGCCGGTGAGGTCGGGCGAACCCCAGCCGGTCCAGAACTGGATGTTGCGGGTGTCGGCGCAAGTCAGCGACGAAGTGATGGGCGCGGTCCAGGGGGCGTCGGCGGAAGCGATCTCCACCTCCCAGC
>CAZKVP010000018.1:0-34200 GCA_964556215.1 uncultured Phycisphaeraceae bacterium
AGGGCGTTTTTTTCGCGATGCGTTTCAGGGCCAGGGTGATCGAACGCTGCAGGTGGGCATGCAGCGCACGCACGGCGGCGGCCGGATCACCGGCCGTGATGGCGCGGTAAACGGCGCGGTGGTCGCGCTGGGAGATGGTGAATTGCGCCGGGTCGTCGTAGCTGCCGACGATGTAGTCACGCAGGGCCGGCAGGATGGCCTGGTGGATGGCGATGGACAGCGGGTTGCCGGTGCCAAGGGCCAGCGATTGGTGGAAGACGACATCCGCTTCGGCAAAGGCCCGCAGGGAGGCTTTTTTGGCGATCAGGGCGTCCATTTTGGCCAAGGCCTCCGCGATGGGCGCCGCGCGGGACGGATCCTTGGCGGCGGCCTCGGCCGCGGCCCATACGGCGCCGGTTTCCAGGATGCGGCGGGTTTCCATCAGTTCCAGCATGGCTTCCTCGCCGTGCCCGGTGGCGCCGAAGCGGCGGATGGCGGCGGCCACGCGTTCATGGCTGCGGTCGGCGACGTAGGTCCCGCTGCCGTGGCGCGCAATCAGAAGGCCGGCGGCCTCCAGTTTTTTGAGCGCCTCGCGCACGGGTGTGCGGCTGCACCCAAAGCGCTCGCACAGGGCGTGTTCGGTGGGGAACTTGTCGCCGGGGGCGAAACGGCCCAGCAGGAGTTCACGTTCAAGTTCGGCGGTGATGTCAGGGGGGGGAGGCATGTCGGTTTGAATTCTAGCAGGCCCTTCGCTAAGATGTATACAACTTTAACCGAAACCCCCATGCCCACCCCCGACCCCCGCCTCCTGCAGCTCCACCTCGGCGACAACATCCTCATTTGCGCCCGCTCGCTGCCGGCTGGCGAGACGCTGACGGTGGGGGAAGCGCAAGTTCTCCTGAAAGAGCCGCTGCCCCTGGGCTTCAAGGTGGCGGCGCACGCCATCAAGGCCGGCGAAAAGATCATCAAATACACCATGCCGGTCGGTTCGGCCACCTGCGACATCGCGCTTGGCGAAGTGGTGCACCTGCACAACATGAAGAGCGATTACATCCCCACCTGGACGCGCGAACAAGGCAGCGGGCATTGAGGGAGGGTCGGCTTTAGCCGGCCAAGAACCGTGTGTCCGCTAAAGCCCGGCGAAACAACCGTGAACGATCATCTTTCTCAATCCACCTTCGGGTTTCAGCCTTCCAGCGCGCAACTGGCCGGCTAAAGCCGACCCTCCCCCCAATTCCCATGCTCATCCGCTCCGACGCCTTCCTCCGCCCCGACGGCCGCAAGGGCATCCGCAACGTCATCGTGGTCGCCTATCTGGTCGAGTGCGGCCACCATGTGGCGCGCGAGATCGCCTGGCGCTTCCGCGACCAGGAAGTCCACCTGATCGGCTTCTCGGGCTGCTACCCCAATGCCTACGCCTACCGCATGATGAAGACGCTGTGCACCCATCCCAACGTGGGCGGCGCGCTGTTCGTCTCGCTGGGCTGCGAGAGTTTCGACCGCAAAAATCTGGTGAAGGAAGTGCAAGAGAGCGGCCGCCCGGCCGAGGTGCTGGTGATCCAGCAGGAGGGCGGCACCAAGAAGACCATCGCCCTCGGCGTTGAAAAAGTCAAGGCCATGCGCGCCATCGCGGACCGGTGCCCGCGCGCGCCGATGCATGCGAACGAGTTGATTGTCGGCACCGTCTGCGGCGGCTCGGATGCCACCAGCGGCATCGCGGCCAATCCGGGCATCGGCTACGCCTTTGACCTGATGGTGGCCGATGGTGCAGCCTGCATTTTTGAAGAAACCGGCGAGTTGATTGGCTGCGAACAGGTGATGGCCGCGCGCGCCGCCACGCCGGAATTGGCCGTGATCCTGCGCGAGTCGGTGGACAAGGCCGCCAAGTATTACGGCATCATGGGCCACGGCTCATTTGCGCCCGGCAATGCCGAAGGTGGTTTGACCACCATTGAGGAAAAATCGCTGGGCGCCTACGCCAAGAGCGGCACCGGCCCCATCCACGGCTATCTCAAGCCGGCCGACATGCCGCCCACCGGCGGCCTGTACCTGTTGGATGTGGTGCCCGACGGCGAGGTGCGCTTCGGCTTCCCCAACATCAACGACACGGCGGAAATCGGCGAACTGATCGCCTGCGGCTCGCACGTGATCCTGTTCGCCTCCGGCCGCGGCTCGGTGGTGGGGTCGGCGATTTCGCCGGTCATCAAAGTGACGGGCAACCCGGAAACTTTCGCCCGCATGGAAGGCGACATGGACGTCAACGCCGGCCGCATCCTGGAAGGAAGCGCGACTTTGCCGGAAATAGGCCGGGAGATCCGCGATCTCACGGTGGCGGTGGCCGCCGGCAAACAAAGCAAGTCCGAGGAGTTGCTGCACCAGGAATTCGTGCTGGCCTACAAGTCGTTCGAACCGATCGGCCCGGGCTGCCTGCCGGTGGTGCTGCCGGTGATTTCGGCGGGCAGGTGAGACGGACGGCCCGGGATGCACCGCGTCCCCTGTGCTATCCTCCACCCCCTATGCCCACCTCCTCCCTCACCATTCAAAACGGCCGCCTGATCGACCCGGCGCACGGCATCGACGCCGTCACCGACATCGTCCTTGAAAACGGCAAAGTCGCCTTCATCGGCAAGGTTTCCAGCCCCAAGGGCGCCAGTTTCAACGCCGCCGGCTGCATCGTGGCCCCGGGCCTGATCGACACCCATGTGCACCTGCGCGAACCGGGGCAGGAAGCCAAAGAAACCATCGCGACGGGCGCCGCCAGCGCGGTGGCCGGCGGCTTCACCACCGTCTGCTGCATGCCCAACACCCGGCCGGCCCTGGACACGCAGGCGCAAGTGGAGTTCGTCTTCAAACAGGCGCGCAAGGCCGGCATGGCCAACGTCTATCCCATCGGCGCCGCCACCAAAGGGCGCGACGGCAAGGAACTCTCCGAAATGGGCATGATGGCCGCCGCCGGCGCGGTCGGCTTTTCCGACGACGGCACCGGCATCGCCTCCGCCGGCGTGATGGACCAGGCCCTGCGCTATTGCGCCATGACCGGCAAGGTCTATATGCAGCATTGCGAGGACCATTCGCTGGGCGGCGGCGCCATGAACGCCGGCGCGCTATCGGCCAAACTCGGCCTCAAGGGCTGGCCCAACATCGCCGAAGACCTGATGATTGCCCGCGACATCATGCTCTCGCGCAACCTCAACTACGCCTGCCGCTACCACGCCCAGCACATGACCACCGCCGGCGGCATTGAACTTTTGCGCCAAGCGCGGGCGCAATACGCCAAAGACGCCCCCGGCCTTGGCCTCAATCCCGCCGAGTGCCGCATCAGCGGCGAAGTCAGCCCCCATCACCTGCTGCTGACCGATGCTGGCTGCGCCAACTATGACACCAACTACAAGATGAACCCGCCCCTGCGCACCGCCACCGATGTGGCGGCCCTGGTCGAAGGCGTGCGCGACGGCACCATCCAGGTGCTGGCCACCGACCACGCGCCGCACACGGCGGAGGAAAAGGCGCAATCCTTCGCCCAAGCCCCCTTCGGCATCATCGGTCTGGAGCCGGCACTGGCCCTGTACATGAAGGCGCTGCTGTGGACCGGGGTGGTGGATTGGCCCCGTTTGATCGCCATGCTGACCTGGAATGGCGCCAAATTGGTGGGCTTGGAAGCGACCAAAGGCCATCTGGGCGTGGGCGCCGACGCCGATGTGACGGTGATCGACCCCAATCAAACCTGGCAGGTGGACATCCACGCCTTTGCCAGCAAAAGCCGCAACTGCCCCTTTCATGGCTGGGAATTGCAGGGCAATGTGGTTGGCACGATTGTTGCAGGAAAAGTGAAATACGCCCCCGACGGCGTGCGTCTATCGGGCCTTGGCCCGATAGCGGCCACCGCTGCGGACTTGGCCTGCATCGCCACCACCCACTGAACACCTTTTTCCCGCGCCGTCCATGACCTGCTGCTCCCCCGCCGACACCCGCCCAAGCGCTTCCTCCGCCACTTGCCCCACCGTGTTGCGCGCCCTGCGCCTGCTCTCTTGGCTGACGGCCTTGGCGGTGATCATCGCCTGGCTGGCCGGCTGTGCAGCGGCGCCGCCGCTGCCGGCCCCGGCCAAAACCCCCACCCCCGGCGAATGGGTAACCCTGTTCGATGGCACCAATACCGACGCTTGGCGCGGCTACTGCAAGCCCGGCATGCCCAA
This sequence comes from uncultured Phycisphaeraceae bacterium, assembly GCA_964556215.1. Classification (GTDB taxonomy): domain Bacteria; phylum Planctomycetota; class Phycisphaerae; order Phycisphaerales; family Phycisphaeraceae; genus CANIYR01. The sequence continues at coordinate 4,173 of CAZKVP010000018.1, forward strand.
AAAAGGCTGGGCCATCGAAGGTGACGCCCTGCACATCAAACCCGACGCCGGTTGCGGCGACCTGATCACCAAGGCGCAATACGGCGACTTCGTGCTGGAGTTGGAATACAAGACCGGCCCCAAGACCAACAGCGGCATCCTGTACCGCGCAGCCGAAAAGCGTGGCGACGAAATCTGGCAGACCGGCTTTGAATGCCAGATCCTCGACCCGGCCTGGCGCGACGACCGCGAAGGGCATGTGGGCGAAAAGATGAACATGCTCCACCACGCCGGCTCCCTTTACGCCCTGTATCCCACCCGGCCGGAGGCCATCCGGCCGGCCGGCCAGTGGAACCAGCTGCGCATCGCCGTCACCCGCGGCGGCCACATCGAACACTGGCTCAACGGCCTGCGCGTGGTGTCCTGCGACATGGGCAGCGACGATTTCAAGACCCGCCTGGCCAAAAGCAAGTTCGGCAAGGAGCCGGAAACCTTCCCCAATTTCGGCAAGTTCAAATTCGGCTACATCGGCCTGCAGGACCATGGCGACACCGATGTCTGGTTCCGCAACATCCGCATCATGGCGCTCAACCAGCCCACCATGCTGGAAGAATTGGGAATGTGAAACACACCATGCGCCGCGCCACCCCCCGTTTTGCCCCCTGCCTGCTGGCCTTGCTCGCCCTGCCGCTTCTGCCGGCACCGCCGGTGCTGGGCCAGGACTTGGCGCCGCCCGCCTCCATCGCGGTCACCAAGGTGGAAACGGTTGAAACGCCCGAAAAACCGGAAGCCCCGCAGGTGCTTGCGCCCGAACTTGACGCGCTGCTCGACCGCATCGAGGCCAAGGCCAAAACCATCCGCACGCTGTCCAGCCGGGTGCGCCTGACCCAGCAGCAGGATGCGGACCTGCTGGCCGACACCCAGGTGCGCTACGGGCTGTTCCGCTATGCCGGGCCGCAAAATCCCGAGGAGGTGGACAGCGTGATGCCCCGCCCCGCCCGCACCCGCATTGACTTCGACGGCGTCGAGATCGATGGAAAACTCGATACGGTGGACATTCGCTACATCTTCGACGGTTATTGGATGCTGGAAACCAACCTCAAAGACCACAGCGCCACCCGCCGCCAGTTGCGCGCCAAGGACGACCCGCGCGATTTGCTCGCCATCGGCAGCGGCCCCTGGCCCATCCCTTTGTCGTTTGAAAAAGCCGCCGTCATGGCCCGCTTCCATGTTGCTTTGGGCAAAGAGGCCCCGGCAGAGGACAAGCGCGAAACCGTGCGCCTGATTTTGACGCCCAAAAAAGGCGTGAAAATGGAGGTGGACCGCATGGAACTGGTGTTCGACAAAAAAACCTTGGAGCCCATCGGCGCCACCAGCACCCACGGCAAGGACAGCACCGAAATTTTGCTGTCCAAGCCGGCATTCAACCCCGAATTGCCGGATAAAACCTTTGACACCGCATTGCCGCAAGGCAAGGAATGGCAGCGGCAAGAAGTGCCGATCAAGTGAAGGCAGCCAAGTATGATGGCGGGATGCAACCCCTCCGACCCACCGACTGGCCCAAATACATCCGCAGCGGCTACCGCCTGTATTTCGGCTCCCATGGGGCCTGCCCGCACGCTTTGATCGGGCAATTCCTTGAGCAGGTCCACCAATTCAACGATTTGGAGGTGGTCCACATCATGACCCTGGGCGGTGCGCCGTGGAGCGACCCCAAGTATGCGCCGCATTTGCGCCTCAATTCGTTTTTCCTGGGGGCCGGCAGCCGCGAGGCGGTCGGCCGCGGCGAAGCGGATTACACCCCCTGCTTCCTCTCCGAAATCCCGCGCCTGTTCACCGACCGCACGGTGCCGATCGACACCGCTTTTGTCATGGTGACCCCGCCCGACAAGCACGGCTACTGCTCGCTGGGCGTGTCGGTGGATGTGGGCCTGGCCGCGGTGCGTTCGGCCCGTTTCGTCCTGGCGCAAGTCAACCCGCTTTTGCCGCGCACCAGCGGCGAATGCTTCGTGCATGTGGACGACATCGACGCCTTCATCGAGGCCCCCGCCCCCATCCTGGAACATGTCTGCCGCGGCGGCGGCGACGCGGCCGCCGCGCAGATCGGCAAATACTGCGCCCTTTTGGTCGACGACGGCTGCTGCCTGCAGGCCGGCATCGGGCGCATCCCCGACGCGGTGATGCGCAATTTGAAGGACAGGAACGACCTTGGCATCCACACCGAAGTGCTGGGCGACGGCCTGATGGACCTGATCCAAAACGGCAATGTCACCAACGCCAAAAAAAGTCTCAACCGCGGCACCTCCGTCACCGCCTTCGTCATGGGAACGAAAAAACTCTACGACTTCGTGCACGAGAACCCGCACATCGAAATGCGCCCGGCCGAATACACCAATGCGCCGATGAACATCGCCAGGAACGCCAACCAGATCTCCATCAACGGCGCGCTGGAGGTGGACCTGACCGGCCAGGTGGTGGCCGACGCCATCGGCCCCCGCTTTTATTCCGGCATCGGCGGCCAGGTGGACTTCATCCGCGGCGCCGGCCTGAGCCCGGGCGGACGGCCCGTCATCGCGCTGGAATCCACCGCCAAGGGCGGCACCCTTTCGCGCATCGTCTCCAGCCTCAGCCAAGGCTCGGGCGTGGTCACCAGCCGCGGCGATGTGCACTATGTCGTGACCGAATACGGCATCGCCACCCTGCGCGGCCGCTCGATCCGCGAGCGCGCGCTGGAGATGATCCAGGTGGCCCACCCGAAATTCCGCGACCAACTGCAAAGCGAAGCAGTCGGGCGCAAATGGATCCCCGCCTTCGCCGCGCCGGCCAAGGAAGTGCCGGAACTCTCCGGCGCAGGCGCCTGCGAAATCAGCCGCGTGACGGTGGCCGGCGAACCGATGTTCCTGCGCCCACTGCATCCCTCCGACCAGCGCCGCCTGCAGGAATTCTTCTACAGCCACACCGACGAAACCCTGCGCCAGCGCTATCGCCAGGTGCCCAAGCAACTTTCCACCGAGCAGGCCTACAAATTGGTGGGTGTGGACCAGACGGCAGACCTGGCCTTCGGCCTGTTCGCCCGCCAGGGCCCGCGCGAAACCATCCACGGCGTCGGCCGCTTCTTCCGCGAAGGCGACGGCGCCGAGGTGGCCTTCGTCGTCGGCGAGGCCATGCGCGGCAAAGGCATCGGCACCCTGCTGGCGCAGCGCCTGATCGGCATCGCCAAACAGCGCGGCATCAAACGCCTGCAGGCGATGGTGCACGCCGACAACCACGCCATGCGCCATGTGCTGACCAAACTCGGCTTCGTTTTCACCCGTGTGCCGGATGATTTCTCGGAATTTGAGGGTGTGCTGGAGTTGGAAGACAAAGCATGAGTGCATCCACCCGCCAATTGCTAAACGACCTCTCCGCCCGCTTCCCCGCGCGAACGGACGCCTTTCAATTGCTGGCCGGCGCCGCTTGCGCCCTGCACGACCCGCGCGCCGGCTCGCCCGAAGTTCCCGCGCGCCTCGACGCCTGCCTGCGCGGCCTGCTGGCGCTTCCCCAAGGCGCAGGTGTCGCCATTGCCCAGCCCGCGCCCGCGCACTGGCGCGACTTGGCCGGCGTGCACGACGCCGGCTACCTGCACGCGCTGGAATCGGCGCTGTTGGCCAACCGCCCGCAGTTCATGTCGCCGGACTGCCCGTTGGCAGACGGCAGCCTGGAGGCCATTTTGGCCGCCGCCGGCCTGGCACTTGCGCTTGGCGACACCCTGGCCTGCGGCGGCGCGGGCTTGGCCCTGACCCGTCCGCCCGGCCACCATGCGGGGCCGGCCAAGGCGGAGGGCTTCTGCTTTCTCAATCATGCGGCGCTGGCCATTCACCGCTTGCGCCAAAGCCAGCCGCAAGCGCGCGTGGCAGTGGTGGATATTGACCTGCACCATGGCAACGGCACGCAGGCGTGTTTGCGCAGCCTGCCCAACACCTTCTTCATGAGTTTGCACGCCGATCCGTTGGCGCTTTATCCAGGCAGCGGCTTTGCGCATGAAAACGCGGACGGGCCGTGCGTCATCCGCAACTTCCCTTTGCCACACGGAACCGCAGGCGCAAGTTGGCTTTCGACGCTGAAACAGGGCTTGGCCGAAGCGGATGAATTTGCGCCGGATATGGTGCTGGTGAGTCTGGGATTCGACGGCCACCGCGAAGATCCGTTCGGATTCTTTGCGCTCGAGGATGGGGATTTGGTGGCGGCGATGCGGGAGTTACGCTTGCTGGCGCAGAAGCGGGCGCAGGGGCGGTTGGGGGTGGTGTTGGAGGGGGGGTATGCGTTGGGGGTTTTGGAGCGGGGGATGGCGCAAGTGGTGATGGCGTGCGCATAACATGGCCCCCATCCCCACCCCAAGTCAAGCCCGCCCAATCCCTTTCCCTTTGAGCCCTCAAAACCGGTTTTGTCGCCTTAAAAGCGCGGCCAAGGCTCCATCCCCGGCCGGCTATAATCCCCGCCCTTTCCCTTTTCCCAAGATTCCCCCGCCTTTCCCATGTCTTATCGCACCCACACCTGCGGCCAACTCCGCGAATCAAACATCGGCCAAACCGTCACCCTTTCCGGCTGGGTGGATTCCTACCGCGACCACGGCGGCGTGCGCTTCATCGACCTGCGCGACCGCGACGGCGTGACCCAAGTGGTGTTCCACCCCGAAGTCGGCGCCCCCCACGAGTTGGCCGGCAAGATGCGCCTCGAAGATGTGGTGCGCGTGAGCGGCACCTGCATCAAGCGCGAAGGCGGCATCAACAAGAAGTACCCCACCGGCACCATCGAACTCAAGGCCGACGGCGCCGAAGTGTTGTCCGATGCCCAAACCCCGCCCTTCACCCCCGACAACGCCCACAAGGTCGGCGAAGAAACCCGCCTGCGCTACCGCTATTTGGAAATGCGCGGCAGCAAGTTGCAAAACAATATCCAGGTGCGCCACAAAGTCGCCAAGCTGATGCGCGATCATTACGACGCCGAAGGTTTTTACGAAGTCGAAACGCCCTTCCTGTGCCGCTCCACCCCCGAAGGTGCGCGCGACTTTTTGGTGCCTTCGCGCCTGCAGGCCGGCTCGTTCTACGCCCTGCCGCAATCGCCCCAGCTGTTCAAGCAGATCTGCATGGTCGGCGGCTTGGACAAATACTTCCAGATCGCCCGCTGCTTCCGCGACGAGGATCCGCGCGCCGACCGCCAGGCGGAGTTCACTCAGGTCGACATGGAAATGTCCTTCGTGACGCAGGAGGATGTGATGGCCGTCAACGAAGGCATCATCCGCAAGACCTGGAAGGAAATCCTGGGCGTGGATGTGCCGCCGATCGCGCGCATGACCTATGAAGATGCGATGAACAACTACGGCTCCGACCGCCCCGACTTGCGCTTCGGCATCAAGTTGTTCGATGTCTCCGACCTTGGCGCCAAGACCGAATTCAAGGTGTTCAAAAGCACCTTAGAAGCCGGCGGCGTGATCAAAGCCATCTGCATCCCGCAGGGCGGCGTGAAACTCTCGCGCAAAGACACCGATGCGCTGACCGAAACCGCCAAGCAATTCGGCGCCGGCGGCCTGCCCTTGGCCAAGGTCGAAGGCGGCAAGCTGGCCAGCGGTATTTCCAAGTTCATCGAAGTGATTCAAACCGAACTCATCGCCCGCTTGGGCGCAACTGACGGCGATTTGATTCTGTTCGGTGTGGATGCCCGCAAAACCATCGTCCACAAAGTGCTGGGCGAATTGCGCTGCCGCATCGCGGCGCAAATGAACCTGATCCCCGAAGGTCAATGGAAATGGATCTGGGTCACCGACTTCCCCGCCTTTGAATGGGATGTGGAAACCAAGCGTTTCTACGCCACCCACCACCCCTTCACCAGCCCCAAGCCGGAAGACCTGCACAAGCTGGATTCCACCGACCACGCAGAGATCGAATCCATCAAGAGCAATGCCTACGATCTGGTGCTCAACGGCTCGGAACTCGGCGGCGGCTCGATCCGTATCCACCGCTCCGATGTGCAGGGCAAGATCTTCAAGTTGCTCGGCATCACCGCCGAAGAAGCCCAGCAGAAATTCGGCTTCCTGCTCGAAGCCCTCTCGTTCGGGGCGCCCCCGCACGGCGGCATGGCCTTTGGCCTGGACCGCGTGGTGATGCATCTGGTGGGCACCAGCAACATCCGCGATGTGATCCCCTTCCCCAAGACCCAAAACGGCGCCGACCTGATGACCGAAGCGCCCAGCCCGGTCGAGGATTCGCAGTTGAAGGATCTGCATGTGCGTCTGCAATTGCCGGTGAAAGACGCGAAGGCGCAAGCGATGGCGTAAGAACGCGGAACAGTCCCAAGAAAAAAGGCAAAGGCGGACCCGGCAGGATCCGTTTTTGCCTTTTTTTCTTGCCCTATGCCTCTCAATGGTTTAGGCAAAACAAACCGAACAAACACATCTGTGCTATCTTAGTGCATCATTTTGTTGTTGTTTTACAGTTTTTATAGTTTTTGAGTAACTAAGCCATGAAGAACCGCCCCCGCCAAAACCAAGCCGCCCGTCCCGCTCTTGCCTGCCAGCACAGCCGCCAACCGCAGCGCATGTCCACCGGCGTGCTGTTGGCAGCGGTGATGATGATGGGGCTGGGGGTGTTTGCACCCAAGGCAAAGGCAGCGACGCTGACTTGGGACAGCGATGCCACTTTTGCCAACGGCAGCACCGATGGCTCGGGCACTTGGGACACCGCCACCGCCAACTGGAATAACGGCGCGGCGGATGTGGCTTGGCCGAACCTTGTTGCTGACACGGCGGTCTTCGGCAATGGCGGCACCGCCGGCACGGTGACGGTGTCGGGGACGGTCAATGTCGGGGCATTGACGTTCAACACGGGGACCGCCGGCAATTACACGGTTTCGGGGGGGACGTTGAACGGGTTGGGAACGATCACCAACAGCATGACGACGGGGACGACCACGATCAGTTCGGACATCACGCGCGCGGGCGGGCTGACGGTCAATGGTCCCACCAGCAGCAGCACGGTTCTCAACGGCCAGTTGAATGTCACATCGCTGGTGATCGGCAGCGTCGGCAGCAAAACGGTCACCTTGGGGGGAACGGCGGCCAACATCACCGGCAATGTCAGCATCGATTCGAGTCAAGCCGCCAATGTCTCGACCCTCATCCTCGGCAAGACCTCCGGTACGGTGGCGGTGTCCGGCAACATTTCCATGGGCCACTATGGCGGTTCCGGCAGACTTCAACTCGCCGCCAGCGACCAGATCGCGGACACCTCCATCGTCGCCCTCAACGCCGGCGGCTCTTATGGCAACAACGCTTCGTTTAGCCTGATGGGGTACAACGAAACCATTGGCTGGCTCAGCGGATCGCATGGCGCAGGAGGAAGCGATATTGTCCAAAACGGGGGCGGCGGCAATTCCATCCTCACTCTGGCCGGCAACGGGGGCAGTCAAACGATTTCCAACTCCAGCATCCAGAACGGTGTGGGAACCCTCGCCATCGTCAAGACCGGCACCGGCACGCAGGTGTTCAACTGCGGGCTGTCTTATACCGGCACCACCACGGTGACGGACGGCACCTTGTCAATCACAAATACCAGCTTCAACTCCAGCGCCACGACCCTCAACGGCGGCACCTTGAATTTCCAAAATTCGACGGCCAACGCCGCCATCTCCGGCACCACCGGCTCCGTCACCATCACCGGCGGCTCCAACACCAACTTCGGCGGCGGCAACAAGACCTACAGCGTGGATACCGTGATTTCCGGCGCCTCCACCGCCCTGACCCAGACCGCGGCGAATTCGCTGTCCGCCAACTCGCTCATGAACATCGGCACCGGCGCCACCCTGCACACCGGCAATCTGGCCGGATCGGTCAAGGCGCTGACGGGGTCGGGCTCCGTGGATCTCAACGGAGCCGCGGCCAACCTGACTTTGACCGACGGCGCGGGGCAGACATTCTCGGGCGGGATCGGCGGCCTTGGCGGCCTGACCAAGGCGGGCACCGGAACCCAGACCCTTTCGGGCACCAACACCTACACGGGAGCCACGATCATCAACGGCGGCGTCCTGAATGTCACCGGCAGCCTGACCTCGACCGTCACCGTCAATAACGGCGGCACCCTGAGCGGCTTGAACGGCACCACGACGGGCAATGTCACCCTCAACAACGGTTCCACCATTGTCGGAACGACGAGCACGGGCGTTGGCGTGGCCGGCAACCAGTTCCGCACCTCCGGTACCTTGGGCGTCACCGCCACGGTGAAGGTGGCCGGCGCCACCACCACCAATACGCTGGACATCATCGGCTATTCCGGGGCCGACCCGTCGTTCGTGAGCTTCGACATCAGCAGTTACCGCGCCGGCGCCTTCCTCAACGCGGTGTCCGACGGAACCAACCGCAAACTGATTCTCGACGGCATCATCTCGAACAATGTGTATTGGAATTCCGCCGGAACCGCGGCTTGGGATGTGAATACGACCGCGAACTGGTCGACCGCCGATGGCGGGGGCTCCGCGACCAATTTCTACCAGAACGACGCCGTGTACTTCACCGACAATGGCTCCGGCGGCGGCAGCGCGCGCACCGTGACCTTGGCCGCCGGTGTCGCCGTCTCCCCCCTGTCCGTCAACTTCGACAACAGCGTGGCCACTCCCTACACCGTCAGCGGGGCCGGCTCCATCGCCGGAATCACGGCACTCAACAAGAGCGGTTTGGGCACGGTCAACCTCACCACGGTCAATGCCTACACCGGGGGCACCAACCTCAATGCCGGCACGCTCTCGTTCGGAACCGGGGCGTTGGGCGCTTCCGGCGCCATCACCATGAACGGCGGCACCCTGCAATGGAACGGCACCAACACCCAGGATGTGTCGTCACGCATCGCCATGGTGGCCGCCACCACCGCCACTTTCGACACCAACGGCAACAATGTCACCTTGGCGTCGGCCTTGGGCGGCAGCGCGACCGGCGCGCTGACCAAGACCGGGGCCGGCACGCTGACCACCACCGCCACCCAGGTTTACACCGGATCCACCACCGTCAACGCCGGAACATTCTCGGTCGGCAATGGTGGAACGACCGGCGCCATTTCCGGTTCTTCGGCGGTGTCCATCGCCTCCGGCGCCACCATGCAGTGGTACCGCTCCGACACCAGCCAGTTGGATCTGGCCAACAACATCTCCAGCGCAACCCCCGGCTCTGGCACCGTCTCCCTGCGCGGCAACGGCGCGGCCGACAATGCAAGCCAGTACCGCTTTACGGGCGACAATTCCGGTTTCAGCGGCACGATTTCGCTCGATGGCGGCCGTCTCAACGCCGACAACACGACTGACCTTGGCACCGCGGCGGTGGTCGTCAATGCCAACGGCCAGTTGCTTGCCAACGCAAGCGCCACCTTCGCCAACAACATCACCATCAACGATTCCTCGGGCTGGCGCGACAGCGGGCTTCGCCTGGGGGCGATCCGGCTGGAAGGCAATTCCAACCTGTCCGGCAACATCGTCCTGAACCAGACCAACCATGTGGTCCTTGGCGACGGCTCAGGCACGAATGCCGTCCTTGCCGGTTATTCAACGGGCAACCACGCCCTTTCCGGCGTCATCAGCGGCGCCGGCGACTTTTCCATGAGCCGCCTCACCTCGTGGAACGGGGGAACCACCCAAGTGGTCAACATCACCTTGTCCGGCGCCGCCAGCAACACCTACACCGGCACCACGGTGGTGGATGGCCAGGGCGCCAAAGCCAGTTTGATCCTGGCCAAGACCGGCGGTGCGGTGGCCATCGCCGGCGGCACCACCGTGCAGATGGGCAGCGGCACCGGCGGACAGTTCAACTTGCGCATGGGCGGCAACGAGCAATTCGGCACCGCCAATGGCGGGGTGGTGATGAACTTCGTCAATGCCTCCGCGCAATGGGGGCGCTTTGACCTCAGGGGCACCACCCAGACACTGGCCGGCTTGAATGCCGGCACCGTCTCCACCCAAGGCGGCGGCGTCATTCAGAACCGCGAACTTGGCAATGGCACCGCCAGTTCCTACGGCGGCGCCACGCTGACCCTCAACGGTTCGGGCACCTATGTCTATAACGGCTACATGCGCGACGTGGACGGCGGCACGGTGGGGACCGACAAGTTCAATCTGGTGTGGAGCGGCAGCGGATCCCAGACCCTGGCGGGCGGCGTCATCAGCTACACCGGCACCACCACCGTGACGGCCGGCACGCTTGTGCTTGCCAACACGTCGGCGTTCAACAGCGCGATCACCAATTCCGCCACGGTCGAATTCAACGCCACCACCGGTGGGCAGACCGCTGGCGCACTGGCCGGCTCGGGCACCTTCAATAAGACCGGAAGCGGGGTTTTCCAAATCAATGGAGGCCAAGCCATCACCGCCACCGGCCAATTCAACATCCAAGCAGGCACTCTTCAGAACAACAACAACGCCGTCAACTGGTCCGGCAGCACGGCAAGTATGGACATCAGTTCCGGCGCCATCCTCGATCTTTACGCCGATGCCATCTATGTGGACAAACTGACCGGCACCGGCTTCGTCCAGAACAATTACGGCAACGCTGCGGGCTACAGCGGATCCGCACAGTACTACGAAAGATTTGTGGTCGGCGTCAACAATGGAAGTTCTGTTTTTGATGGCGTGATCCGCGACAATGCCACGAATGCCGCCTTGGGCGCAGGCGCCGGCAAAGGTGGCGTTGAATTGGTCAAGCAGGGCACCGGCACCCAAACCCTCACCGGCGCCAACAGTTACACCGGCACCACCACCGTCAATAACGGCGTGCTTGAAATCGCCAACGCCGGCACCTTGGGCGCCGCCACCGGCACCGCGGGCACCGGCACCACCGTCAATGCCGGCGGCACCCTGCGGCTGAGCAATGCGACCATCGGCAACGAGGCGTTGGCCCTCAATGGCACGGGTTACAACCCTGGCTCAGGCGCCTTGGGTGCGTTGGCCAACACTGGCACCAGTTCGTATGCCGGCGCCGTCACCGTCGCATCCAACGCCACCATCAACAACGGCGTGGCCGGCGATGTGCTGACCTTGACCGGGGGGGTGGTCAAGAGCGGTACCACCGTGACTTTTGCCGGCGGTGGCAAAACCGTCATCAGCGGCACCGGCATCAGCGGAGGGGCGCCCAACTCCGACTTGGTGGTGAACGGCACCACTTTGGTGGTCAACGCGGCCAGCAACTACAACGGCCCCACCAGTGTGATCAACGGCGGCACCCTGGCCGGCGTTGGCCCGATCACCAGCACCGTCGTCACCATCAGCGGCAACAGTTACATCACCGCCGGCACCGATGAATTGGTCGGCACCATCGGCATTTTTGATTTCAATGCCACCACCTTCAATTTGAACGGCACTTACCTGGCCGACATCAACCTGACCAACGCCACCGGCTATGCGGCCGACGGCTCTGCGGGCGACCTGATCTCCATCACCGGCGATCTCGACCTTACCAGCGGGATGGTCTTTGATTTGCGCGGCACCAATGCACCGCCGGCCGCCGGCTCGCATTACGCCATCAAACTGCTGGAATTCAGCGGCACCGGCACGCTGCCCGACAACTACACGGTCACCGGCTTGGATCTGGCCTCCGGCCAATCGGTGGTGCGCTGGGGCAACGCCTATTACCTGGTGCCCGAGCCCGCCTCCTTCGCCCTGCTGGCCCTTGGCAGCCTGCTGCTTCTGCGCCGGCCCACCCGCCGGCGCGGACGGACTGCCTAAAAGAACTGAAAAACGCGGCAGAACATGCCGCGTTTTTTCATGCCCGTTCCACACCGCCAATACCACGCATACCATGCCCGCATGATCCCCTCCGACCTTCAACAAGCCGTGGCCAGCGCCTTTGCCGTGCAGGACTATGCCCGGGCGTGCGGACTGTTTGAGGCGGCCATCGCGGCCGGGAGCACGGACTTGCACCTGCGCGCATGCCACGCGCTCGCGCTGGGATATTGCGCCCGATTCACGAAGGCAAGAGCCGAGGTCGCCCGAATATTGGCCGACGCGCCGGATGAAGCGGCGCGACGGCATTGGGCCGGCATGATGGGCCTGGAGTGGCGCAATGCGGGCCGACACGATATTGCAGAACCTTTGCTGCAGGAAGCTTTGGGCATGGCCAATCCGCCAGCACCCCTGTTTGAAGTGCTGGGAGATTGCCGGGAACGCCAACGCCGTCTCCCCGAGGCATTGGAAGCATTGGAGGATGGGCTGCGCCGTTTTCCCGGCCATCCCGGGCTGCTGTTGGTGCGGGCGCGCGTCCACCGGCGCCAAGGCGACCAAGACCAAGCGCAAGCGGATTTGCACGCGGTGCTGGCATCAACCATCGCCTCGGACGAGGCGCGGATCGGCGCCTTCTACGAGACGGGCCATTTGCGCGAAGCGCAAGGCCGGCATGCCGACGCGCTCGCCGCCTTCCTCCAAGCCAAAGAAATCCAAAAGCGGACCTGCGCCCGGTTTGTCCGGCTGTGGCATGACACGCGGGCGGCGCGCCAACATCCGGACAAGTTTCCGTCGCGCGAAGATTTCCTTCGCTTTGCCGACGAAGCCAAGCCCTTGGCCGCCACGGCAAAGCGGCGCATGGCCTTCCTTGTCGGCTGCCCGCGCTCCGGCACCACGCTGCTCGAACGCGTGCTGGAATCCCATCCTGAAATTGTGTCAGCATCTGAAACGCCTTTGCTTGATGGCGGGGTGTGGCGCCCGCTGCTGCGGGAAATGCATGCAGCCAACCCCGTGCAGGGCATGGACGACGCCTTGCGCCGGATGACCCCCGGCCAGGCGGCGGCGGCACGGGAGAAGCATTGGGCCCTGCTGCCTGGCGCCTTGGAACAGCCGGTGGGGAACCGACTGGTGCTGGACAAAAATCCGTCGGGGCTGGCCATTCTGCCGGTGTCGTGCCGGCTGCACCCGGAATCCCCCGTCCTCATGGCTTTGCGCGATCCGCGCGCAATCCTCTGGTCATGCTTCACGCAGCACTTTCCAGTCAATGCCGAAACCTCTGCCTTCCTTGACCTTGAGACCGCCGCCCGGCATATTTCAAACACGCTGGGCACCTGGATCACCCTGCGCGACCGCATCACCTCGCCTTGGCGCGAAGTGCGCTATGAAAAGGTGGTGGCAGACTTGGCCGGCGAAGCGAAAACGACCCTGGCATTCTTGGGCCTGCCGTGGCAGGAAAATGTCTTGGCCTATCACGAGCGCAAGACTCTGGTCCGTTCGCCTTCCTACGCCCAAGCCTCGCGCCCGATCTACACCGGGTCGCTCGAAACATGGCGCCACCACGAGGCGGCGCTGGCCCCCTCTGCGACGCATTTCGCGCAGGAGCGCGAAGCATTGGGGTATGGGCCATAAAAATCCGAGTTTGAACATCGCACTGGCACCGCATGGCAAACGGAACCCGGCACGAGCCGAGGCGCAAATCCCGGGGTATCCCCCCCATGCCCACCCCCTCCCCCACCCTTGCCGACCTCGAATCCCTCGCCCGCCAAGCGGGCGCCATCCTCGCCTCCGGCTATGGCCAGGTGTTTTCCGTCACCCGCAAGGGCCGGGTGAATTTGGTGACGGAATACGACAAAAAAGCTGATTATTTCCTGATCGGAAAAATCAACACGCAGTTTCCCGGCCACACCATTCTGGCGGAGGAAAGTGGCTTATCGAGAGGCCAAGCCGGCGCGGCGCACGAGCACCTGTGGATCATCGACCCGCTCGATGGCACCACCAACTTTGCCCACGGCGTGCCGGTGTTCGCCGTTTCCATCGGCTACGCCCATCGCGGGGTGGTGACCTTGGGCGCGGTATGAAAAATTGGTGGCGCAATTGAATGTAGGCACCCGGTAAGACGGCCGATTCAAGCGGAAAATTGCCCTAAGCAACCACAATCCGCACAATACACAATCGAAGTTGCGCCATTTATACTCCATTCAGGCTTGGCTTGGGGGAAGTATCATAAATCCGCTCGAAACTGTAATGAAGCCACCTCTTTCCCGTCCTTATTATCCCATGCTCTTACCGCGCCCCCCCGTTGCCCTGTGCCTGCTGCTGCTCCCGGCTTCGGCCCTGCTTTTCGCCTGCTCCAAACCGGCCGAAAAACCTGCGGCCACCCTGGCAGGCGCATCGGAAACAATGACCGCCCCCGGCCAAAAGATCGACTACCGCCGTGACATCCAGCCGATCCTGTCGAACTATTGCTACCAATGCCACGGGCCGGACACCGCCAGCCGCGAGCCCCGCGGCAAGCCGCTGCGCTTTGACATCCGCGACCAAGCGCTGGCCTATGTCAATGACAAGGGCGTCAAAGCCATCGTGCCGGGCAAGCCCGACAAAAGCGAGTTGGTGCGCCGCGTGGAGTCACATGACCCCGATGTGATGATGCCGCAAAACAAAGAGAAACTCCTCACTCCGGCGCAAATCAAGTTGCTGCGCGAATGGATCGCGCAAGGTGCCGAATTCCGCGACCACTGGGCGTTCGAGAAGCCGGTCAAATCCGCGCTGCCGGCCGTTTCCGATGAAAAATGGTGCAAAAACGAAGTGGATTATTTCGTGTTGGCCAAACTGGACCAGGCCGGCTTCAAGCCCAACCCGGAGGCCGGCCGCCGCGCCCTGATCCGCCGCGTGACCCTCGACCTGACCGGTCTCCTGCCCACGCCCGAAGAGGTGGAGGCCTTCGTCAACGATCCGGCACCCACCGACCAGGCTTACGAGAAAGTGGTGGACCGCCTGCAGGATTCGCCCAAATATGGCGAACAGCGCGGCCGCTACTGGCTGGACTACGCCCGCTACGCCGACACCCACGGCATCCATGTCGATCCTTACCGCTCGATCTGGCCCTACCGCGATTACGTGATCAACGCGATCAACGCCAACAAACCCTTCGACCGCTTCATCACCGAACAGTTGGCCGGCGACCTGCTGCCCAATTGCACCGAAGATTCCCTGGTGGCTTCCGCCTTCGTGCGGGCCGGCGTCTCCACCGGCGAAGGCGGCACCATCGTCGAGGAAAACTGGAACAACCTGATCCGCGAGCGCACCGAAGCTTTCGGCATCACCCTGATGGGCATGACCACCGGCTGCGCGGTGTGCCATGACCACAAATATGACCCGACCACCACCGAGGATTTCTATTCGCTGGCGGCCTTCTTCGGCAACCAGACCGAAAAATCATGGACCGGCGACCTGCACTACTGGCCGCCCTACCAGGTGCTGCCGCGCACGCCGGACCGCCCCGCCTTCGAGGCGGCCCTGGCCAAACGCGCCAAGGCCGAAGCCGCCCTGCGCGATTTGCGCGTCGAGGAAGCCCCCGCCATCGCCGCCTGGCTCAAAACCGGCCTCAAGCCTGTGCGTGACGGACTGGTTGCTTGGCTACCGCTGGACGAGAACAAAGGCGACACCGTCCGCGAGCATGTCGGCAATCTGACGCTCAAGTGCGAAGGGGCGCCGCCGGTGTGGGAAACCTATCCGCATGTGACCGGCAGCTTCCTGCTCAACAACAACACCCACATCGCCAGCGACAAAATCGGCGATTTCGGCAACGACCAACCCTTCACCGTCTCCGGCTGGTTCCGCACCTATGAGGTGGTGTCGCAGGGCGGCTTTGGCGCCAGCTCCGGCTGCATGATCTCGCGCATGGACGGCGGCAACCTGCGCGGCTGGGACTTGTACATCGAAAACAACCGGCTGGTGATGCATCTGATCGGCGACAAATGGCCCGATGACGCCATCAAGGTGTTGGGTGAAGGCATCCCGCGCCCGGAATGGGTCCATATCACGGCCACCTACGACGGCTCCGGCAAGGCTGCCGGCATCAAACTTTACCGCGATGGCAAGCCGATGGCCATGAAGGTGGCCAATGATCACCTGGTCGGTTCGATCAAAACCCCCACCCCCTTCAACCTGGGGCGCCGCGGCGGCGCCGAAGCCACCGCAGTGCCCAGCCGCCAGAACGGCTTCCAGGATTTGCGCTTCTACAACCGTGCGCTGACGCCGGAAGAAGTCGCCCATCTGCCGTGCGACAACGCGCTGGTGGAGATCCTGGCCAAAAAACCGGACTTCCTGCTTGAAGCCGACATTCACGGCGCCCGCCATGCCCATGTAGACGCCTTTGCCAAAGCCTGGACCCCGTTTGAAAAACAGGCGGCGGAGGATGCTTATTTTGAGGCCCATCCCGAGAAAATCGCCGTCCTGCGCAAGGAAATCGCCGAGGCCCAGGCGCAGATGCAGGCCTTGTCGGAATCCAAGCCCAATTCCCATCCGCCCATCGGCAACCTCACCAACGCCCTGCAGGAGCAGTACGACGGCAAATACGGCGCCCTGACCCTGGTCTCGCGCGAAAAAGAAACCCCCGCCGTGGCCCATGTGCTCACCCGCGGCGATTACATGCAGATGGCCCAGCGGGTCTATCCCGACACGCCCTCCTTCCTGCCGCCGATGCCCAAGGGCGCGCCGCGCAACCGCCTGGGTCTGGCCGAATGGACCGTCTCGCCGGATAACCCGCTCTTGGCCCGCGTGACGGTCAACCGCGCCTGGCAGGAACTCTTCGGCTTGGGACTGGTCGAAAGCGCTGAAGACTTCGGCATCGTGGGCGCCCAGCCCAGCCACCCGAAACTGATCGACAACCTGGCGGTGGCCTTCCGTGACGGCGATGCCGACGGCAAGGGCAAGTGGGACATGAAGCACCTGTACAAAAAATTGGTGATGTCGGCCACCTACCGTCAAAGCGCCGCCATCAGCCCTGAAAAACTGGAAAAAGACCCCCGCAACGAGTTGCTGACCCGCGGCCCGCGTTACCGGATGGACGCCGAAATGATCCGCGACTGCGCCCTGGAAGCCGGCGGCATCCTCACCACCGACAAAATCGGCGGGCCGTCCTTCTTCAACTACCTCCCGCCGGGCATCCTGTCGACGGTTTACCCTTCCAACACCACCGCCGTCAGCCAGCATCACGGGGCGATGCTCCACCGCCGCAGCGTCTACCAATTCGTCAAGCGCATGGTCTCCACGCCGGAGGCGGAGGTGTTCGACGGTTGCGACCGCATCGCCGCCACCGCCCGGCGCAGCCACACCAACACGCCGCTGGCCGCGCTGACGCTGATGAACGACGTCACCTATCTTGAAGCCGCCCGCGCCTTGGCACAGAAAACCCTGGCCGAAGGCGGTGTCACCAATGAGGCCCGTCTGAACTTCATGGGCTGGCGCGTCCTGTGCCGGCCGCTGACGCAGGACGAGCAGAAAGCCCTGCTGACCGTGCTGGACAATGAAGCCAAGAAAATGACCTCCGAACGGGCCAAGACGCTTCTGGCTTATGGCGAAACCCCCCTGGATCCAAAATTGGATCCCGTCACCACCGCCAACTGGATGCTGGTGGCCAGCACCCTGATGAACTCGGACGAAGCCATTTCAAAATAAGGATCATCATGCAAATCAACCACCCCTGCTCCGATCTCCACGGCGAAGGCCCCACCCCTTTCGATCTGCCCATTTCCAAGGATCAGAAATGGGAATGGAAGACGCTGGCCACCCGCCGCCACTTCCTGGCCAGGTCCGGCCAATTCATGGGCGCCTTGGGCCTGGCCAGCCTGGCCGGCCCGGCCTTTGGCGATGCGGCCATCGGTTCGGCGGTCAACCACAGCGTGCCGGCCGGCCTTGGCCAGGGATCGCTTGGCGCCCCGCATGCCAAAGCCTCTTCCAAGCGTGTGATCCAACTGTTCATGGCCGGCGGCCCGCCGCACCAGGACATGTGGGACTGCAAGCCGGGTCTGGCCGAATGGAACGGCAAGGACATCCCCCCCAGTGCCCTGGGCGCGGACTTCCGCCCCACCGGCATGACCTCCGGCCAGGCGCGCTTCGCCGTCAAATCCTCGCCATGGGGCTCCAAGTTGCACGGCGAGTGCGGCCGGCGCGTCACCGACCTGTTGCCGTGGACCGCCAAATGCGTGGATGATCTGGCCCTCATCCACACCATGCACACTGATGCCATCAACCATGAGCCGGCCATTTTGCTGATGAACACCTGCAACATGAACCCGGGTCGCCCGGCTTTGGGCGCCTGGGTGTCCTACGGCCTTGGCAGCGCCAACGCCAACCTGCCCGCGTTCGTGGTCCTCAACTCCAACACCATTCCGGGATCCAACACCCAGTCGGTGACCCCGAAACTCTGGTCCAGCGGCTTTCTGCCCACCGAGCATGCCGGCGTGCCATTGCGCACCGGCAAAGACCCGGTGCTGTACCTCAACGACCCGGGCAGCATGACCCGCGACATGCGCCGTGCCATGGTGGACGGCGTGGACGCGCTGAACCGCCAGACCTTTGCAGATGTTGGCGATCCGGAAACCCACGCCCGCATCCGCCAATACGAGATGGCCTTCAATATGCAGATGAGCGTGCCGGACTTGACCGACCTCTCCGGCGAACCGCAAAGCACCTGGGATCTCTACGGCGAAGAAGCCAAAAAGCCCGGCTCCTTCGCCTACAACTGCCTGATGGCCCGCCGCCTGGCCGAGCGAGGTGTGCGCTATACCCAGGTTTACCAGCGCGGCTGGGATGTGCATGGCGGCTTGAGCGGCATGCTTCCCCAGTTGTGCGCCACCACCGACCGGCCGGCTTACGCATTGCTCACCGACCTCAAGCGCCGCGGCCTGCTGGAAGACACCCTGGTGGTCTGGGGCGGCGAGTTCGGCCGCACCACCTACTCGCAGGGCGACGGCCGCGACCACCACGCCAAGTGCTTCTCCGTCTGGCTGGCCGGCGGCGGCATCAAGGGCGGCACCGCCTACGGCAAGACCGACGATTTCGCCTTCAACATCGCCGACAAGAGCGAAACGGTGGAGGTGCGCAGCCTGATCGCCACCATCGGCCACACCTTGGGCATCGACACCGACCGCCTGAGCAAGCGCGTGCTGGGGCTGGACCAGAAGCCGACCGGGGTGCTGCCCACGCGGGTGGTCAAAGAGATTCTGGCGTAAGCGGGTTTCACCGGACAAACAAAGAAAAGCACGGGCGCGGTGCCCGTGCTTTTCTTTGTCGCGTTCATGAACCCGCCCTTCACTGCGCCTTGCGCCCGCGGAATGCCGCCACCAGCAGCATGCCGGCCAGCGAGAGCGTGATGACGAAGGCGCAAATGCCGGCGGCGCCGTACATCCCGGTGGGCTCGAACAGGCTCTGCGCCAGCGGATCCTTGCCGACGGCGAACAGCACCGGAAGGTGTTTGATGCGGGCCAGTTCGCGGTCTTCCTCCGCATCGCGGCGTTCTTTGTCGCGGGCCTGCACTTCCGGGGCGGTGATTTTTTGCGCCTGCTTCTCGGCTTTGCTCAGTTCCGGGGGGACCGCGATGGCCTCCGGATCGCCGCCGGTGCCGGCCACGTAACGGGTCTCGAATTTGTAAAAACCGGGGGCGGGAATCTCCACCAGCCACACCGCATGGCCGGTGCGGCCGTGCACCTCGCGCCGGTACACGAACAGACCGCGGTTTTTGGGCATCGCCGTGCGCGGATTTTTTTCGATGCGGGCCTGTTCGGCGGCGTCCGGCTCCAGGCCGGCAATGCGCACCGCGATCTTTTCACCGTTGTCGGCGCCGTCGTTGCGGGTCACCGCAAGGTCCATGGACAAGCGGTCCTTGGTCGGCCAGAGCTGGCGCGTGGGCGTGTCGAAGGCCTCGCCGGCGTCGCCGGGGTATTCCTGGTACAGGCCCTGCGATTCGTAGCACACGCTGTATTCGCCGGGCTCCTTGAATTCCAAAACGGCGGCGCCCCGGTTGGGCTCCCCCTTGGTGCTTTCCTCAAACAGGCCGAAGCCCGGCCCGATGAAACGCTGGAAGTGGGCCACCGCGTCGGTGACGCGCGTCCGCTCGCGCCGCACCGTGTTCCAAAAGAACAGCGCGGAGCCGAATATGGCAAGAACGAAAACGGGATACAGCAGGGCGGAGGGTTTGCGCATGGTGAAAAAAGAGGGCTCAGACATCCAGGTTCTTGACTTCCAGCGCATGCTCCTCGATGTAGCGGCGGCGCGGCTCGACTTCCTCGCCCATGAGCACCGAGAACAGGTGGTCGGCATCATTGGCCTGATCCCACGAGACGCGCAACAGCACGCGGTTGTCGGGGTTCATGGTGGTGTCCCACAACTGCTCGGCATCCATCTCGCCCAGCCCCTTGAAGCGCTTGACCTCCATGCCGCGCTTGCCTTCCTCCTGCACGGCGTGGAACAGGTCGCGCAGGTTCACCACCGGCGTGGTGCCGGGGGCTGATTCGTCGGCGTTTTTGTCGCCGTCCTCATCGGCGGTTTTGTCGGCCTTGGATTTGGCGGCTTTGCGCTCGGCCACCACCTCGAATTTGGTGGGGGCGGCGGTGCCCGTCACGCTCTTTTCGGCCAGGCGCAGATAATCTTCCATCGACAGGCCGAGGGAAGGAAGCAGCGCGAAGGATTTTTCAAGTTCCTTGACTTCGTGCAGGTCGCGGCGCAGGCAGGAAAACCCGTTGGCGCCGGCGCCCTTGGGCACCCCGTCCACCACCTGGTCCAACTGGGCGTCGCCGGGCTGCAGCGCATGTTTGGCGCGGAAGGCGTCCTCGTCATCGGTGTTCCAGAACCAGTGGTCGCCCACGATCTGGTGGGGATCCTTGGCGGCGGCGCCCTCGTCGGTTTCGCGGCGCACCACGGCCAGCGCGATGCGCGGCAGGCGGTTCTCCTTCTGCGGATCCTTGGCGCGGGCGGCAAACAGTTCCTCAAGCCGCACGCCGCGCCGCTGCAGGGTGATGGACAGGTCGCTCACGCGCTCCAAGGCGCGCAGCAGGCCGGCCAAATCCTCGCCGGCGATGGTGCGGGCCAGCGTTCGGTCGGGGTTGCGCACCTGCACCGAGGCGAATTCGACCCCCAGGCGGGCCAGGGTCTCGCGCATTTTCTTTTCATTGAGCACATATTCCACCTTCTTGCCGCGCGCCATCTGGTACAGCGGCGGCTGGGCGATGAAGATCCGGCCCTGCTTGACCAATTCGGGCATCTGGCGGAAGAAGAAGGTGAGCAGCAGGGTGCGGATGTGCGAACCGTCGACGTCAGCGTCGGTCATGATGATGACCTTGCCGTAGCGCAATTTCTGGATGTCGAAATCGCCGGCGCCGATGCCGCAGGCCAGCGCCTGGATGATGGCGCGGATTTCTTCAAAGCCCAGGATTTTGTCGAGGCGCGCGCGCTCCACGTTGAGCACCTTGCCCTTGAGCGGCAAAATGGCCTGGGTGACATGGTCGCGCCCGCCCTTGGCGCTGCCGCCGGCCGAATCGCCTTCGACCAGGTACAACTCGGAGGAAGCCACATCCTTGCTGGTGCAGTCGTAGAGTTTGCCGGGCAGGCCGCCGCCGTCAAGCGCGCTCTTGCGCCGGGTCAGGTCGCGGGCCTTGCGGGCCGCTTCGCGGGCTTCGGCGGCCAGCACGGCCTTCTGGCAGATGCGCTTGGCTTCGGCCGGGTGCTCTTCGCACCATTTCGAGAGCGCCTCGGCCACCGACTGGGCCACCACCGTCTCAACTTCGGGGTTGAGCAACTTGCCCTTGGTCTGGCCCTCGAACTGCGGCTGGGGGATCTTGATGGACACCACCGCCACCAGGCCTTCGCGCCAGTCTTCGCCGGAGAGGGTGACGCTTTTGTCGCCGCCCTTGATGATGTTGTTTTCTTTGGCGTAGTTCGACAGTGTGCGGGTGAGCGCGGTCTTGAAGCCGGTCAGGTGGGTGCCGCCGTCGGGCGTGTTGATGTTGTTGGCGAAGCAGGTGATGACTTCGTTGTAGGTGTTCACATACTGCATCGCCACATCGCAGGTGATGCGGCCCTCGGCGCCCACGGCGGCCACCACGATCACTTCGTTGAAGGCGACCTTGCCCTCGTTCTGGTGGCGGATCATTTCCGCCAAACCGTCCTTGAACTGGAAGGTTTCGCTGCGGCCGCCTTCGCGCAGGTCGGTGACGGAAATTTTCAGGCCCGGGTTGAGGTAGGCCCGCTCGCGCAAGCGGGTGGAGATGGTGTCGTAGGAGTGGAGGATGTCGCCGAAAATCTCGCGGTCCGGCTTCCACGACACCTTGGTGCCGGTGGTCTGCCGCTCACCGATGACGCGCAATTTCTCAACCACTTCGCCGCGCTCGAAGGCGATCAGGTGCAGCTTGCCGTCGCGGGCCACTTCCACCTCGAGCCGCTCGGCCAGCGCATTGACGCACGAAACCCCCACGCCGTGCAGGCCACCGGAGACTTTGTAGGAATTGGAATCGAACTTGCCGCCGGCGTGCAGGATGGACAGCACGATTTCGACCGTCGGGCGGCCGTTCAACTTGGGATCCTCGTGCCGGTACGGGCCGACCGGGATGCCTCGTCCGTTGTCCACCACCGACATGGTTTCGTCGGCGTTGATGAACACGCCGATCTCGGTGCAGTGGCCGGCCAGCGCCTCGTCGATGGCGTTGTCCACCACTTCCCACACCAGGTGGTGCAAACCGCGGGCGTCGGTGCCGCCCACATACATCGCGGGGCGCTTGCGCACGGCGGCCAACCCCTCAAGCACGGTGATCGAAGACTCGTCGTAAGCGGGGGCGTTGGCGTCTGGGACCTGCGATTGGGCGATGGGCTGATCTTCAAACCTGGAGGCAACCGGGGAGGCAATGGAATCGGACATGGGAAACGTGCCTGTGGAAGGGGTTTTTCTGCGGCTTACAGCGGGAAATCCGGACCTGGAAAAGCGCCCGAAAGGAAGGCGAAATTTTACCTTAAATGAGCGGTAGGCGGAAGGGTGAAAGTTGGCATTTTGCCGCCCTTCACCCCCTGCCCCAATCCTTCAAAAACGCCCCCACCTCCCGCGCCATGAACACCGGCAATTTCAGCAGCACCCGCCCGCGCATGGAGGCCGGCACCGAGCGCACCTGCGCCATTCGGGTGACGCCGGCCCGCTGCATGGTGAGCTTGGCCCGCGACAGGTGGTAGAAATGGCTGACGATCAGGATTTTGCGCCAGTGGTGTTCTTTGGTCAATTGCGCCGTGTTGTCCGCCGTGGCCGCGGTGGACACGCCTTGGGGGTCCCGCAGGATTGCCTCTTCCGGCACGCCCAACCGCATGGCCAGCGCCTTCATCGCCGCCGGCTCATCCTGCGTTTCGCCCGGCTTGGCCCCCGCCACCGGACCGCCGGACATCAGCAATCGGGGCACCAACCCCTGCTTGTACAGCGCGACGCCTGCCTCCACCCGGTCGGCCAGCGCATCGGAGCAATGGCCGTCGGGGAACGCCCGCGCGCCGTAAACCACCGCCACATCGGCCGGAGCGCGGTAGTCGGTCAGGCCGAACAGGGTCATTTGCAGAAAGATGGCACACAGGCCGGCCGCGCCTGCGCCCAGCGCCAATTTGAGGGGGCGGGCGATGGGGCCGCCGGCGACTTCTCCGCGCCAGAGGGCGGCGGCAACCAAGCCCAACATCACGATCAGCGAGAACGGCACGGGGAAAGAGGAATGACTGGCACCCAAATGCCATGCGCGCCAGCACATGAGGGCGTTGACGAGCGCCGCACTTGCGCCTGCCCAAGCGAACACGCGGGCCGCGCGGCTGATGCGCGGAAAACGGGCGGCGAATCCGAAGCCCAGAAACAGCAGGGCCAAGCCGAGCAAAGCGACAAAGGCCACGGCCGCGATGCGCGGCAGCAGGCGCAAGTCGAGCAACCAGAGGGTGGCGTCGAAGTCGCGCGCCCAGAGGCGGCCGAGCAGGTTGAGCAGGCAGAACAGGCCGATGGCCAGGGCAAAGGAGCGGCCAAGGAGGCTTAGGCGGGGATGGGTGGGCATCCGGGGTTATCGGCGGAATTTGCGCTTGGGGAGGAGGGAGTTGAACGGATCACTTCTCCACTTGCCAATGACCACCTTTGGCGGGACCGATGCGCAGCAGACGCCCGGCAAGACGCAGGGCGGCGATTTGCTTCATCACCGCACGCCTGGAAATCCCCAGTTCCGCACCCATTTGATCGGCGGTGATGGCGGCATTGCGAGAGACCAAGGCCAAAATTTTGTCGCCGGTTTTCTGTGAACTTTTCTGTGAACTTTTCTGTGAACTTTTTTTCTGTTCTGCCACCCCCTCTTGAATCGCCTCCAACAGCGCTTCCGACATGAATTCAATGAAAGGCGCGGAATCGGCTTTGGCCGTGGATTGCGCCAATGCATCGTAATACGCCTGTTGGCGATCATGCACCACCGTTTCCACCGGCAGGTAGGCGAACATCGGCTTCCACTGGCGCAAGATCATGGTTTGCCACAGCCGGCCCATGCGGCCATTGCCGTCGCTGAATGGGTGGATGAATTCAAATTCGTAGTGGAACACGCAACTGGCGACCAGCGGATGGGTGTCGGTGTTTTTGAGCCAGCCCAAAAGATCGTCCATGAGAGCGGGCACGCGATGCGCCTGCGGCGGCATGTGCACCCTTTGGTCGCCCCGGTAAACGCCCACATCGCCACGGCGAAACTTGCCCACATCATCGGTCAGCCCCACCATCAACAAGCCATGCGCCGCCAGCAAATCGGGCTTGGAAGTTGCGCGCCATTTATCCGACGCTTCATAGGCCTTGCCGGAATTGCGCGCCTCTTGGATTTCGCGCGGCGGCCCCAGTACCCGCTTGCCCTCAAG
Organism: uncultured Phycisphaeraceae bacterium; assembly: GCA_964556215.1. Lineage (GTDB taxonomy): Bacteria > Planctomycetota > Phycisphaerae > Phycisphaerales > Phycisphaeraceae > CANIYR01. Next base: position 28,773 of record CAZKVP010000018.1, read on the forward strand.
TACGGCCGTCACCTGCTCCAAAGTCAGCGTGTTGGCCTCGATGGCCAGCGAAGCGTGGATGGTGCGGATGCGGTTGAGACGGCGCAAGCGCGGCGTCAGTTTGGCATTTTGGGAGGCGGCGTACAGACCGACCTGCTCGCTGATTTCAGAGAGGAGGTGGAGGATTTTGGGGGTTAGGGTGTGGGGTGGGGAGTAGGGAAGGCCGGACATGGCGCAAGCGTAGCGCATGCCATACAGTGCCGCCACCATGGGCTTTTCAAAAATATCCCGACGCATCATCCGAATTCTTGCCGCCATTGGCTGCATCTTGATGCTGGGCGCGGAAATCATGGCCCATTGGCGGGAAGCCTTGGCGCACCCATGGCGACTGTTGGCTTATCTTGGTGTGATCGTGCTTGGCGCGGGCCTACTTGTCTGGGTTGATGACTTGCCAAATCCTTGGCGCAGGCGCATCGCCGACTGGGGCATGTGGTGCTTGGCCTTGTTCTTTGTGGCCGCCACCCCTGTTCTGTTATTTATTTTGGTGAAATTCGGCATCAAACTTTGGCATGACGGGGAGCGTGGCATCGTCTTTTCCCTCATCTTGCCGGGCCTCATGCTGCTCTTTTTGACGGGAGCCTTTTTGCGCATGGCTTGGCGGCGAGAAGTGAAGTAATTTCGCTCCTCCCCAAAAACACAACCCCGCTAACGCGGGGTTGTGTTGAACGAATGCTTGTTTCCCCGCTCACGAAATCATCTTCCCCAACGGATAAGAAATGATCGCCCGCGCCCCCGCCCGGCGCAACGCCGGCAAAATGGCGCGCTCAACGGAGGAATCCACGATCACTTCCACGGCCACCCAATCTTCATCGGCCAGGCTGTTGATGGTCGGGCTTTGGCCCTCTTCCAGACGGCCCTGCATGGCGCCCAGGATTTCGGTCAGTTTGGCGCGCGGGGCGTTCAACTTCAGGCCGACCTTTTCGCGGGCGGCGATGGCGCCCTTGAGAAGCATGGCGATGTCCTCGATTTTCTGGCGCTTCTGCGGATCGGCCCAAGCGGCCTTGTTGGCGATCAGGCGGGTGGTCGAGGTCAGCAGGGTGGCGATGATCTTGAGCTTGTTGGCGCGGATCGAAGAGCCGGTCTCGGTGACATCCACGATGGCGTTGACCAGACGCGCCTTGACTTCGGTGGCGCCCCAGGAGAACTCAACCTTCTTGACCGGGATATTGCGCTCGGCGAAATAACGCTTGGTGGTTTCCAGCAGTTCGGTGGCGATGATGCCGTCGGCCAACTGCTCGGGGCGGTCGATGCCCGATTCTTCCGGCACGGCCAGCACCCATTTGACCGGGTTGCTGGTGGCCTTGGAATACAGCAGTTCGCAGACTTCGACCACATCCGAGCCGTTTTCCACCACCCAGTCGTGACCGACGATGCCGGCATCCACCACGCCGTCTTCCACGTAGCGGCTCATTTCCTGGGCGCGAAACAGGATGCCGGAGAGTTCCGGATCGTTGATCGAAGGGATGTACGAACGGCTGGGCACCGAAATGCGCCAGCCGGCGCGGCTGAAGAGGTCGAAGGTGGCTTCTTCAAGGCTGCCTTTGGGAAAACCAAATTTGAGTTTGAAGTCGGACATGGGATCTTGGGTAAGGAGTGAAACGGGAAATGGCCCGGCCGGTTTATTTCTTCTTGGCGGCGGGCTTGGCTTCCGGCGGCTTGGCCGGGGGGGATTTGGCGGATGCGGGCTTGGGCGAAGCCGCCGGCGCCACATACACCGGCACCGGCACAGGTTTAAACGGCCAGTTCTTGGGCGGATGGGCCTCGACCCAGGCGTTCAAGGCCAGGAACGTCGCCACGGCGTCGCCGGCTTTCACGCAACGGGTGACCACGTTTTCGGCGTGCTCCATGCTGCAGTTGGCTTCCAGCGCGCCGGCCTCCTTGAGGGCGGCCAAGATGCGTTCGTCCACCGGCACGCAATGGCCCTCGAAAGCCAGGGTGAACACCTGCGCCGCCATCGGCCGGGTCAATCCGCGCAGGGTGTCGAGGTATTCGCGCTGCTCGCGCTTGCCCTTGGTTTTGAGCGAGGCCATGTCCATCTGGTGCTCGCGGGCGTACACGTCCATCAGGGCCTCCGTCAGGCGCTGCAAACGCTCGCGGCCCTGCGGGTAGTTGACGCCCAAGGCCTCCTGCATTTCGTCGGCCAAGCTCATGCGCAACTCGTTGATGTCCACGAAGGCCTTGAGCAGTTTGTCAAGGCCGCGCTCCGCGGCTTCAACCGAGGCATTGGCGGACAGCACCGCCAGGATCAATTGCAGCGTGGCGTCGCCGGCGGGCGCTTCCTTGCGCTTGTGGGCGGCGCGGGCTTTTTTAAGCAGTGCTTCGAGGACCTTGTGGCTCATGGGAGATATCGGTTGAGAATGATGGATGAAGGGCTAAGGGTGAAACTGGCGGCCAAGCAGGGGCGCCGGCCGGTTATTCGGCGTCGGGATCTTCCGGCACGCCTTCCGGCTTGTCGTTGGGCTGGGCCACCCCGTCCTGCGCGTCGCGGGCGCGGGCGTCGGCGATGGCTTTGAGCACGCCCATTTCGGTCTTCAACTTGGTGTCCAACTTGAAGTGCAATTGGGGCATCAAACGCATGGGCAGTTGCGGCTTGACCAGGTTCTGAATGTAGACCTGGCCGGCCTGCAAACCTTCCAGCGTCAAGTTCTCGTGCTGCTCGGGCATCACGGTGATGAACACGTCGGCGTGGTGCATGTCAGGGCTGACCGTCACCCGCGAGATGGAAACCAGACCGCGGATGCGCGGATCCCCCAGCCCCTTGCCAAGGGTGGTGGCCAGGATGCGGTGGAGGGAAGAGGCGACTTGGGCGAGGCGGTGGGACATGGCAAATAAAGGAGGGAAGTTACGCCAACTTTCTGGCGGTCTCGATGACCTTGTAGAACACGATCACGTCGCCATTCTTGATGTCTTCGAAGTTGGTGATGCGGATGCCGCACTCGGTGCCGGCGCGCACTTCGGCGACGTCGTCCTTGTGGCGGCGCAGGGCCTCGACCGTGCGGTTTTCGGTGACGACTGCGCCGTCGCGCAGGAGGCGGACCTTGACGTCCTTCTTGGCGGCCACGCCCGAGACGATGATGCTGCCGGCCACCATGCCGATCTTGCCGATGCGGAAGGCCTCCTTGACTTCGGCGCGGCCGGTTTCCTCCTCGCGGATGTCCGGCGCCAGCATGCCTTCAAGGGCCAGCTTCATGTCGTCAAGCAGTTCGTAGATGATGCGGTAGGCGCGCACTTCCACGTGGCGGGCCTCGGCAATGTCGCGCACCATGGGCGAAATGGTGGTGTGGAAGCCCAGCACCACGGCGTCCGAGGCGTCGGCCAGCAGGATGTCGTTCTCGGTGACCACACCCACGCCGGCGTGCAGCACGCGGATGCGGACTTCGCTGTTGCCGATTTCCTCAAGGGTTTTCTTGAGGGTTTCGACCGAGCCCTGCACGTCGGCCTTGAGCACCAGGTTGAGGTTCTTGGTCTCGCCGGCCTTGAGGGTGGCGGCGAAGTTGTCCAAGGTGACCTTGGTTTCGCGGGCCAACTGCTGGGTGCGCTCGTCTTCGCGGCACTGCTGGGCGATTTCTTCGGCTTTTTTCAGCGAGTCGGTGACGTAAAACTTGTCGCCGGCATCCGGCACTTCATCCACGCCGGAAACCTCCACCGGGGTGGCCGGGCCGGCCTCCTGGATGCGCCGGCCCAGCGAGTCGGTCAACCCGCGCACGCGGCCGAAGGAACGGCCGGCGACGAAGAAGTCGCCGACGCGGATGTTGCCTTCCTGCACCAAAACGCGGGCCACGGCGCCGCGGCCGGGCTGCATTTCGCTCTCGATCACCGTGCCGCGCGCCGGGCCGGCGAAGTCGGCGGTCAGGCCCAAAACGCCGGACTGGAGTTCGAGGATTTCAAGCAACTGGGGGATGCCTTCGCCGGTCTTGGCCGACACCATGCACACTTCGGTTTCGCCGCCCCAAGCCGAGGCGTTGAGGCCGTGCTGGGCCAACTCACCGTAGATGCGCTGGAGCAGTGCGTCGCGATGCTGGGCCGGCACCATGTCGATCTTGTTGAGGGCCACCACCACCGGCACCTTGGCGGCCTTGGCATGGGCGATGGATTCGATGGTCTGGGGCATCAGGCCGTCTTCGGCCGCCACCAGCAGCACCACCACATCGGTCACCTTGGCGCCGCGGGCGCGCATCGAGGTGAAGGCCGCATGGCCGGGCGTGTCGAGGAACACCACGGTCTTGGGCTCGCCGTCGGAACCTTCCACCGTCACGCGGTAGGCACCCACGTGCTGGGTGATGCCGCCGGCTTCGTGGGCGGCCACGTCGGCCTTGCGGATCCGGTCAAGCAGCGAGGTTTTGCCGTGGTCGACGTGGCCCAAAATGGTGACGACCGGCGGGCGCGCACGCACGTCGGCGCGCTCGCGCTGGGCGAATTCGGCCTCCACCTTGGCCGAGGCGGTCTGGTGGGCCTTGACCTCCAGCTCGATGTTGTGGTCCATGGCGATTTCCATGGCGGCCTCGGTGTCGATGGTGGAATTGACGGTGGCCATCACGCCCTGTTTGAACAGGAACTTCACGCAGGCGGCGGCCTTGATGCCGGTGGCGGCCGACAGCGCCTTGATGGTGATCGGCTCCTCAATGGCAACCTTGCCGCCGACATGGGCCGGCGACTGCGCCTGGAAGTGGGAGCCCCCTTTGCCGATATTCTTGCGGCGCTGGCGCATGAAGGTCGAAGCACCCTTGATGCGGTCGTTGAGCGCATCCACATCGGCCTGCGACAGGCGGGCCGGGCCGGTGAGCACGGCGCCTTCCTCGCGGCCCCTGCGGGCCGAGAGCGAACGGCGCTTGTTCTTTTCTTCCTCCTGCGACGGCGGTCCGGTGCGGGCTTTGACGCCGCCGCCGCGGACCGGGCCGGTGGAACGGGCCACGCCCGAAGCGGGACGGGCGCCGGCGGCGCCTTCGCGCTTGTCGCCGGGACGGGCGGGGGCATCGCCCGGACGCGGGCGCGAACGGGGCGCCGGCACGTTTTCGGCCGCCTCAATGCGCACCACCTGCGGGCCGCGCATGGCACGCTTGACGGGGACCACCATCTGGTCGCTTGCAGGCTTGACATGGGTGGGGCGGACGGGCACGTTTTGCACCCCCATCGGCGCCGGACGCGGGCGCGGCAACACTGCGGATGCGGCCGGTGGCGGCTCTTCTTCGGTGTGCGGGCGGGCTTTGGCCTTGGTGTGGGCCTTGGGGGCTTCATCCTGCGGTTGCTCCGCTGCCGCTTCAACCGGGGGCTCCGCTTCAACCACGGATGCTTCAACCGACGGGGTCGCCTGCGCCTTGGCCGCCGCCTTGGCCGGCTTGACGGCCTTGGGTGCCGCCTTCGCGGCCCCCTTGGCGGCACCCTTGGCGGC
>CAZKVP010000018.1:34300-36355 GCA_964556215.1 uncultured Phycisphaeraceae bacterium
CCCTTGGCGGCACCCTTGGCGGCGGACTTGGTGGTGGACTTGGCAGGCTTGGTATCGCCTGATTCCACCGCATCTTCACCGCCAGCCCCGGCCTGGGGTTCGCCGCCGGGGAACCATTCGCGGATGGTCATCGCCAAGCCGGCTGATACGCCGGAAAATCCGGTGTAGGGCTTGCCTTCTTTGTTCTGAATGCCTTCCTGCTCCAAACGGGCAAGGACGACCTTGGGGTTGACGTTCAACTCCTTGGCAAGGTCGGAAACACGGGTCAGGGGAGATTTAGCGATGGCCACGGAGATTCCAAAAGGGGACGAAGCAAAAACGATACACACCAACCCGCCACTCACGCCAACGGACGGCCTCAGGCCTGCGGGGCGGATTCCGGCGCCGCCTCTGGCGCGGATTCCGGCGCCGACGCGACCGGATCCGCATCGGCCACCGCCTTGCCGCCGAGCAGGTCGTCCAGACCCTTGGCGGTTTCGGCGGCCTGGGCGGCCCGCTTCTGCAGGGACTCTTCCTTGGACTTCTTCTGGTCGGCTTCGACCGCCACCGCCTTGATGGCACAGATTTCAGCGGCCTTGCGGGCCAGGGCATCCTCGATCTTGAGTTGCTCCTTGATGAAGAAGGAACCGACTTCCTCCACATCCATGACGCTCAAAATGCCAAGGGCGGCCAACTGGTCGATCTGCTCGTCGGAGAAGCCGACTTCCAGCAGGGCGGCTTCGAGGATGTCAAGGCTCTTGGTGTATTCCTCGGGGGTCAAAATGTCCACATCCCAGCCCGAGAGGCGGGCTGCCAGGCGCACGTTCTGGCCGCGCTTGCCGATGGCCAGCGAGAGCTGGTCGTCGGGCACCACCACGGTGGCGCGACCAAGTTCGAAGCACAGGGCGATTTCGGCGGTCTTGGCCGGCGAGAGTGCGTTCTGGATCAGGATTTGGCTGGATTCGTTCCAGCGCACGATGTCGATCTTCTCGCCGCCCATTTCGTCCACCACATTGCGGATGCGGCTGCCGCGCACGCCCACGCAGGCGCCCACCGCGTCCACCTTGGAGTCGACCGAGGCGACCGCGACCTTGGTGCGCTGCCCGGGCTCGCGGGCGATGGCCTTGATTTCAACGACCTTGTCGGCGATTTCCGGCACTTCGATCTCGAAGAGTTTCTTGATGAATTCCGGCGCGGCGCGCGAGACGATGACCTTGACGGCGCTGCCTTCGTCGCGCACTTCGGTGATCAGGCACTTCACGCGGTCACCGGGCTGGTGCTGTTCGCCGGGGATCTGCTCGCGGCGGGGCATGATGGCCTCGGCCACGCTGGTGCCCCCGCGGGTGACGCCCACGATCAGGGTGCCGCCCTCGTAGCGCAGGGCCGCGCCGGTGACCACTTCGCCCACGCGGTTGCCGAACTCGCCGAACACGGCGGTGCGCTCTTCCTCGCGGAAGCGTTGGATCATCACCTGCTTGGCGGTCTGGGCGGGAATGCGCCCCAAATCCTCCAAGGGAACCACGTCCTCGCCGCGCCACAGGGTGATGCGGCCGGTGAAGCGGTCCACCTCGCACTGGAACTCTTCGGTGTCTTCGGCGTTGAAATGCTTGCGGGCGGCCGACACCATGGCCTGCTCCAGGTCTTGGAACAGCAAATCCTTGTCAAGGTTGCGTTCTTTGGCGATGACGTCGAGGAGGCGCAGGAGTTCGGCGGGTTTCACGGTGCTCATGGGTTGTCTTTCCAGGTTGTTTGAATTGTTTGGGTTGTACCGGCAAAAAGTGGGGAAATCGGACGGGAATCAGGCGGGGAGTCGAAAGAAAAGACCACGGGATGCACCCGTGGCCCAAGAATCCTGACTGAAAACCAGTCGGGAAACCCGCGTTGTTGCCCGCCTTCATAAGGAAAGGGGCAAAACGGTGCCATCGGGATGGAAGCGGAAGGCTTCCATCAGAGGGCGAGGGGTTGGGCGCAATAACGGGTCATGGCGCAAATCCTTGGGGTAGCCGGGGAACGCCCCCGGCTGGGAGGTCGTACATGATAGGGGCGGAAAGGATGGGGGGCAAACGGGGAACGGGG
>CAZKVP010000018.1:36455-37977 GCA_964556215.1 uncultured Phycisphaeraceae bacterium
GAACGGGGTTCTCTAAGGCGGGCCAAGACTGGCGGACACCCGGAAATAGGCGGGAAGCCCGTCCCATGCCCATCCCCTAAAATCCGCCCCCTATGCCCACCCTCTCCCCCGCCGCAAGAAGCGCCGTCGCCGTCCATCGCATTGAAGTCCACCACGGCGCGCACGACCGCGACGCCCACGCCGCCGCGCTGTTGGCCAGTGCCAAGGCCGCGTTGCCCGGCACCACCAGAGCGCAAATTGCCCGCATCTATTTGGTTGAAGCGCCTTTGTCTGCGGACGAAGCTGCGCGCATCGGCTCTGAGTTGCTGGCCGATCCGGTCAATCAAACCGCCGTGGTCGGCGCATCGGCCCTGCCGGCCGGCGGCAAAATGGTGGAAGTGCATTACAAGCCCGGCGTGATGGATCCGGTGGCGCAATCCACCCGCGAGGCCATCTGCGAAATGTTCCCGCACTTGGATAAGCGCCAAGTGTCGGTGATGACCGGCGCGCGCTACACCTTCGCCGGTTGCGCCGCCGCCGACGCCGACCTCACCCGCTTCGCCTTGCTGCACCTGGGCAACGCCGTGATTCAGGGCGCGCACCTGGATGCCTACCACCCCGCGGCCTTCCCCCACGGCACACCCTATGAATTCAAGTTGCGCCATGTGCAACTGACCACCTTGGACAACGCCGGCTTGGAAAAATTGTCGCGCGAAGGCCACCTGTTCCTGTCGCTGGAAGAAATGCTTTGCATCCAAAATTACTACAAGACCGCCGGCCGCGAGCCGACCGACATCGAGCTGGAATCGTTGGCGCAAACCTGGAGCGAACACTGCGTCCACAAGACCCTCAAGAGCACCGTCTCCTACCAGGCCGGCGCCGGCAACGAAATCTTCAAAACGGCTGACGGCAGCCTCAAGCCCGGCCATGAGCTGAAAGCCGACGGCACCATCGTCATTAGCAACCTGCTCAAGCAGACGGTGGCCAAAGCCACTTTCGACCTGATGGCCTCGGACGCAGCCATCAAGGAATGGTGCGTGTCGGTGTTCGTCGACAACGCCGGCATCGTGAAGTTCGATGATGAAGACGGTGTGTGCATCAAGGTCGAAACCCACAACCACCCCTCGGCCATCGAGCCCTACGGCGGCGCCGCCACCGGCATCGGCGGCTGCATCCGCGACATCATGGGCACCGGCCTGTCGGCCAAGCCCATCGCCAACACCGATGTGTTCTGCGTGGCCCACCCTGACAAGCCCGCCAATGAAATTCCCAGCGGCGTCATCAACCCACGCCGCACCCTGGAGCAGGTGGTCGCCGGCGTGCGCGATTACGGCAACCGCATGGGCATCCCCACCGTCAACGGCGCGGTGTACTTCCACGACGACTATGTGGCCAACCCGCTCGTGTACTGCGGCTGCATCGGCATCCTGCCCCTGGACAAGTGCCATGGTGCGGCCCGCCCTGGCGACAAGATCGTCATCCTGGGCGGCGAAACCGGCCGCGACGGCATCCACGGCGCCACCTTCTCATCCGAAGAATTGGA
>CAZKVP010000018.1:38077-42405 GCA_964556215.1 uncultured Phycisphaeraceae bacterium
CAGGGCCTGTCCTACACCGAAGTCTGGATCAGCGAAGCCCAAGAGCGCATGCCCTTGGCCGTGCCGGAAGAAAATGTCGAAATCATCCGCAAAATGTGCGAAGCCGAAGGCGTGCCCTTCTGCGTCCTGGGCACCTTTGGTTACCAAGAGAACAACGAACCGACCTTGAAACTCACCTGGCACGGCCATGAAGTCGGCAAGTTGCCGATGGCCCTGTTGCACGACGGCATCCCCACCCCCACCCGCGTGGCGCAGTGGGCGCCGCAGGACATGGATTTGAAGGCGCCCAAAGTGGCGATTAGAAACACCAGTGTGCCCGCCACCACCGAAGGCTCGCTGCTGGCCATCCTCTCGCACCCCAATGTGGCCAGCAAGCACTGGGTTATTCGCGGCTACGACCACGAGGTGCAAGGCGGCTCGGTGGTCAAGCCATTGGTCGGCCCCAAACAAGACGGCCCCAGCGACGGCGCGGTGGTTCGCCCAAAATTGAATTCCAACAAAGCCATCGCCCTGGCTTGCGGCATGGCCCCCAACTTGGCGGAGAAATCCAACAAGCCCTGGCCCGGCCACAAGGTTGCTTTGGCCAGCGACGGCGATTCGTACCACGCCGTGCTCAACGCCATTGACGAAGCCGTGCGCAATGTGGTGTGCGTGGGCGCCAACCCGGAGCGCATCGCCATCCTTGACAACTTCTCCTGGCCCAAGTGCGCCGACCCCAAGCAGCTGGGCACCCTGGTGCGCGCCTCGGAAGCCTGCTACGACGGCGCGATGGCCTACAAGACCCCGTTCGTCTCCGGCAAGGACTCGCTCTCCAACCAGTTCGCCACCGACAAGGGCGAATTGATCACCGTGCCGCAAACCATGCTGATCACGGCGATGGGCATGGTCAATGACGCCAACAAAGCCCGCACCATGGACCTGAAAAAGGCCGGCAGCGCGCTGATTTTGGTCGGGAAAACCCACGGCGACCTGGGCGGCTCGCTGATCGCCGCCTTGCAGGGCATCACCTGCACCATCCCCAAGGTGGATTTGAAAGTCGGCCCCAAGAACGCCAAAGCCGTGGCCAAACTGATCGCCGGCGACGCCGTGCTCTCCGCCCACGACCTCTCCGACGGCGGCCTCTTGGTGGCCGCGGCGGAAATGGCCTTCGCCGGCTGCCTTGGCATCGAACTTGATTTGACCAACCAACCGATCGCCGCCGACACCTCGCTAAAGAGCCAATGCTTCAGCGAAAGCCCGAGCCGCTACTTGTTGGAAGTGGACGCAACCCAAGCCAACGCCGTGCTGGCGCAATTGCAGGCCGACGGCGTGGTCGCCTTCAAGGTGGGCACGGTGGTCGGCGGCGAACAGATGGTGGTCAAGCATGGGGGCAAGGAACTCATGAACACTGGCATCGAATTGTTGCGCCAGACTTGGCGGGCGCCGCTGGATTGGTAAAACGACGAGATAAACGAACAAAACCCCCGCGCGAAAGCGCGGGGGTTTTGTTTTTGGAACTGCGCTTGCGTGCGGCCTGCCCCGTCGCCAACGGCGACATGGAAATTAGCCCAGGGTTGCGCCGCGCTTGGGCGGCGAAACCTTGGGTGGGGTGGGTGGATTGGCAACGCTGAAGGCGTTGCGGAATTGCCCGGCCTTGCAAACCACTCCATAATGTCGGCATGCACCCCCTCATCCAAGAACGCGTGGCTGATTTGTACGCCACATTCAAGGCCCCACGCCCACGAAATGTTCGTGGGTGCCCCTGTTGCACCCAACCTGCGGCATTGGAAAAATTAACTTGGCATGGTCAGCCGAGGGAGAGCATTTCGGCGTCAGATTTGGATTTCTACGCCAGAAAGGCCATGACAACGGTTGGGACGACGGATGACTTCCGCTATTTCCTGCCCCGGGTTTTTGAATTTTGTCTTGATGGCAAACTGGATACCGATCCCGAGGTTGTTTTCGGAAAACTACCCCACGGGCAATGGCTCCAATGGCCGCAGGCGGAACAAACCGCCCTCATCCGTTTGGGTGATGCCATAAGCCGATGGTGGATGGAAAGCGACCTGCAACCCTATCAGGATCGCATCTGGCCTATCACCAACACGAGCACATGGGCATGCTGCTTGGGCCAATATTTTGACGACCTGACTCCACACCTTGAGCGCCTGCTGGCGCCAACCGATGCGGCGCGAAAAAATTTCATCGCGTTCTACGATGAAAACGCGGATGCCGCGTCGCGGGGAAAAATGGCCAACGGGTTCTGGGACAAACACTCTGTTTCCACCGCCAGCGCCATTGCTTGGTTGAAGTCAGATCGGGTGCTCCAGGCTTACCTTGCGGCATGCGAGTGCTGAATCATTTCCTGCTGATTCCCCGACCCCGTCAGGGTCGCCCACTCCCCATCCCACCCAGGGTCTCCGCCCAAGCGCGGCGACCCTGGGCTAATGTCCATGTCGCCATTGGCGACGAGAGCGCAACACATCTCCCCTCAATCCCACACAAACTGCTCGTCCCACGCCACCCCATGCTTCTCCAGCAGGGCGCGGTATTCGTCCTGAAACGATACTTTCTTTCCGTGATGGTGCTGCTCCTGATTGGCGACATAGTCCGCGACGGCATCCACATTTGATTTGCTCACGCTGAAAATCCCGTAACCCGCCTGCCAATAGAAATCGCGGCTTCCTTTCCTGCGCATCCACTCGGTCGAGAGGCGTTTCAATTCCTTCACAAGGTCGGCGGCACAAACGGTGCGGGCTTGGCCCAATAGCAAATGAACATGATCTTCCACGCCGCCAACGCGCAAGGGAACACATTCAAGCGTACGCGCGATACCGCCAAGGTAGGCGTGCATGTCTGCGCGTAGAGCCGTATCAGTGAGAAGGGGCTGGCGGTTCTTCGTAGAGAACACCACATGCACGAAACAAGCGGCGAGGGATTGCGGCATGGTGGGATGGTAGTTTGCCAACGGCTTGCCGCCAATCCCATTCCGCGACCGCGTTGCGGTCGTATCTGTTTTTATTCATCCCCCCAGGGTTTCACCGCCAAAGCGCGGTGCAACCCTGGGCTAATTTCCAAGTCGCCGTTGGCGACGGAATACAAAACGCGCCGAGCCGGAGCGTCTATTTTTCCCCTACATTGCACCTCGCGCAAATCGCCCTCCTCTCCCCCATGGACCTCCCCACCGCCGCCACCCTCGCCGCCCGCCTGATGGACCAGCACGGCCTCTTGGCCGCCGGCTGGCGCTTCAAGTGGAACCATGGCCGGCGCACCTTGGGGCTTTGCCGCTACACCGGCCAGACCATCGAACTCTCGGTGTATTTCGTGCTCAAAAATGACGACGCGCAAGTGCGGGACACCATCCTGCACGAGATCGCCCACGCGCTGGCCGGACACCGGGCCGGCCATGGACGAACTTGGCAAATGGCCTGCATGCGGATTGGCGCCCGGCCGGAGCGCATCTGTTCGGTGGCGGAAATGCCCAAGGGCAAATGGAAGGCGCTGTGCGCCGGCTGCAACACCACCCACCATCGGCATAAAAAGCCCGTGGTCGCCGCGACGTATTACTGCCGGGCTTGCGGCCAGGACAAGGGCAAACTGGCATTTGCGACGGGCTGAACGCGGGATGAAAAAAACGGCGGCCATCGGGCCGCCGTTCTGAAGGATGTTTTTCAAAAACCCAAGCCGTCCAAATCCAACTTGCCGGAACCCCCGGTGCTGTCGGTCGTGTCGGATTCAAGCAGATCCAGACCGAAACCGTCGTCCTCAGCCGGGGCGGGTTTGCTTGGCTTGGCACCGGGGCTTGTTCCTGGTTTCACGCCCGGCTGGGCCGTTGGCGGGGCCGGCTTGGCCCCGGGTTTGCCGGCCGCATGCCCCGCTTTGAGGTCATTGGGGGGTGGCGCAACTTTCTTGGGCGGATCCAAATCAAACGACAATTCCTCCTCCGGCGGGGGCTGACTCATGTCCGGCGGCGTCATGCCGCTGCCGGTGTCGGCCAAACCCACCACGCTGTCGTCCGGCGACACGTCGTTGAGGTCGTCCAAAGAAAGCTCCTCATGCTCCAAGGCGGCACCCGGACCGCCGTGCCCGCCGCCAAAGACCGGCAGCGGCACTTTGCTGTCGAAAATTTTGGCTTCCAGCGCCTCCTCTTCGGTGGCAGGGGGCAACTCTCCGATGAACGACCCGGAGGCGGAAGACAAATCAAGCAGCGAACTCTGCAACGCCATTTTGTCCGGCTTGACCGGCGGCGGGGCGGCGGGCAGGGTGGCCTTCATCGCCGCCGGCAGCACGGTGGCTGTACGCACGGCGTCCTTGGCGATGCGTTCTTCGTTGGTGGGCACGATGTTGAC
>CAZKVP010000019.1:0-41828 GCA_964556215.1 uncultured Phycisphaeraceae bacterium
AACGGCACCTACCAGGCCGACATCAACCTCACCAACGCCACCGGCTATGCAGTTGACGGCTCTGCGGGCGACCTGGTCTCAATCACCGGCGATCTTGACCTCACCGGCGGGCTGGTCTTTGATTTGCAAGGCACCAATGCGCCGCCGGCCGCCGGCTCGCATTACGCCATCAAACTGCTGGAATTCAGCGGCACCGGCACGCTGCCCGACAACTACACGGTCACCGGCTTGGATCTGGCCTCCGGCCAATCGGTGGTGCGCTGGGGCAACGCCTATTACCTGGTCCCCGAACCGGCTTCTTTCGCCTTGCTTAGCCTGGGTTGCCTGCTGCTCTTGCGCCGCCCAACCCGCCGCCGTGGGCGCAAGTTGGCACAGGTGTGAATTTGTCCTTGGGTTTTGTTCGGCGGTTTTTGATGCGCAATCATTCGGGGCGGACTATCCGCAGTGGTATTTTTCAACCCCGCCTCAGCCCAACCGGTCCGTCGCCACATGGTAATGCGGGTCCTCGGCGATGTTGACTTCCACCAGATCGCCGGCATGGCCGATCAGTTGCCGGCATTCGGCGCTCAAATGGCGCAAATGCAGTTTCTTGCCGGCCTGGGTGTAGCGCTCGGCCAGGCCGTTGATGGCTTCCAGTCCCGATTGATCGTAGACCCTGGTGTAATAAAAATCGACCACCACCTCTTCGGGGTCGTTTTGCGGATCAAACAACTCCTTGAACGAACGGGCCGAGGCGAAGAACAGCGGGCCGTGCAGTTGGTACACCTTGGCGCCGTTGTCGTCGGTCTTGATGTCCGCCCCCAGATGGGTGGCGTGGCGCCAGGAGAACACCAGCGCCGAGACGATGACGCCCAGGATGACGGCCGAGGCCAGGTCGTGCATCACCACCGTGTAGCCGGTCACCAGCAGCATGACGAAGAAATCCGCCAGCGGCACCTTGCGCATCATCTTGAGCGAAGCCCATTCAAAGGTGCCGATCACCACCATGAACATCACGCCGACCAAGGCCGGCATCGGCAGCATCTCGATCCACGGCGAGAGGAACAGCACGAAGGCCAGCAGGCAGACCGAGGCCGTGATGCCCGACAAGCGCCCGCGCCCGCCGGAATTCACGTTGATCAGCGACTGGCCGATCATGGCGCAACCGCCCATGCCGCCGAAGAAGCCGCAGGTCAGGTTGGCCACGCCCTGGCCGATGCACTCGCGGTTGCCGTGGCCGCGGGTTTTGGTGATTTCATCGATCAGGGTCAGGGTCATCAGCGATTCGATCAAGCCCACCCCGGCCAGCACCAAGGCGTAGGGAAAAATGATCCGCAGCGTGTCCCAGGTGAGCGGTGGCAGGGCGTATTCCAAAAAGAACGGCTTGGGCAACCCGCCGGACAAACTGGCATTGCCGGCCGGCGCGGAAGGCGTAACCGCCACCGTAGCCGGCGCCGTCACCGCCGTTTTCACTTCGCCGCCCGCCGCCGCATGCTCGGCCGCCACCGCCTTGGACTTGGTGGCCAGCATGTCGCCAACGGTCATCACCACATGTTTTTGGTTTTCACCGGCCCATTGCGCCGGCCCGAAATGGTTGACGCCCACCGACAATCCGGTCACCACCAAAATGGCCACCAGCGAAGCCGGCACCGCGCGGGTGAGTTTGGGCAACAGCCAGATGATGGCCATGGTCACGCCGATCAGGCTGATCATGATGCCGAGGGCCGGCCCGTGCAGATACACCAGCGCGCCGGCGGCGTTGATCGTCTTGAAACTGCCGAATTGCGCCATGCAGATAACGATGGCCAAACCGTTGACAAAGCCCAGCATCACCGAATGCGGCACCATGCGGATGAATTTGCCCAGCCGCCCCATCCCCACCAATATCTGGATCAAGCCGCACAGCATGACCGCCGGGAACAGATAGGTGATGCCGTATTTGGCCACCAAGGTCACCACCACCACCGCCATCGCCCCGGTCGCACCGGAGATCATGCCCGGCCGGCCGCCGACCACGGCGGAAATCAGCCCCATGAAAAAAGCCGAATACAAACCGATGACCGGCGACACCCCGGCCACAAAGGCGAAGGCGACCGCCTCCGGCACCAGGGCCAGGGCCACGGTCAGGCCGGAGAGGGTGTCATTTTTGAAATTGGGCTGGTGCTGACGGAAGAAGTTGAGCATGGCAAAACAGGGGCGCAAAGCCGGGAAACGGGAAATGAGGGGGAAGGGGAGAGCATAACGCAGGCTCCATTTTCAAGCGCCGAACCGGTGGGTTGCCCCGCCGGTGAACGGCGGGCGGGAGTGCGGGGGATCATGCCGGGAAAACGCCGCGGCCAAGCCCGCCAAAGAAAAACCCCGGACTTGCGCCCAGGGGTTTTTTCAAAAGGATCGTTGTCGCCCCTTTACTTCTTGCAGCCGCAGCCGGTGCCGCAGCCGGCGCCGGTGTGCTTGGCGTAATAGGCGCTCACGGCGTCCCAGTTCACGATTTCCCAGAAGGCCGCGATGTAATCCGGGCGGCGGTTCTGGTAGTTGAGGTAGTAGGCATGCTCCCACACATCCAAGCCCAGGATCGGCTTGCCCTTGACATCGGCGTACGGCATGGCCGGGTTGTCCTGGTTGGGGGTGGAGGTGATGGCCAATTTGCCGTCGGCCTTGACCACGATCCAGGCCCAGCCGGAGCCGAAGCGGGTGGTGGCGGCCTTGGCGAAGGCTTCTTTCATGGCTGCCACGCCACCCAAGTCGGCGTCAATGGCGGCCTGCAGCGCGGGGGAGGGGGCGCCGCCTTTGCCCTTGGGGGCCAAGGTCTTCCAGAACAACGAATGGTTGGCGTGCCCGCCGCCGTTGTTGCGCACCGCGGTGCGCTTGTCGGCGGGGATGACTTCTTCGATCTTGCAGCACAGGGTCCAGATGCACTCGGGCACGCCTTCGACGCCGGCCAAGGCCGCGTTGAGGTTGGTCACATAGGCGTTGTGGTGCTTGCCATGGTGGATTTCCATGGTCTTGGTGTCGATGACGGGTTCCAGTGCGTTGGTGGCGTAAGGAAGTTCGGGGAGGGTGAAAGCCATGGGGGTTTCCTTTGAAAAAGGGGTTGGATGTGGGGCAGTCAGTGTAGCAGGGGATTTTCAACAGGCAAAGCGCAAGCGGGGAGGGGGTTGCACCCGGCGGCATTAAGAAAGCTGCATGAGCCCCGTTCTCTGGGGTGGCGGCGCCCATGGTTTGGGGCACCGCATCTGCCCGGTTCCGTCGTTTTGCCGAATTTTCCACCGCTTTTGGAGTGACCCCATGCAGCCCGCCCGCCCCATGCCCGCTTTGGATCCCGACTTGGCCCAGGCTCCGCCGTTGCCGGCGGAAGATGGCACCCGCGACACCCTGCGCACAGTGATGCCCTGGGTGCTGTCCTTTCTGGGGCATTTGGCGGTGATGATTCTGGCCGCACTGGCGGTGGGGGTGGCAGTGAAGCAATTGACGCCGACTCCGCCGCTGCCGATTGCGGATTTGACGACGAATCCTGAGGTGCCCAACCAAATGACCACCGGGCCGGTGGCGATGGAGCAAGGCGGCCCTTCCGGCCAGGGGCAGTTGGCGGAGATTGACCCTGCGACTCTGCCCGCCCCGCCGCAGCCCACGGTGCAGCCCTTGCCCCGCGGCCCATCCCAATTGACCGGCAAGCTGGCGGCGTTTCAGGCCGCGCCGATGGCGTCCAACGCATCAAGCGGCGGCGGCAAATCCAACATTTTCGAGATGGGTGACGGCAGCAACCGCCCCGGGCACGGCGGCCAAGACGGCACCGGCGTCGGCCAGCCCATCCGCAAAATCGTCTTTTTGGTCGATGCCTCCGGTTCGCTGGTGGACACCCTGCCCTTTGTGATTGACGAATTGCGCCGCACGCTGGACACCCGTCTGGAAGGCGACAAACAGTTCAACATCATCTTTTTCTCCGGCAAGAGCATGAACAAGTCGGCCGGCTCGGTCGGCGGCTTGACGGCGCTGTTCCCCAGCCGCTTGGAGCCGGCTTCGGTCACCAACCGCAAAAAAGCTTCCGATTGGATCCAGCAGGTCGAGGCCGGCGGGTCGGGCGATGCGCTGGCCGCCATCAAAAAGGCTTTGGAGATGGATCCCGACCAAATCCATCTGTTGTCCGACAACATCACCGGTTCGGGGGTGTGGGAAATGCACCAAGACCGCTTCATCGCCGAGATGAAGGCGGCGTATGACAAGTCCGTGGCCAGGCGCCATGGGCTGCGGGTGGATTTCAAAACCTACCAATTCGTCTACGCCGACCCCTTGGAGAAAATCGGCCGCGAGCCCACCCTGCGGCGGCTGGTCGAAGAGACCGGCGGATTGGCCGCCGACTACAAATTCATCACCGCCCGCAGCCTTGGCCTGCGCTAGGGCGCGGCGAATTGAAAATTGTGGAAACCCTGCACAAAAATCGAAAAAAAGACTGGACAGCCTTTTCATTCTGTGTTCCAATAACCCGCCTTGAACGCTGTTTGCCCGCCAAGCCGCGCCCCTTCTGGAGAAATCCGTGTCCGCAGCACCCGCCACCACCGCGCAAAAAGCCTTTGATCCCGATGACATCGAGGATGAAGTCGTCCCCCATGAGGATGATGAACTGCGCGAGAAAATGCGCACCATCATGCCGTGGGTCATTTCGTTTTTGGCCCACTTGGGCATCATCATCCTGGCAGGGTTGGCCGTGTTTGCGGTGAAGACCATCGTCGAGAAAAGAGACGTGCCGATCCCCCTTGCCGATGTCAGCGACGAGGACATCGAGGGGCCGCTTGACCGTTTGCCCGGCCCCGTCACGGGCGAAATCGGCCCGATGAGCGACGGCGCCCCGCCGGCACCGTCGGATGTGCCGCCGCCGCCGATGCCTTCGGCGCCGCCTTCGCCGGCCCCCAGCAGCAGGCCGGTGGCTTCATCGGCCGCTTCCGCTTTTGTCGCCGCCCCCATTTCTTCCGGGTTGACCACGGGTTCCGGCGCCGCTTCTTCGGGCAACGGCATTTTCAAGGGCGTGGGCGGCTTCATCGGCGGCGGGGGCGAGGGCGGCGGTTCGCGCGCCGCGCGCCGCATCGTCTTTTTGGTGGATGCCTCCGGCTCGCTGGTGGACACCCTGCCCTTCGTCATTGACGATCTGGGGCGCATGCTGGATGCCCGCTTGGGCAACGACAAGCATTTCAACGTCATTTTCTTTTCCGGCAAGGCGATGAACAAGCGCGTCAATGCCACCAACGGCTTGGCCGCGCTGTTTCCCAGCCAACTTGAATTGGCCACGCCCGCCAACCGCAAAAAAGCCATCGAGTGGATTCAAAAGATCGAGGCCGGCGGTTCGAGCGACCCGTTGTCGGCCATCAAGCTGGCGCTTGAAATGGATCCCGACCAGATCCACCTGCTTTCCGACAACATCACCGGCAGCGGCATCTGGGAAATGCACCAGGACCGTTTCATGGCCGAGATGATGAAGGCCTACGACAAGGCGCTGGCCAAGCGCAAGGGGCCCGACGGCAAGACCTACCGCATTTCCTTCAAAACCTACCAGTTCGTGTACAAGGATCCGCTTTCGCTCATCGGCAAAAAGCCGACCCTGCTGCGCATTGTGGAAGATACCGGCGGCAAGCCGGATGATTACACCTTTGTGACGGCCCGGCAGCTGGGCCTGCGCTGACCGGCGTTTGTTTGATTCCCTTTCCGTCCGCTTTTTCCGCAAGCATCATGACCATCCGCCACCCCCTACGCCTCCTGCCCGCCGTTTTGCTGGCGACGCTCGTTTTTGCCGGCGGCGCGCGCGCCGACACGGTCGAAACCAGCCTGGGTGCGATTGACGGCCTGCAGATCCTGGGCGTCAAAGACGGCCGCCTGCAGTACAAAAACACCAACACCGGCGCGACCGGCGACAAGCAGTTGGGCCAGGTCAAGGGCATCAAGGTGGATGCCGTGCCCGCAGTGGCCCCCGCCATGAAGGCTTTGGCTGACAAGGACGACAAGGCCGCCGTCCGCGCATTGTTCGTGGCCATTGCCAAGGCCCGTGCTTCCCGGCAAAAAGAATGGCTGGTGCCCTACCTGCAGTTCCAGTTGCTGGGGTGCCACAAGCGGATGGGCGATGCCGTTGCCGCGGCCCAGGTTTATTGCGAGATGGTGCAGGCCAAGGGCGACTCCTATTACTTCGCCGAGGCGCCCGGCACCGCTGCCGACAAAACCCTTGAAAGCCTGGTCAAAGCCGCCGATGAAAACGCCCGCAAAGCCATTTTCGCCCGGGTGCAGGATACGCGCAAAGCTGCGGCCGCCGAGTTCACCGCGCCCCTTGACCAGCTGGCGGGCGCCACCGGCATCACCGTGGAAGCCCCTCCGGCGGCGCCGGGCCCGGATGGGGCGGCGCCCGGTGCCGCCAACCCTGGTGCCGCCAAACCCGGCGCGGCCGTGGTGGCGCAGTCCGGTGCGCTGTTGCTGACCACCCGCGTGCTGCGCACCATCCAGGAAAACAGCGCCGAAGCCGGCGACATGCAACTGGCGGTGGCCGGCCGTTACACCCAGGCGGTCACCGCCATGCGAGCCGCATTGGCCGCCAAAACCACGCTGACCGGCACCCGGTTGTATGTCTTGGGGCGGGTGCAGCAGGAGTTGGCCGAACAGGAAAAAGATCCGGTCAAGAAGGATGTCCTGCTCAAGGAAGCCGCGTTGTGCTTCCTGCGCGTGGGGGCCCAGTTCCATGAAGAGGGGCAGGGCTATTACGAGCCCAGCCTGCTGGAGGCGGCCCGCATCCACCAGGCATGGGGCAACCCCAAAGCCGTGGAAAAATTGATGGCCGACCTTGGCGATTACGGCGACAGCCAGGAAGACCCCGCCTACGCCAAGCGCTATGCCGACTTCAAGGCCTCCCTCGAGAAAAAATGATCCCGTCCGCAATGTTTTCGCCCGTTTGATGTCCAGTTTCATTTTCCCCCGTTCACCCGCCTCATCCCCGCCACTTCCAAGCCAAGGACCCCGCGACCATGTTCAAGCGCTTTTCCAAATATCTCCCCATCATTTTCTGCGCACTGATGTCAACCGCGGCCTTTGCGCAGGAGGGTGCCGCCGCTGCCGCCGCCGTGCCGGCCAAAGCCCCGGAAAAAACCTCCGTGCTGCAGGCCTTCTTCATCATCTACGACGACGGGCACCTTGACCTGATGGGCTGCTCCCTGATTTGGTTCCTGATGTTCGCCTCCTTCATCTGCACATCGCTGATGATCATGTTCTTCCTCAAGGCGCGCAAGCCCGTGCTGATGCCCG
The DNA here is from genome assembly GCA_964556215.1 of uncultured Phycisphaeraceae bacterium. Taxonomy (GTDB): domain Bacteria; phylum Planctomycetota; class Phycisphaerae; order Phycisphaerales; family Phycisphaeraceae; genus CANIYR01. The sequence continues at coordinate 7,252 of CAZKVP010000019.1, forward strand.
CCGCCACGGTGGATGGCATCAAGGAGATGCTGGCCCAGAAGAAGTTCAAGGACGCGCTCGAACTGGCCGAGTCCGACCCGTCCTATTTCGGCAAGATCACCTACGCCACCCTTAAAGACGCGCCCCACGGCTTCTCGGTCATGGAGCGTTCGCTGGAAGAGGCCGCCGCATCCCAGCTGGCCCGCATCACCCGCCCCTATGAAGTGCTCAACATCGTGGGCAACGTCGGCCCGATGCTGGGGCTGTTCGGCACCGTGCACGGCATGATCATGTCATTCTTCAAACTGGTCAATGGCGGCGGCAACGCCGACCCGGCCGCGCTGGCCGCCGGCATTTCCACCGCGCTGGTGGCAACCTTCTGGGGCATGGTGGTGGCCATTCCGGCCCTGATTGCCTATGCCGCCCTCAAGAACCTGACCGAACACAACTGCGCCGACGTGCTGCTGGAAGTGGACGACATCATCAGCCAGTTCCGCCCCGTCAAGAAGAGGACCGATGCCCCCACGGCCCGCCCGGCCACCGCCGGACGCCCCGAGTAAGGGTGGTGGGCGGGGCGGTGATTTGCGGCGGTCTTTAAGTCCGCCGCGGTTGGCGCGTCCCCTTGGTTGAGTCCCGGTCGTCGGTTTATCCCACATTTGCGGTCGGCCCAAGGCCGGCCCCCAAGGAGCATGCCATGTCAGGAGGAGGCGGCGGAGATGGAAAAACCCCGACACTCAACGTCGTTTCGATGGTTGACGTGATTTTCAACGTGATCGTCTTTTTCATCATCACGGCCAAGGCGGCCAGCGATGAAATGGTCAAGATGGTGGTGCCCAAGGTGCAGGACCCCAACATGTACGTGATGCCGCACGATGTGCCGCGGCTGATCGTGAGCGTGGTCAGTGATCCCGAGGATGTGTTCCAGGAAAAAAGCAGGATTTTGCAGAGCGAGGGCGCCATTTCAGCCATGAAGGCCGGTAACAGCACCGCCCGCGAAGTGCGGGTGGGGTCCAAAAAATTCAGAATCCCATCCGGCCGCTATGTGGCGCTGCCCGAGCTGACCGCCGAAATCCAAAAGGCCAAGAAGGAACGGTTGGCCGGCCAGCCGGCCACCGTCAAACTGGAGGTCCTTTTGCGCGCCGATCTGGCCCTGCCCTACGGCCAGGTGAGCCCGATCATGGACGCCATCGCCGCCGCCGGCATCGAAAACATCAACCTGATGGCATACAAAAAAAATTAGCGGGCGGCCTGTTTTTCGGGTCCGCCGCCGTCGTCCAAGGTTCATTCCCATTTTGCGCAGCCATGAGCAACCACCAGTCCCCAAACAGCCACACCCCCTTGCACGCCGCGGACACCGATCACGCCCATGAGGTGGTCGCTTCGCATCATCACTACAAGCACCCGGTCAAGGGCAAGCCGAGCGTCAACCTCAACGTCACCTCGATGGTGGACATTTTGTTCAACCTGCTGGTGTACTTCATCGTCACCGCCAATTTTTCAATCGACGAAGGCTCGCTCAAAGCCAAGCTGCCGCCGCCGCCCAACCTCAATGCGCCGCCGTCCGACTCGCTGGATGTCGGCGACAAAAAGGAATTGCAGGTGGTCAACAGTGCGGACACTTACGGGTGCATCTTGAATTTCAAGGGGCGCCCGGTGGCGGATTTCGCCGCTTTGCGCGCCACGCTTGAGGCCAACAACAAGGACAAGAACCCCAGCGGCACGGTGGATCCCAAGTTCGATTCCATCATGATCAAGGCCAATGGCAAGGTGCGCTGGCAGCACGTGGTCAACGCCTTCAACCAGACGGTGGGGGCGGGTTACCACAAGGTCGGGTTCAGCCAGGCCGCCAACTGATTTCGCCGCCGCACCGGCTGCCTGCTGCTTGCGCGGGCGCGGATTTCCTCCTCACATTGATCCACCATGATTCACGCCCATTCCCCCCAACGCCTGCTCGCAGCCTCTTTGGCGGTGGTGGCGACGTCTTTTTGCGCGCCCCGCGCCTTCGCCCAGACGCTGGATGATCTCAAGAGGCAGGACAGCCACTTCATCGACTGGATGAAGGAGAAGGGCGCCGCCGAGGCGATGGAGTATTACGCCAAGACCTACCCCTCCGCCGACCCCAAGTCGGCCGTGTCGATGCGCATCGCGGTGGACCGGACCAAGATCGAGGCGGGCCGGGAACGGGCGCGCAACCTGAAGTCCGCCACCGAACTCAACCAGGTGTTTTTGGAAATGCGTCAGGCCACCGAAAACCTGCTGCAGGCCGAGCGTGAGCGCTGCGAAAAATTCGGCGACGATGACGCGGCCATCCTGTGGCAGAACCAATTGCTCTCCGACATCGTGGAAGAATACCTGCGGGTTTACCACAACAATGCGGTGGAAGCCTATGAATACGGGGCGCCGACCAAGGATCAGACCGCGGCGTATGAGGAATGGATGCCGCAGGCCTTTGCGCAGGCCAACCGCGCCAACGCCGTGGCCTACCAATCGCAGGGCAGGATGATGCACGACAGCAATTACGGCAAGCATCTGAGGCAATTGGGGATCAAAACCAGGGTGGAGGATGCGCAAGGCGCGGTCAAGTACTGGCTGGGGGCGACCGCCTTTGGCATGACCCTGCTGCCCGACAGCCATCCCTACTTCGCCAATTTGGGCAAGCCCGGCGGCCTGGTTGTTTCCCAGCAGAAGTCCACCATTGCCGACGAGCGCAAGCGACTGCTGGCGCTGGCCATGGATGCGGTGGGTCCCAATGACCCCGCCAACTTGAGCAATGACCTCAGGGCTTTGGGCGCCAGGGTGCTGGCCGCCCAAGGCAATTTCGCCAAGGCCAAGACCTATGCCGCCGCGCTGGCGCCGGCCGAATTCACCGCCGCAGCCCAGGCCCCGTTGGCGGCCCACCTGATCGCCGTCCAAGCCAAGGTCACGGCGGCCGCCGGCGCCTTGGACGAGGCGGTCAAAAACCTGCGTCAGGAAGCCCTGAAAAACCCGGCCATTGCCGCCGATCTGGCCGCCAAGGGCACCCGTTCCTACCTCTTTGTGTGCGACGCGGCCCACCGCTTGCTGTTGGACGCATCCGAAAAAGCCAAGCCTCCGGCCAAGGACGAGTTGTTCAACAAAGCCTTCATGGATCCCTATGCCGACGTGTTTTCGGACCGGCCGGCAGAAGGGATTGACCCCGAAGTGGCGGCGGCCATCCGCCAGTTGCGCCCCGAATTGAACAGCCGCTGGCAGAAGCAATTTGCCGCCATGCCGCTGGACAAAATGCCCGCCTTCGTGGTCACCGGCACCATCACCTTGGAGATGGGCGAGTTGCTCGGCCCCGGCGGTTTGTGGGAAAAAGTCAAAACCGCAGTGGTGGCCAAGCAAGCCCCGGATGCCAACGATGTGAAACTCCTGACCGACAAAATGAAGCGCATCGAAAGCGGCCTGCTGCCGTTTTCCACCCATCCGGTCAAGGCCGTGCGCGCCAAGATGCTCGACCAATTGGCCTTGCTGCGCTATTTGGGCACCCAGGCCGGTATCGCTTTGGTGACTGATCCCAAAGTGGTGAATATTTCCGTGCTGGACCAGACCGCCCATGCCGCCGCCATGGGCTGGCTGACCATTGCCGATGAAATGCCGGAAGCCCCGCAGGCGCCCCAGGCCATGGAATATGCCACCTTCATCCTGCGCACCCAGCTGGATGCGGGCCTTTATGCCCCGGACTACCTCAAATGCTGCGGCGTGCTGTTCGCCAAGTATCCCAACAGCCCGGCGGCGCTGCGCGAGTTGACCAAGTATGCCGATATTTTGGCGGGCAAGGGCGAGTACAAAAAGGCCGAAGAAATCCTGGGCAAAATGCCCAAGACCGACAATTATTATTTCATCGCCCGCCAAAAAATGGCCAGTTTGAAGGACCGCAACCGCAAAGCCCTGGAATCCGCCGCAGACTCGGCCAAGGCCGCCGGGGCCCCCTCCGCCGAGGCGGATGCCAAATTCCAGGCCGCACTGGCGGATGAGATCGCGTTCGCCTCCGGGTTGGTGGATGAGGCCAAGGCCGCAGCCAAGGAGGCCCCCGGTTACCGCCGCGCATCCGCCGTGTCGGTGCGCGCCTCGACGCTGGTGCTGTTGGCCAATGCCTACAACACCAAGGGCAGCCCCCAGCAGGGCGTGGCATTGTTGGAATCCTTGGAAAGTGAATTCACGCCCGCCGCGATCACGCAGGCGGATTTTGACGGCAAAGAGGGCGCCTTGAAGGGCATGCAAGATGCCCTGGCCGCCCAGGTGGAGTGGGGGCAGATTTGCCGCATGCGCATGTTGATGGACGCTGGTTTGGGCGATCAGGTCAAAAAGCGGGCCCAGCAACTGCTGGCCGGCGGCAATGCAAAGTCGGTGGCGGTTTTGCGCGGGCTCAACCGCGACCTCAAGCTGGAGGTGGACAGCCTCAAGGATGAGATCGTCGCCGCCAAGTTCGCCCCTTACCGGGCGGAACTGGAACTCAAGCGCCAGCGCTATGGCAAAGCGATGCTGGACTTGACCGAGTTGCTGCGCGCCAAGTTGATGCCGACCGCCAACGAACAGGAGAAGGACTACCTCAATGTGCTATTGGTGCAGTCCAAGAGCGCATCCGGCGACACCGCCGGCGCGGTGGAACTGGCCAAGCAATTGCTGGCGGACCAAGAGGCTGAGATGAAGACGGGCAAGCGCAAGTCGCGCAGTTTGAACCTGATTTTGGGCGCGGCCCAGGCCAACTTTGACCATGCCAAATCCATGCTGGACCTCAACTCCCCGGAACGTCAACGCATGCTGATCGCGGCCAACAAGTCGGCCAAACTCATCGTGGACAATTTCCGGCAGAATCCGCTCAACCCCGCCACCGGTTATCCGGTCGAGTTTTACGAGGCGTTTTGGATCCACATGTCCGCGCTTGAGGCGTTGTCGCCCACCAGCGACAAAATCCGCCAGATCCGCAAGAGTCTGCCCAATGCCATCAGGGCCATCCGCGAAGCGGATCCCAAGGGCTACGGCGACCTGCCGTGGAACAGCCGTTTTGAGAAACTGATGCTGCGCATCGAGACCGAAAAATAAGCGGAGGCCCGATGGGCGCAAAAACGGGGGCAAAGAGGTCGGCTAGAATGCCGACCTCTTTCTCCTGTTTATATTCCCCGCTTTTTGAGGCGCATTCATGGACTACCGCACCATCCCCGGCACCGATCTCAAAGTCAGTCTGCTTGGCTTTGGCAACTTCACCTTCGGCGTGGACTGGTGGACCAATGCCGGCGACGCCGAGGCCGTTGCGGTGCAGAACGCCGCCTTTGATTTGGGCGTCAATTTCTACGACACCGCCCCGGCCTACGGCAATTACCGCGCCGAGAAACTGATGAAGGAAACCATCAAGTACGCCGGCCGCGGCAACTTGGTGGTGTCCACCAAGTTTGGCTACGACCTGGTCAGCGATCCGGGCGAAGCCGGCAGTCACCGCGAGCGCAAGCAGGATTTCTCGCAGGCGGCCATCCGCGCCGAGTGCGAGCGCAGCCTGCAGCACATGGGGATTGACTGCATTGACCTGTACCAAGCCCACAACATCAAGCACCGCCACTACCAGCCCGAGTTGTTCGAGACGCTGGAAGCCCTGAAAAAAGAGGGCAAAATCCGCCAGTGGGGCATCGCCCTGGGCCCGGCCATCGGCTGGCGCGAAGAGGGTTACGACGCGTTCCTCAAGCACAATGCCGCCACGGTGCAGACCGTGCAGAACATGTACGAGCAGGATCTGGGCCGTGAATTCGGCGAAATTGCACTCAAGCGCAAGGTGGGGGGCATCATCGCCCGCGTGCCGACCAACTCCGGCATGTTGGATGACGAATTCAAGAGCGCCGACCACAAATTCCCCGCCAACGACCACCGCAAGTTCCGCGACAAAAACTGGCTGGTCTACGGCCTGCAAAAGAACGACATGGTGCGCCCCCTGGCCCAGTCGCTGGGCCTGAACATGAGCCAGTTCGCCATGCGCTGGTTGGGCATGCAGCCGGCCATGTGTTCGATCGAGCCCAACATCCTGAGCGTGGCCGATGTGAAGAACTACGCCATCGGCTGCGACGGTACCCCGTTGCCGGCCGAAGTGATGGCGCAAATCGACGCCTGGTATGAGAGCGACTTTGGCCTGGGCGACATCGCTCACCCCTGCAACCACTTCAGTTCGTTTGCGCCCGGCGGGCAGGAGCGGTCGTGCTACAAAGTGCCGGCGTAAGTAGACGCGGCGGCTCGCCGCGTGGGAGTGAATGACTTAAAAAACAGCGCGCGCCGGATTTTCGGCGCGCGTTGTTTTTTTTGCTCTTTGGCCAACGCGGCGAGCCGCCGCGTCTACTTTGCTATAATCCGCCCATCCGGATTATTCAATGAAACGCCTTCCTCCCGATCCCCAGTCCCCGCCCGCGTTCGTCAAGACGCTCGGCGGCGTCGCCGACACCGCGCGCATCCGCCTGCTGCGCCTGATGGCCGCGCGTGAGTTGGGCGTGTCGGATCTGTGTGAAGCCGTGCAGTTGCCGCAATCCACCGTCTCGCGCCACCTCAAGATTTTGTCCGAAGAAGGCTGGGTCGCCCACCGTCGCGAGGGCACCAGCCACCTGTACAAGATGGAAGCCCCCGCCGGCGTCCATGCCGGTTTGTGGGAGGCCATCCGTTTGGCCAGCGACGAGTGGAAAGAAGTCGCACAGGACGCCAAGCGCCTGGAAGCCGCCTTGCGCCGCCGCAGCGGCCGCCACTTTATTGCGGGCTCTGCCGCCCAGTGGCAGGCCATGCGCGAAGAAGCCTACGGCCGCCTGTTCCCGCTCGAAGCCGCCCTCGGCTTGCTGCCCCGCGATTGGGTGGTGGCCGATCTGGGCTGCGCCTCCGGCCTGCTGGTGGCCAACCTGGCCCGCCATGTGAAAAAAGTGGTGGGGGTGGACCACGACGCCGACATGCTCAAAGCCGCCGAGGCCCATTGCAAAGAATTGAAAAATGTGGACATCGTGCAGGGCGACTTGCAGCAATTGCCCTTGAAAGAGGCGCAATTTGACGCCGCTTTGCTGGTGCTGGTGCTGGCCTGGATCGAAGACCCGGCCAAAGCCTTGGCCGAAGCCGCCCGCGTCTTGAAGCCCGGTGGCAAGTTGGTGGTGGTGGACATCCAGCACCACGACCGCGCCGACTTCTACCGCAGCATGCGCCAGCGTCACATGGGCTTTGATGAAAAGACCATGTTGGCTTGGCTGAAAAAAGCCGGCTTGAATGACGCCAAGGTGCAGGCGATTCCGCATGATCCGGAGGCCAAGGGGCCGGCACTTTTTCTTGCTGTAGGCATGAAATAGCCCTTGCTCCGCGCCCGCGCCAAAGCGCGCGGGCGCGGAACAAGGGCGTATTCGCGCCGAAGGCGCGAGCGATTGTTGCCACGGGTGAAGGCCCCGAAGGGGCTGGAACCCGTGGACAGCAAGTTCCTCAGATTCCGCCGCCCCGAAGGGGCGGACGAACCGCCCGACATCTCTCCTCGTCCGCCCCTTCGGGGCGGAAAAAACAAAACACCGGAACCACGGGTTCCGCCTCCTTCGGAGGCTCCACCCGTGGCAACAATCGGGCGCTCCTTCGGAGCGCAAACCATAAGCCCCGCCTCTTGGCGCAATTCCCTTTTATGCCCGGCACCTTCTCCCAAATCCTGCTCCACATCGTCTTCGCGACGAAAGGCCGCTGGCCGTGGCTCACGCCGCCGGCGCGCGCGCGGATGCACGCATTCTTGGGCGGCATCGTGCGCGATGAGGGCGGGGTGGCGTTGGCGGTGGGTGGCGTATCCGACCATGTGCATTTGCTGGTGCGCTGGAAGCCTGACCTTAAGGTGTCTGATTTATTGCGCAATCTCAAAAGTCGCTCCTCTCTGTGGGCGCATCAAGAGGTGCTTGGTTTAGACAGCTTCGCATGGCAAGAAGGCTATGCCGTGTTCTCGGTGAGCAAGTCTGGTGAGGCGCAAGTCAAGGCCTATATCGAAGGCCAAGAAGAACACCACAAAAACAAAGACTACCGCGCCGAACTCATCGAGTTGTTTCGCCTGCATGAAATTACCTACGAGCAAGAACGGTTTGTTGTGGAAGAATTAGATGCACGACTTGCGCCTGCCGGGGCGCCTGCTGGGGCGCCGAAGGCGTCCACGATTGTTGCCACGGGTGGATGCCCCGAAGGGGCTGGAACCCGTGGAAAAGAAGTTAAAACAAGTCCACCGCCCCGAAGGGGCGGACGATTGTTGGGGATTGCGCTTGCGCTGATGGTGGTGAATGCGTGCCAGGCGCAGGACCCCAGTGAAAAAACGTTGTCTTTTCAAGTTTTCAGAGAAGTTCAAAAATCTGAAGCCCAACGCAAACCCATCGCATTTTATTTGGAACAAGTCAAGAATCAGCAAATGGCGGTGGAGGAAATTCGCTGCTGGCGTCTTGGGTCGTGGATGGACCATTACGATCCCGACGCAGAGACGGCATCGAGCATGGATTCTCAAGCCAAATATGAGGATGATTTTCTGTTTGGCCTATTAGGAAAGGTGTCAGAATTTCCAAATGCACCGGAGGCATTGGTTCGCCTATGGGATTCACCAGAATTGTCTTGGGATGGCGGGCCAGCAGAATATCTCGATGGGTTAATCATTCATTGCGGACCCAGCGCCATTCCGTTTTTGAAGCAGGTAAAAGGCAGGGATTCGGAAAGCGTAGCACGGCTTCTTCTGGGGATTCAACGCGGGTACATTGACGATGCCGCAGATTACTCTCCCCCTTCGTCCGCCCCTTCGGGGCGGCCCACTCCTTAACCCTTCCATCCACGGGTTCCGGCCCCTTCGGGGCCTCCACCCGTGGCAACAATCGTCTGCTCCTTCGGAGCAAAATCCCGCGCCTTCGGCGCGCAAACCAACTTCCTTTCTTCCTCCCTTTCAGGATTCCCCCTTTATGTCGTCCACCCTCGAATACCGTCTCAAACCCAACGCCACCATCGAAGAACTTGAACAGCTCGCCATCTGGGGCCGCAAGGAACTTGAACTGGCTGAAAAAGAAATGCCCGGCCTGATGGCCGTGCGCGCCGAGTTCGGCGCCAAGAAGCCGCTCAAGGGCCAGAAGATCACCGGCTCGCTGCACATGACCATCCAGACCGGCGTGCTCATCGAAACTTTGGTCGCCCTGGGCGCCGAAGTGCGTTGGTGCTCGTGCAACATCTTCTCGACCCAGGACCATGCCGCGGCCGCCATCGTGGCCGGCCCCAAGGGCACCGTTGCCAAGCCGCAGGGCGTGTCGGTGTTTGCTTGGAAGGGGGAAACTTTGGCCGAGTATTGGGACTTGTCCGAGCGCGCGCTCGACTTCGGCAACGGCACCGGCCCTTCGCAGATCGTCGACGATGGCGGCGATGTGACCTTGCTCATCCACAAGGGCGCGGAATTCGAGAAGGCCGGCAAGGTGCCCGCCTTCAACGCCAAGAAAGAACCGCTGGAATATGCCGAAATCCTGCGCACCCTGCGCGAAACCATCAAGGCCAACCCCAAGCGCTGGACCAAGGTCGCCAAGGCCTGCCATGGCGTTTCCGAAGAAACCACCACCGGCGTGCACCGTCTGTACGAAATGGCCAAGAAGGGCGGCCTGCTGTTCCCGGCCATCAATGTCAATGACTCGGTCACCAAGAGCAAGTTCGACAACCTCTACGGCTGCCGCCACTCGCTGGTCGACGGCATCTTCCGCGCCTCCGACGTCATGCTCTCGGGCAAGGTCGCGGTGGTCTGCGGCTACGGCGATGTGGGCAAGGGCTGCTGCCAATCGCTCAAGGGCCAGGGCGCGCGCGTGATCGTGACCGAAATCGACCCCATTTGCGCCCTGCAAGCCGCGATGGAAGGCTATGAAGTGTTGCCGCTCGAATACACGCTGTCCTACGCCGATGTGTTCGTCACCACCACCGGCAACTTCGACATCATCACCGTCGAGCACATGCAGCAGATGAAGGACAACGCCATCGTCGGCAACATCGGCCACTTCGACAACGAAGTGGACATGGCCGGCCTGTTCGCCTTGGAAGCCAAGGGTCTGGTGCGCCGCGAGAACATCAAGCCGCAGTATGACCGCTGGATTTTCAAGAACGGCAAGAAGGAAGGCCACGGCGTCTTGATCCTGGCTGAAGGCCGCCTGCTGAACCTAGGCTGCGCCACCGGCCACCCGTCGTTCGTGATGAGCGCCTCGTTCACCAACCAGGCCATCGCGCAGATCGACCTGGCGCTGCAAGCTTCTGGCAAGCCCAACCTCTCGGGTGCGACCTACGAAAATGGCAAGGTTTACACCCTGCCCAAGATCTTGGATGAAAAGGTCGCCCGCCTGCACTTGGACAAACTCGGCGTCAAACTGACCAAGTTGACCAAAAAGCAGTCGGCCTACCTCAGCATCCCGGTGGAAGGGCCGTACAAGCCCGAGCATTACCGTTATTGAGTGGGAGGGGCGGCTTTAGCCGACCAGTTGGGTGAAGGTCATCCAAAGACAAAAAGCAAGCAGCCTTTGGCATGATGCCGGGGGCTGCTTGCTTTTTTGTTTCAGGCATTCTTAGGCGCAACTGGCCGGCTAAAGCCGACCCTCCTTTACAATTCCGCCCATGCCGCGCCCCTTCCACATCCTGCTCGTCTGCACCGGCAACACCTGCCGCAGCCCGATGGCCGAGGCCATCGCCAAAGAGTTGATCGCCCGGTCCGGGCGCAATTTAACCGTGGGATCCGCCGGGGTGGTGGCTGCCGATGATGAGGAAGCCAGCCCGGAGGCGGTGGTGGCGATGGCCGCCCAAGGCTTGTCTCTGGAAAATCACCGCGCCCGCCAATTGACGGCGCCCTTGGCGCGGGAAGCCGATGTGATCTGGGCCATGACCGACGCCCACGCCGCCGCCGCCAAGCGCCTGCTGCCCTCGGCCGTGGTGGAGCGCTTGGACCTTGAACATGACATTCCCGACCCTTTTGGTCAGAGCCTCGAGGCGTACGAAGAAACCGCCGACGCCATCCGCAACGCGCTGGAATTGCGCCTCAATAAAATCAAGTGAGCACTTATGCAAAATAAAATCGACCAGGTGGATTGGGTGGGGATTTTTCCTTCGTTGAAGTTGGTGAAGTGCGGGAGGGAGGCGCTGCAGCCGGCGCGGATGGGGTTGGCGCTTTTGTGGGTGGGCGGGATGGTGGCCGGTCTGATGGTGGCCGACAAGTTGGGATTGGTCTGGATTCCCTCGCAAGATGAAGCCCCGAAAGACGACCGCATCGCACAAATTTGGCTGGTGTCATGGGGGTTGCTTTGGGGCGGGTTGGGGAAACTGTTGTTTGCCAGTGCAATCTCCCGGTTGGCGGCCGTCAAAGTAGCCACCGGTTATTCGGTGCGTTTGCGTGAAGTCAAGACTTTCTTGGCGGCGCGAATCATCTCCTTGTTGGCGGGCTTGCTCTTTCTGTTGCTGCCAGTGCTTGTGCTTGGCGGCATTGGGGGGCTGATTGATTCTTTCACCCATTGGCATGGCGCGGAGATTTTGGTGGTCGTTTTGTTTTTGGCTGCGTCTGTGGTCATCCTGCCTGCATCCATGCTGTTTTTGCCCGCCATCAGCGTGGACGGAAATGACGGCTTTGATGCGCCCGGTCGCGCAGTGTCTTATGTGCTGGCGCGCCCGTGGGCGCTTGCGCTGCACTTGATGGTGTTGGCGTTTTTTGCGGCGGTCTGTATCGGCATTCCTTGCTTGGTGGTGCATGGCGCCTTGTGGATTACCTTCGGGCTGCCGATACCTGCTTGGCTTTATGTGGTGTTGTTTCTCCCCATCTCCGCCTATGCCTTCTCCTTCCTAATCACCGGCCTGACCCGCATCTATTTCCTTATCCGCGAATCCGCCGACGGCGTGCCGGAGACGGAGTTGTGGCAGCCTTCTGATGATCAGAAGGTGACGATGGGGGTGGAGGAAGATGCCGATGCGGCGCGTTGATTTTTGTTTTCGCAATCACGAGCCCCGAGCGCAAGCTCGGGGGTTTTTCGGTCAATATGGCGCGCATCCCCTGAGCTTGCGCCCAGGGCTCGTCGTTGGTGTTTGTCTGTTTTTCATTTGCGCCTGCTCCCGCGCCCCTGACGCACCCACAACCAAGGCGCAACTTGCGCCCGACATCGTCTCCCTTTCCCCCGCCGCCTCCGTCACCCTGCGCGATTTGGGCCTGTCTTCGCGCCTGGCGGGGGTCACGGCCGACGACCCGACGTGCCCGCCGGGCTGCGTGCGCTTGGGCCGCATCGGGGCGTTGGATTCCGAATCTTTGCTGGCCATCGCGCCAAAAATCGTGATCGCCACCGGCAGCGGCGACATGGCGCTGGATGCCGCCGTGCGGGCGCAGGCCAAGCGGTTTGCGTTGGTGTTGCAACCGTCGCCCACCTCGGTGGCGCAGGCGTTTGCACAGGTGGAAGAAGTGGGCGCGGCGGTGGGCCGGGCCAAGGAAGCCAACGCGCTGGTGGCGCAAGCCAAGGCGCACATGGCGGCGTTGGAGGCGTCCCATCCCAGGCCCGCTGCGCCGCTGCGGGTGTTGCTGATCGGGTCCGTCTCGCCCCAGGTCGGCGCCTTTGGCCCGGGTTTTGTTCATGATGAATTGCTGCAGCGCCTGGGCGTCACCAATGCGCTGCCTGCCGGCTCGCCGGGTTGGGTGAGTTTGGATCGCGAGGCGCTGATCCGCCTGGCCCCCGAAGCGGTGGTGTGGATGTCGCAAGAACCGCAGGAGCAAGGGGCGCTTGTGCTGGCAGGGGCCTTCAAAGGCTTGCCCATCCCTGCGGTGAAAAACCAGCGGGTGGTGTTTGTGTCGGATCCGTTGGCCTTGATTCCCGCGACCAACCTGCCGCAGATTGAGCAGGCCTTGGCCGAGGCCATTTTTAGGGGGACGCCATGATCCACCGTCTCCCCATTGCTTTTGCTCTTTTGTTTCTCCTCCTGCTTGCGCTTGGTGCAGCCCGCTTGCTCTTGGGCTCTTCCGGCATCGGCTGGCCGGAGGCCGACGGCATTTTGGCCGACCGCGCCGGGCGTTTGGTGGCTTGCATCTTGGTGGGCGGCACCTTGGCCTTGTCGGGCGTGATGTTGCAGGCGCTGCTCTCCAACCCGCTGGCCGACCCTTATGTGCTGGGCTTGGCTTCCGGCGCGGGGCTGGGTGTTTCCATCCGGCGCTGGTTGGGGTTGGGCGGTTTGTTTGGCAATGCCGGTTTGTGGGCGGTGGGGGGCGCAAGTTTGGCCAGCGTCGTGGTGTTTGCTTTCGGGCGCCGCAGCAGTCGGCAAGGCGGCGGCATTGATCCGTTGTCCATGGTGCTGGCCGGCGTGGTGGTGGGGGTGTTTTGCGCCGCGGCCACCATGTTGGTGGGTCAGTGGATGGGGCCGGGTGCGCGTGATGAAGTCTCGCGCTGGATGCTGGGCTCGATCTCGCCGGTTTTATTTGCGCCTTCTTGGGATGCCTGGGCTTCGCCGCTTGGCGTGGCGTTGGTGCTCTTGCTCGGCTTGCTGTGGCTGGTCTGGCGCGGCCCGCAGTTGGATGCGGTGACTTTGCCGGAGTTGGAGGCCCGCAGCCTGGGCCTGCCTTTGGCGAAATTGCGCCTGCTGTTGTTCGCCTGGTCGGCCCTGTTGGCGGGCGTGGCGGTGGTGTTGGCCGGGCCGGTGGCCTTTGTGGGTTTGATCGCGCCGCACGGCGCCCGCCTGTGTGTGGGGCCGCGCCATCGGGTGCTGGCGCCCGCTGCGGCCTTGTGCGGCGCGGCTTTGGTGGTGCTGGGTGATTTGTCAGGTTCGCTGTTTCATTTGGCCACCGGCCAAGGCGTGGTGCCGGTGGGGGTGTTCACGGCGCTCTTGGGGGGGCCGGCGTTTTTGTGGATGCTCAAAAAGCGATAACCTCCGGGCATGCGGGATTGCTTCCTATACTTCTTTCCCCATGGCCAAATCCAAAGCCGAGTCCGCCGCCTTCACCCCCACGCCCGACATGCGCATGGTGGTGTTGCATGGGGCTGATGATTTGCTGCGACGCGACCACTTGGCCAATTTGCGCGCCGTGCTCAAAGAAGCCCATGGCGAGGTGGAGGAATACCGCTTTGATGCCGTGCGCCCCAATGACTGCAAACCCAGTGATTTGTTCGACGAGTTGCGCTCCTATTCCTTGATGTCGCGCTACAAATTGGTGGTGCTGGATTTGCGCCCCGACAAGGGCGGCACTTTGCCCTATCTGGCCCGTGACGGCGGCTACCGTGATTTGTTCGAGCGCTATGCACAGAATCCGGTGGACAACGGCACCCTGGTGCTGCGCGTTTCCGGCGGCTGGAAGCCCGGCACCTTGGACAAACTGGTGGCCAAGGTGGGGGCGGTGGTCAAGTGTGATCATCCCGCGCCAGCCGAGGCCCGCGATTGGTTGCTGGAGCAGGCCAAAAAGCAGCATGCCAAAGTGGATCCGGCCGCCGCCATGGCTTTGGTTGAGCGCATGGGTTGCGATTTGCTGGCGTTGGAATGTGAAATGCAGAAGCTGGTGCTGCTGGCCGGTGACAAACCGGTGACCCGCGCCTTGGTTGATGCCGAAATCGGCATGCACAGCGAGGAAAAGGTGTGGAGCATTCAAGCGGCCGTGCTGCGCGCCATGGCCTCCGGCAGCCCGGCTGAACCCCTTGAATTGGTGCATGAACTCTTGGAGATGACCGACAAGGGCGACAACAATGAAATTCCGCTGCTGATTGCCCTGGTTGGCTTGGCCCGCAATCTGGCGGTGGGCTCGCGCATGGTGGCGGCCGGCACCGCGCCAGGCGAGGTGGCCAAGCAACTCAAATTGTGGGGCGAGGGCCAGTCGTTGTTCATGAGTGCTTTGCGGGTGGGCAGTCCGGCCCAATTCTCCGCCGCATTTGAAAAAGCCCTGGACTTGGACGCGCGGGCCAAAGGTGGTGGTTTGACCAATGCCCGGCGAGCCGCGGAGATGCTGTGCGTGGCGCTGGTGGGGGTGAAGTCTGGTTCGCGCTGAGTTGCGGTTGACCTACAACTTTCAGCACATTGAGCCGCCCTTGCCTACACTATCCGCCCCGTACGAACGCAGTTCATTTCAACTCATTCCCACTTGCCCCAAAAACCCATGAGCGACCCCGCCAACTTGCCCCCGGCCCATCTGACCATCGGCGAAAAAACCCTGGACCTGCCCGTGTTGGTCGGCTCCGAAGGCGAACACGCGGTGGACATCTCCAAGTTGCGCGCCGAAACCGGCTATGTGACTTTGGACGAGGGCTACCGCAACACCGGCGCGGTGCAGAGCGGCATCACCTTCATCGACGGCGAAAACGGCATTTTGCGCTACCGGGGTTACGACATCGCCGATGTGGCGCAGAACGCCTCGTTCATCCAGACGGCGCAACTGCTGTTCCATGGCAACCTGCCTTCCGAAGCCGCCCACGCCAACTTCACCAAACTGCTCTCCAAGCACGACGAGCAGACCTTTGAAGACATCGTGCAGGCGATGGCTGGCGTGCCGGATTCCAGCCACCCGATGGCGACCTTGTCGGCCATGATCAACATGACTTCGGGCCGTTATTCCGACAGCGGCTTCAACAACACCGCCGAGTTCGAGGAAGACGCCGCCCGCCTGATGGGCAAGGTCATCGTGCTGGCCGCCGCCGCCTACCGCACCTCGGCCGGCCTGCCGATCCTGGCGCCCAAGGCCGAGTTCTCGTACTGCGAAAACTTCCTGTACATGCTGTTCTCCACCCCGACCAAGGCCTACACGCCCGACCCGGACGTGGTGGACGCGCTGGACAAAATCTTCATCCTGCACGCCGACCACGAGCAGAACTGCTCGACCTCGACCGTGCGCATGGTCGGCTCGTCGGGCGCCAGCCTGTCGGCCAGTTGCGCCGCCGGCGTGTGCGCGCTGTGGGGTCCGCTGCATGGCGGCGCCAACGCCGAAGTGTTGGAGCGTTTGGAGTACATTTACGAAAGCGGCCAGACCCCGGCGCAATTCCTGGAAAAGGTCAAACGCCGCGAGGAAAAACTCTACGGCTTCGGCCACGCCGTGTACAAAAACTTCGATCCGCGCGCCCGCGTGCTCAAGCAGGCCGCCGACAAGGTCTTGGCCAAACTGCATGTGAACGACCCCTTGCTCGACATCGCCAAGCAGTTGGAAGAAGCCGCCTTGAACGAGGAATACTTCAAGAGCCGCAACCTGTACCCGAACGTCGATTTCTACTCCGGCATCATCATGCGGGCCCTTGGCATTCCGGTGGACATGTTCACCGTGCTGTTCGCCATCGGCCGCATGCCCGGCTGGATCGCCCAGTGGAAGGAAGTGCGCGATTGCAAGAGCAAGATTTACCGGCCGCGCCAGATTTACACCGGGCCGGCGCACCGGGGGTGGGGGAAGTAAGGAAAGAGGAAATTAACGAAAAAAGCCCCGAGGCGTGAGCCTTGGGGCTTTCGAATTGGAAACTTTTCATCCTCATCTCCCCTAAAATCCGCCCATGCGCCCCTCTCTCGCCCTAGCCCAACACCGCCTCGGCATTCGCCAGATCGTCGCCGCCCACCGCGGCGCCAATCCGCGTGTGTTCGGTTCCGCTGCGCGTGGAACCGATCTTGAAGGCAGCGATTTGGATGTGTTGGTGGATGAGCAACCCGGTATGACGCTGCTGGACTTGGCCATGATCCAAGAAGAAATCGCGGCCCTTACCCAGGTCAAGGTGGATGTGATGACCTCGTATTTCACCCGTCCGCGCCTGAAGCAGCGGGTGCTTGCGGAGGCGCAAGCGATATGAGCGAACAAGAAAAATGGGAGCGTTTGCTGGGGTATTACGCCGATGTCAGCGATGCGGCAGGGTTGATCATGGAGTGGGTGTCTGCCTCCTCCAAGGAAACCTTTTGCGTGGACCGGCTGCGGATCGCCGCCGTTGAGCGTGAAATTGAGATCATTGGTGAAGCCAGCAAGCGGATACGCGATGTGCAGGGTGAGAAGCACCCCAAAGATTCCGAGTGGTTTGGTGCCATGAAGATGCGCGATTTCATCGCCCATCGCTATGACCAAGTCAGTCCGACCATCTTGTGGAATGTGGCTCGGGAGAATGTTCCCAAAATTCAGTTGGCGGCTCAAGAAGGGCTGGCGGCGGCTGAGGCCGCTTTGGCAAAGTAACCAAGGTTAAAACTCCAAGACACAAGTCTTGGGGTTTTTCTTGGTGTTTCCGGGCGCGTCTCTACAATCCTTGCCATGCGCCCCATCCATTCCCTTGTCGTTGCAACCGCCACCCTTGCTTTGGGCGTGGCCGCCATCGCCGTTGCGCCTTCGATTGCCAATGCCTGCTGCATGGTGCCCTTGGACTACCCCGGTAAGATTGGCCAGAGCCAACAGCAAGCGGTGATGCTGTTTGCCGATGGCCGCGAAGAACTGATTTTGCGGCCGGTGTATCACATCGAACCCGATGCCGGGGAAAAGGCCGCCTTGCCGGAGCAGTTTGTGTGGATTGTGACGGTGCCCAATGAGCCGGATAGTTATGGCATTACTGAGGACGCGTTGTTTGGGGAAATGGCGATGGCATCACGGCGGTTGTTGGCTCCGCCGCGCCCCAAGGAATGGAATTTGGGATGTTCGCAAAGCAAATACATGGTTGCGCCCGCTGCCGCAGCACCTGGGCGCGGCATCGAACTCGGCACCCGCGTCCAAGTCGGCCCTTACGACATCCAGCCCGTGCGCGGGGTGGGGCCGGAGGCGTTTGAGGGGCTCAATGCTTGGCTCAAAGACAATGGCTTTCGCACTGAAGACCGCAACCACATGGCGTGGTTCATCGACCGCAAATTTACCTTCCTGTGCATGCGGGTCAAGCCGGATGCGGGTGAAAAAGCGGTGAATGCCGCCGGCGCCCTGCCGCCGTTGCATTTGTCGTTTGCTTCTGCAAAGCCGTATTACCCGCTCAAGTTTTCTTCGCGGCAGGGGGTGTTTGATTTGGATTTGTACGCTTTGACCGCCGATCCGTTGGATTACGGCAAAAGCGCCGATGCGTTGACGCGGGTGAGCTGGGCCAATCAGAATGACGACCGCAACCGGCCGACCTCATTGGATGAATTACCGCCATCGCTGGGCAAGGCTTTGAAAGATGCGCCGGCCCGCAAGGCCGCGCCCGACCGAGCGTGGCGCTTCAACCATATCCACGGCGATCAAATGAACCAGGACATGGCCATCGCCAAGTGGACCGACGATATTTTTCTCACCACCGATCCCAACGCCCCCCTTGGCCGCAAGCCGTGGGAAAAGCCCATGGTCTGGCCATGGGTGGCGGGCAGTGCGTTGGCGCTGGGCTGGCTGATCTGGCGCAAGTGGAAAAGGGCGAAGGCTCCGCCGGCTTAAGTTTTTTTCAGCCGTTGCGTCTGCGTGCTGTTGGTAAGCGTATTCCCCCGAGCTTGCGCTCGGGGCTCGTTGATGGAAGGCGCTGTGGCGCCTGTGTTCCCTACAATCCTCCCCATGCGCCGATTTTTACCTTTGCTGCTTGCGCCCCTGCTGGTGTTCGCTTCCTGCTCCAAGGAGGAAGATGCGCCCGTTGCCGCGGCGGTGGTCCGGCCGATCCCGGAACTGTCCGCCGATCAGAAGACCATGCTGGAGGATTGCCAGGACAACACCCGCGTGTTTGACGAGGGCGGGCTGTACGCGCTGCTGGGGGCTTCGGTCCAGTGGCCGCGCGATGCGTGGGGCGGGGCGACGCCGTTGCAGGTGATGGAGACGGTCAACCCCGTGTCCAAGGAAAAAACCAAGACCTTGCTGGTGGAGTCCGAGCCGGCCAAGCACCGCGGCGAGGCGACCCTGATCGAGGGCACCCTGATCGCCACCCAGCCCGGAGTGCCCGGCAGCCCCAGCGGCACTTTGTCGCGGCCCGATCCGCGTTGGGGCGGCTCGGTGAATTGCTGGGTGATCCGCATCGGTCGTACCCAATACGATCCGCAGGCGATGGTGTATTTTCCCTCCGACGGGCGGCCGATGCCGCCGGTCAGGCGCGGCAGCCGGGTGCGCATCGCGGCCCGGTTTTACAAGGTGTACACGGCCGAGGGGTACGTGAGCGATCCCAAAAACAAAGGGGTGCTGGTGGCCACCGGCCGCGAAGACACCTTTTGCGCCTTTGTGGCCGGCCCGGTGGAGCTTAGGTCCGCCGGACTGGGCGACATTTCGCCGATGACCCAGGCATTTGCGCTGATCATGCTGATCGCCATGGCCTTTGGCGGTGTCTGGTTCATCAAGTCCTACATGAAGAGTTCAGTCGAAAGGCGCGGCTTCAAAAGCCCGTCACAGCGCTGGCAGGAGCGCCTGCACCGCGAGCGCGAGGAAGGGGTTGAGGACGAGGTGGACGAAGACCTGTCGGCGGACCCCGCCGAAGCGCTCAAGCAGTTGGGGGGCGATGGAGATGGAGATGGCGATCACGAGCCCTGAGCGCGGGCTCAAGGGAAACGGGTGGCGGAGTATGCCATCCTCCGAGCGTGCGCTCGGGGCTCATTAACGGAACCGCGGCTGCGCCGCCTACAATTTTCACCCATGCCCACCCTCACCCTCACCCTGCCGCACCACCGCTACGACATCCTGGTGGAGCCCGGCGCCCTGGGCAAACTGGGCGAACATTTGCGCCCCCTGGCCGCCAACCACAAGGCCGGCTTGGTGGTGGACGGCGGCGCCGCCGTCCACGGCGACAAGGCACAGGCCGCGCTGGCGGGGGCCGGCTACGGTGTCACGCGCAGCGCCTATGAGGCCAGCGAGGAAAACAAAAACCTCTCCGCCGTCGAATGCATCCTCGATGACATGCTCGAGGCCCGCTTTGAGCGCGGCAGTCCGCTGGTGTCGGTGGGGGGGGGCATCACCGGCGACGTGGCCGGTTTCGCCGCCGCCTCCTGCCTGCGCGGGGTGCCTTTCGTGCAGTGCCCCACCACGCTGCTTGCCATGGTGGATGCCTCGGTGGGCGGCAAAACCGGGGTGAATGCGGCGCAGGGCAAAAACCTGATCGGCGCCTTCCATCAGCCGGTGCTGGTGGTGTGCGACATCTCCACCCTGGATACCCTGCCGGATCGCGAATTGCGCTGCGGGTTGGCCGAGTCGGTCAAGCATGGTGTGATCAGGAAGCCGGCCCTGTTCGCCTGGATGGAGGCCCACGCCCAGCAGATCCTGCACCGCGACCACACCATTCTCACCGAGTTGGTGGCGCGCAACGTGGCGATCAAGGCGCATGTGGTCGAGGCGGATGAAAAGGAAACCGGCGAGCGGGCCCACCTTAACTTCGGTCACACCTTCGCCCATGCCATCGAGAACGTCGCCGGCTACACCACCGACTTCAAGCACGGCGAGGCGGTGGCCCTTGGCATGATGGCGGCCACCCGCCTGGCGGTGGATGCGGGCCGCTGCGAGGCGGCACTGCTGGCCCGTCTGGAAAAATTGCTGGCAGCCCTTGAATTGCCGGTGCGCTGGCCCGATGGCAAGGCGCTGCCCACCGAAAGGCTGATGACGGCGATGGGGTCCGATAAAAAAGTCAAGGACGGCCAGGTGCGTCTGATTTTGCCCGACGGCATGGGCAAAGTGTCGATCGTCAAAGACACCCCGCGCGCCGCCGTGGAAAAAGCCTGGGCCAGCCTGTGAGCCCGGCGGCGTCCTGTTACAAACCTGTTGCATGGGGGCGGCCGCTTTGGAGTCAAATGCCGCTTGGTCGCCCCGGCGCCGGTAATGGCTTTCCCGGACAAATTTAAGTGAAAAAAATTTTAGGTTTTACCGGTCTTCAGTCCTACACTTCCCCCGCCTGTCACCGCATCATCCATCCCTTGGAGAGTCCATGAGCCAGCAACCCGTCGTCAGCGATGTCGAAGCCATCAATGAGCTTCGCGAAACCTACGCCCGCATCCGCGCCGAAGTCGGCAAAGTCATCCACGGGCAGGAAGATGTGGTCGAGAAATTGGTCATCTGCATCCTGGCCCGCGGCCATGCGCTGCTGATGGGCGTGCCGGGCTTGGCCAAAACCCTGATCGTGCGCTCGCTTTCCGAGGTGATGTCGCTTGACTTCAACCGCATCCAGTTCACGCCCGACCTGATGCCTTCGGACATCACCGGCACGGAAATCCTGCAGGATTCCGACGTGCCCGGCAAGCGCGCCTTCGAATTCGTCAAGGGCCCGATTTTCGCCAACATCATCCTGGCCGATGAAATCAACCGCACCCCGCCCAAGACCCAGGCCGCGTTGCTGCAGGCCATGCAGGAGCACGAGGTGAGCGTGGTGGGGCGCACCTACAAACTGGATGCGCCCTTCTTCGTGCTGGCCACCCAGAACCCCATCGAGCAGGAAGGCACCTACCCGCTGCCCGAGGCGCAATTGGACCGTTTCATGTTCTTCATCAAGGTGGGCTACCCCTCCTTCGACGACGAGTTGGCCATCGCCCGCACCACCACCGGCAACGCCAAGCCCAAGTTGGAAAAGGTCATCACCGGTGACAAGATCATCCAATACCAGGAACTGGTCCGCAAGGTGCCGGTGCCGGACCATATCTACGAATACGCCGTGAAACTGGTGCGCGCCGCCCGCCCCGAAGACCCGACTTCGCCGGCCTGGCTCAAGCCGCTGGTCTCATGGGGCCCAGGCCCGCGCGCGGTGCAGTATCTCATCCTTGGCGCCAAAGCCAAGGCGGTCCTTGCCGGGAGTTATTTGGTGCGGCAGGAGGATGTGGATGCCGTGGCCAAGGAAGTGCTGGGCCACCGCATCCTGCGCACCTTCCACGCCGAGACCGAAGGGGTGGATTCCGAGGCCATCATCAAGCGGATGACGGACGATCTGGCCGGCGCCAAGTAAGCGCAAACAAGCGCGGTTTTTCGCACCCTTTGGGGAGCGGGCGCCGTGTCAAGGGTCATTTTTCCTTTTGTTGCGCCCGCTCCCCAAAGGGTGCGAAAAACCGCCTGAATTTGCGCCATGTCCGACCCCATCCCCTCCGAACCCCTGACCCCCGCCACGCTCGTCGAGCCGCGGGTGATCGCGCGCCTGGGCGGCCTTGAAATCCGCCCGCGCGGGCCGGTGACGGGCAGTTATTCCGGCATGCACAAAAGCCCGCACCGGGGCTCGAGCGTGGAGTTCGCCGAATACCGCAAATACGTGGCCGGCGACGACCCCAAAAACATCGACTGGAAGGTGTACGCCAAGACCGACCGTTTTTACATCAAGGAATTCGAGGCCGACACCAACCTGCGCTGCCACCTGGTGCTGGATGCCAGCGGCTCGATGGCCTTCGGCTCGCGCGGTGTGTCCAAGTTTGATTACGCCAGGCGGATGGCCGCCACCTTGTCCAACATCCTGACCCTGCAGGGCGACGCCACCGGCCTGCAGTGCTTCGATGACAAGGTGCGCCAGGACCTGCCGGCCCGCGCCAGCCCGCGCCACTTCCGCGCCGTGCTGGAGATTCTGGCCAAAACCGAGGCCAAAGGCGTCACCGATCTGCCCGGCGTGCTGCACGATTTGGCCGAATCCATCCGCCAGCGGGCGATGATCATCGTGTTCTCGGACCTGTTCACCGATGTCAGGCCGCTGCTGGACAGTTTCCAGCACATGCGTTTCCGCCACCATGACCTGGTGGTGTTCCACCTGATGGATCCGCAGGAGCTGGCCTTTGACTTCGACCGCACGGTGCGCTTCGTGGATTTGGAGTCGCCCCTGGCGGTGGTGTCCGAGCCGGCGGCGGTGCGCGATCTGTACCTCAAGGAAGTGGCCGCCTACCTCGAAGAGGTGCGCAAAGGCTGCCTTGAATACCGCGTGGACTACCACTTGGTGGACACCAGCCGCCCGTACGACGCCGTTCTTTCCGACTTTCTCCTCAAACGCCAAGGCCGGTAAAAGGCCGATCCCTCCGCATGAGTTTTCTGCAAACCTGGATTCTGTGGGGATTGCCGCTGGCGCTTCTGCCGCTGATTATCCATTTGGTCAACCGCATGCGCCACCGCACGGTGCAGTGGGCGGCCATGCGCTTTTTGGAAAAAGCCACCCGCTCCTCCACCCGCATGGCCAAGTTGCGCCAGTGGCTCATTTTGCTGCTGCGCGTGCTGGCCGTGGCGGCCCTGGTGCTTGCCATCGCCCGCCCGCTGTTCGGTGGTTTTTTCGGCCTGCAGTTCAGCGGCGCCCCCGGCACGGTGGTGGTGGTGCTGGATCGCAGCGCCAGCATGAACGCCCCCGCCGCCGGCGGCGGGGAAACCTGCCTGCAGCGGGTGCTGCGCCAGGCCGGCCAATCGGCGGCGGCACTGGGCGGCGACACCCGCCTGGTGCTGGTGGACAGCGTGACCCTGAAGCCGACCCAAGTGCCAAGCGCGGGCATGCTGGCCGAACTGCCGGTGGCCCAGGCTTCCGACACCGGGGCCAACCTGCCGGCGGCGGTGGGGGTGGCGCTGGATTATCTGGCCGACAACCAGGCCGGCCAGGCGGAGATCTGGATTGCTTCGGACTTGCAGACCACCTCGTGGCGCCCGGAAGACCCGGCCTGGGGCTCCCTGGCGGCGCGCGCCAAGGCGCAGCAGACGCCTCCGCGGTTCAAGTTGCTGGCGGCTCCCGCCGGCGCGGCCAAAGACGGCGCCTTGTCGGCGGGCACCCTGACCACCCAGGTGGCGCACGGCAGCGACGGGCGCAAGTGGGCGCATGAACTTTCATTCACCCTGCGCGGGGTCGAGGGCGAACAGACATTGGTCCTTTTCGACGGCACCAACCGCCATCCGGTCAAGGTCTCCGGTTCGGGCCGCCACCGCCACCGCTTTGAGACCGATGCCTTGGCGCCGGGTTTGGCGTTGGACGGCTACATCGAACTGGGCGCCGATGCCAACCCCGCCAACAACCGCGCGTATTTCTGCATCAACATGCCGGTGGCCCCGCGCGCCCTGGTGGTCGGGGATGCCACCGTGCGCGCCGACCGTATTTTGGCGTTGGCGGCGACCGGCGACGCCTCCGCAGTGGCGTCGCCCGTCACCTTCCGCGCCGACCAGCTCAAGGGGCTGGGGTTGCTGGTGTGGCATGCGCCGGCGCCCGAGCCGGTGCTGCGCCAGGCCATTGATGAGTTTGTCGCCTCCGGCGGCGTGTTGGTGCTGGCGCCGGTGGCCGGCGGCACGTGGGGCGATCGCCTGACCTTCGGCGCCGAAGAATCCGCCAAAGCGGAAACCAAGGAAGCCGGTGCGGCGGACGCCCCGGCCTGGCGCGCCGCCCAGTGGGAGCGCGGCGAAGGCCCTTTTGCCGACGCCGACTCCGGTCTGCCTCTGGCGCTTGACCGCCTCAAGGTGGTGCGCCGGGTGCTGTTTGCCTTCAAGGGCGGCTCCACCTCCCTGGCCCTGTTCAACGACGGCCAGCCCCTGGCCGCCCGCCAAAAGTCCGGTGCCGGCGCGGTGGTCGCCCTGGCCACCCTGCCCGATTCCACCTGGTCCAACCTTGGCATGGGGCAGATCGCCGTGCCGATGATGCGCCGCCTGCTCACCGAAGGCGGCGTGCGGCTGGCCGCCTGCCGGTATCTCGACAGCGGTTCCGATCCGGCGTTGGTGTGGCCCGCCGCCGGGTTGTCGGCCGCCGATTTCAAGTCCCTCAAGGCGGCCGGGTCCGACGGCTTGGCCGACCCCGCCCTGCATGCCGGGGTCTACGCCGCCGGCCCGCGGCTGCTGTGCTTCAACCGCCCGTTGGACGAAGACGATGCCGCCGTGCTGGCGCCGGATTCGGCGGCGAATGTGCTTGGCGATGTGCCCATCCGCACCTTTGAAGCCGGCGTGGGCGACGCGGCCATCAGCACCGAAATCTGGCGCGTGGCCTTGGTCCTGATGCTGCTCCTGCTCATGGCGGAAGCGGGTTTTCTGGTGCCGCCGGCACAAGCCAAGAAGACGGACATCAAGAAAGGATTCCACCCATGATGTCGCTTCCCATGCCGCTGTCGCTGGTCCAATGGAGTTTCCAGCCCTCGCCCCTTGCGCTTTCCCTGGCCGTGGCGGCTTTGCTGGCGATGGCGTTTTTCAGTTTCCGTGCCTGGCAACGGGCCGGTGCCGGCGCCCGCCTGCGCATGGGCGCGCTTGAGGGGCTGCGCCTGCTGATCGGCGCCCTCATCGTGCTGACCCTGCTGCGTCCCGAGCGCGTGGTCACCACCCCGTCGGAATTCGAGCCCGAAGTGGCGGTGCTGCTTGACCATTCCGGCAGCATGAACACGGTGGATGTGCCCGCCGGGGCGGGGATCGTTTCGCGCGCCAAATGGCTGGCGGATCTGCAGGCCGGCACCGCCTTTGACCAGGTCAAGCAGGCCTACAAGACCACCTTCATCCCGTTCAACTCCAAAGAAGAAGGCGGCCGCAAGGCGGCGGACGGCACCGATTTGTCGCTGGCCCTTGGCGAACAGCTCGCCGGCATCCGCAATCTGCGCGCCGTGCTGCTGGTTTCCGACGGTGACTGGAACACCGGCCCGGCCCCGGTGGGCGCGGCCGCCAAACTGCGCCAGCGCGGGGTGCCGGTTTACGCGGCGTTGGCCGGCTTCCCCACGCACCTGCCCGATGTGGAATTGAAGGCCGCCAAATTCCCCGCTTTTTGCCTGGCCCGTGAAAAGGTGGCCATCCCCTTCGAAGTCGCCAACCATCTGCCCCATGAAGTGCGCACCACCGTCACCATCAGTTGCAACGGCAAGGTGGAGGGCGAAAAGGAAATCACCATCCCCGCCGGCGGGGAGGCCGGCAGCACGCTGATCTGGCTGCCGCCGGCGGTGGGCCGCCACACCCTGACCCTGGCGGTGCCGGTGCAGGCCGACGAAGTGGATCCCGCCAACAATGCGCGCACCTTCGACGTGGAAGTGCGCCAGGAGAAACTGCGCGTGCTGGTGGTGGAGTCGGTGCCGCGCTGGGAATACCGTTATCTGCGCAACGCGCTCTCGCGCGACCCGGACGTCGAGGTCGAAACGCTTTTGCTCCATCCCGGCATCGGACCGGGTTCGGGCAAGGGCTACCTCAAGCAGTTCCCGTCCAAAGAAGCGCTGGCGACTTTTGACGTGGTGTTCATCGGCGACATCGGGGTGGGCGCCGGCGAGATCACCACCGAGCAGGCGGCCGGCATCCGCGGCCTGGTCGAAAAACAAGGCGGCGGCGTGGTGTTCCTGCCCGGCATCCGCGGCCGCCAGGCCACCTGGGTCGGCAGTCCGCTGGACGACATGCTGCCGGTGGAGTTGGAAGCCAAGCCGGATCCCAAGCTCGCCAAGGGCGTGATCAGCCTGGCCGAAACCCGTTTTCAACTCACCACCCTGGGCAGCCGCCACCTTTTGACCATGCTGGCGGACAGCCCGGCCGGCAACGATCTGGTCTGGCGCTCGCTGCCCGGCTTCACCTGGAATGCCGCCGTGAAAAAACTCAGGTCCGGCTCGGACTTGCTGGCGGTCAACCCGTTGGTCTCCTGCGACAGCGGCCGCATGCCGGTGTTGGCCATCCGCCCCTTTGGCACCGGCCAAGCCCTGTTCATGGGCATTGACAGCGCCTGGCGCTGGCGCAAGGGGGTGGAAGATTTGTACCACTACCGGTTCTGGGGCCAGGTCGTGCGCTGGATGGCCCACAAACGCCATTTGGCCGGCGACCAGGGCGTGCGCCTGTTCTATACCCCCGAGACCCCGATGGCCGGTGCGGCGGTGCGGTTCAACGCCCTGCTGCATGACCGTGCGGGTTTCCCCTGCCAGAAAGAGACGGTCCAGGCCCAACTGATCGACCCCGACGGCAAAGTGGCGGAGACCTTCCTGCTGGCCGAATCCAGCGGTGAATTCGGCAGTTACGAAGGCCAGGTGACCCCGGTGAAAAGCGGCCGCCACACCCTCAAACTCACCGCCTCGCCCAGCGGCCTGTCGCTGGACGCGGCGGTGGAAGTCGGGGCGGAAACCCGCGAAGTCGTCGGCCGCCCGGCCCGCCCGGCCCCGTTGGAGGAAATCGCCCGTTTGACCAAGGGCGCGTATGCTGCCGGGGCCGACCTGCCGGCTTTGGCGGCGCAAATCAAGGCACTGCCCAAAGCCGCCGACATCGAGGTGCGCCAAGCCCTGTGGTGCCAGTGGTGGTGGGGCGCCATCCTGCTTGGTTTGCTCGCGCTGTATTGGTCCATCCGCAAAGCATTGGGATTGATTTGAAAGGGAACCTGCCATGACGCCACTGCCCACCCATTTGCGCACCCAGCTCGACGCCTTCCGGCGGCGGCTCTTCATTCAGGAAACTCTGCAGGCCCTGGCCGTGGTGGTCGGGGCGGCGGGGGCCGCGTGGGTGGTGCTGTTTGTGCTGGACCGTTTTTTTGAAACCGGCATGGCGGTGCGGTTGGTGCTCTTGGCCTGCGGCGCGACCCTGGCCGGTTTGGGGCTGGGTCGCTGGCTGCGGCATTGGGTGCTCTCGCCCCGCGACGACCGCCGTCTCTCGCTTTTGATACAGAAAAAATACCGCAAACTGGGCGACACCCTGCTTGGCGCCATTGAACTGGCCGAAGGGCGCGTGCAGGACGATGCGTTGTCGCAGGAATTGCGCGTGGCCGCCATCGGCTCGGTCGCGCAGCAGGCGGCCCAATTCAACTTTTTGCGCGCGGTCAATTGGCGGCGCACCGGGCGGGTGGCCGCCGGCGCGCTGGCATGCACCGGCGTTCTGGTTGCGGTGGGGGTGTATTGCCTGCCCGCCCTTGGCATCACCTGGTGGCGCTTGGCCAACCCGTTCGCCTCCGAACAACGCCGCACATTCACCCGCTTTGCGCCCCTGGAAGATCCGCGGGTGGTGGCGCGCGGCGAGCCCTTTGAAGTGCGTCCGGCGCTGGACCCCGGTTCGGAATGGAAGCCGGAGACCATCGCCTACCGTGCCGGCGCGTTGCAGCCCGGATCGGTGCACACCGGGTCGCCCATTGCCATGCCCGGCTTGGCCGAACCGACCCGCCTGGATTTGTGGGCCGGCGACGGCCGCCAAAGTGTGCGGATTGATCCCCAAGACCGTCCGACCCTGGGCGGTTTGCTGGCCAAAATTGCGCTGCCCGAATACCTGCAATTGCCCCCGCTTGAAGAAAAGTGCGGCAATTCGCTGGCGGTGGTGGTGGGTTCCAAAGTGGCCTTCAACGGCGCCGCCTCCCGCGCGCTGGCGCACCTTGGCGCCAAGGCCGGCGGCGCGGCCCTGACGCCGGTCCTGGCCGGTTCGCACTTCTCGCTGCCCGCAGTGACGGTGGACAAGGACATGCGCCTGAATCTGGAGTGGGCCGACACCCTCAAACTCGGCGGCGCGGCCCCGCATGAGGTGCAGATCCGGGCCAAGGCCGACCAGGCCCCCGAAGCCAGCTGCCCGCAACTGTCGCTGGCGGTGGGCATTTTGCCCGACGAAGTGCTGCGCATTCCGGTGGAAGGTGGCGATGATTTCGGCCTCAAGGAGTTGTCGGTGCATTTCCGCCATGTGCTGGCCAAAGCCCCCAAGGAAATTTTGGGCGACCGCAGCGTCGCCGTGACGGCCGGCAAGCCGGACCAGGCCAAACTCGAAGGGATCTACACCTTCAGCCCGCGCGTGCTGGGCATCCCCGAAGGCTCGTTGGTCGACTTTCAGGCCGGGGCCAACGATTACTTCCCAAGTCGTGCGACCTCCTATTCCGAGATCCACCGCATCCAGATTCTGACCCTGGCCCAGCATGCGCAACTGATCCAGGATCAGATGGCGCAATTGGCCAACAAGATGGAGGAGTTGGCCTCTGCCGAACAGCAACTCAAGGAAGAAACGCAAGCCCAGGCCAAACAGCCGGACGCCAAACTGGGCGACCCCAAATCGGCCAAGCAATTGGCCGAGCAGGAGGCCCGCGAAAAGGAAAACGCCAAGGCCATGCGCCAACTGAGCGACGAATTGGCGGAGATCGCCCGCCAAGCCCAGCGCAACAAAGATATGCCCAAGGACCTGATGGCGCAGATGGAAGAGGTCGGCAAAAACTTGGCACAGGCCTCCGAACAGAACAGCCCGGCCGCTTCCGCCGCCTTGGGCCAGGCCCAGGGTAAATCCAAGCCCGGCGAGCGCCGCGAAGAGATGGAAAAGGCCGCCAAAGAACAGCAAAAGGCGGTGGACGCGCTGCGTCAGGCCGCCAAAAAACTCGATCAGGTCCAGCGCAAGCTTGACGCCGAGAGTTTCGTCAACCGTCTGACCAAGGAATCCGAGGCGCAAAACGCCCGGGTGGAACTGGCCAAGCGCCTGCTGCCGCAGTTGGTCGGCCAAAAAGCCGCCGATCTGAACGCCGCGCAAAAGGCGGAGTTGGCGGAATTGGTGGACGGCCAGACGGCGGCCATGAAGTCGCTGCATGAGATTGAAAAAGATCTGCTCGCCTCCTACACTCGCATGCACAACGAGCCCTACCGCGAAGTGACCGAGGCGATGGACAAGGAAAAAGCCTTCCCGCGCAACCAAGAGGTCATCGCCCTGTCTGGCGACAACAACCTGTTTATGGTGATGGAAAAAGGCCGCCCGTTGGCCGCGCTCTACGCGGCTTGGGCCGAAAAGCTCAAGGACAAGGAAAAGGGCGGCGGTGGCGGCGGCAAGCAGGGATCCCAAATTCCGCCTGAAGTGCTGGCCGCCCTGATGCGGATGATCGAGCAGGAGCAGGACCTGCGCTGGGAGACCCGCTCGGTGGGCGACCAAGCCGCCCAGCGCGGTGAGACTTCCCCCGGCGCCGACACCAAGGCCGCCGCCGGCCTGCTTTCCGGCATGCAGGACGAAGTGCTGCGCGACCTGGTGCTGCTGGCGCGCCGTTACCAAAACCCGCCGGAAAACGAGCGGGCGGTGGATGTGCTCGACCCCGGTGCGTTTGGCGAATATGCCACTTTGATCGATGGCAAGCGCCCCCTGCCCGGAAAACTGCTGAATCTGATGGGGGCCGCCGCCCACGCCATGGATGACGGCAAGAACCTGCTGGCCTCCGGCCAGGCGGGTGCGCCCACCATCGCCGCCGAAACCGAAGCCATCGAACTCTTGGCCAAGATCTTCGCCGAGGGCAGCGGCAAGCCGGGCAAGCCCGGTCCGCCGCAGCCGGGCATGATGCAGAAAATGATGGCCAAAATGATGAAGGGGGCCGGGTCCGGCAATCAGCCCGGTCACGGCCAGCAGGGCAACGGCACCGCCCATGGCCAGGGCAAGGGTGTTCACCAGGGTGGCGAAGCCGCCAAGAGCGGCGACCCCGCCGGCGGCGATGCCGGCGGTTTGGTGCCGCCGGAGTTCCAGGCCGACATCGAGGCCTATCACCAGCAGATGGACAAACTTGAAGGAGGCAATTTATGAAGGTTGAATTTCTGTGCCGCACTGCGAAGCAGTGCTTGTCCCTGGCCAGGGGTGTAACCCCTGGAACAGCGCAAGTATTCCACCACCCCGAAGGGGTGGAGCGCCACCCCTTCGGGGTGGTGGGCGAGGGGGCGTGTCATCCAGGGGTTGCACCCCTGGCCAAGAACCGCCACCGCTTCGCGGTGGGCATCCTGTTCGTGCTGGGTGCCGCTGCGCTGGCACCGTTGGCGCGCGCCCAAGCCCTGGGCCCGGTCATCTCGGGCACCGGCGTGCCGGATGCGGTGGAGGACATGTACCGCAGGGGCCTGCGCGGTTTGGCCGCGGCCCAAAATGCCGGCGGCTCCTTTGACGATGGCCAATACGGCGTTTATCCCGGCGTGGTTGGCTTGGCCGGGGTGGCGTTCCTGGCCCACGGCGACGACCCCAACACCGGGCCGTATGCCGCCAACCTGCGGCGCTGCGTGGATTACATCATTGCCAGCCAGCGCACGGACGGCTACATCATGGGCAACGGCGGCGGCAACATGTATTCGCACTGCTTTGCCACCTTGTTTTTGGCCGAGTCCTACGGCATGGTCAATGACGACCGCATCGGTCCGGCGCTGAAAAAAGCGGTGGATCTGATCGTCGCGGCGCAGGCGCAAAACCCCCTTGGCGCCTGGCGCTACAGCCCGGATGCCTCCGACGCCGATTCCACCGTCAGCGGCGCCGCCACCGTGGCGCTGGTGGCGGCAGCCAACGCCGGCATCGAGGTGCCTGCGGATGCCTTCCCCAAGGCGCGCAAATACTTCAAGTTTTGCCAGGATGGCAGCGGGCGGGTGGGCTACAGCGGGCCGGGCGGGGGCAGCAACGCGCTGACCGCCATCGGCACCCTGTGCTATGCCCTGACCAAAGCCAAGGAAGAGCCGGCCTACAAGCGGATGTGCGCCTGCCTGGAGGACATGCCCTTTGAGGACAACGGCGGCTACAAGTTCTACGGCCTGTATTACCGCTCGCAGGCCGCCTTCCATGTCGGGCCCAAGGAGTGGGCCAGGTTCAACGCCGACAACATCGCCGCGCGCCGCGCGGATCAGGGCGATGACGGTCTGTGGAGCGGTGACGGCGGCCCCACCTTCTCGACCTCGGCCGCGCTGCTTTCGCTGGCGCTCAATTACCGGTTTCTGCCGATTTACGAGCGTTAAGCGCATTGTTCCGGCATTTCTCCCATCTACCCCATCCTTCCATGCGCATTCCCCCCGCCATCCTGACCCTCGCCCTGCTCGCTTTCGCCATGCCGCTGCGCGCCGAGATCGTGCTGCCGGCCGCCCCGGCCCCTTTGCCTGGCACCCCCGGCACACCGGCGGCCCCCGGTGCCGTGGCGCCCTTGGCCCCGGCCGCGCCCACCTTTGGCGACCGCCTGCTGTTTGCCGACAAGGACACGCTGCGCGGCAACCTGGTGTCGTTCTCCGGCGCCGCCTTGGTTTGGCGGCACAAAGACGGCTTTGCGCCCTTTGAGTTCAAAACCGACCGGTTGGACCGCATCGACCTTTCCTCATTTGCGCCCAAGGCCGACCCCAAGGCCGACATGCGCCTGGTGCTTGGCAACGGCGACACCGTGTGCGGGCAGTTGGTGGAGTATGCCCCCGACAAGGTGGTGCTCGACACCTGGTACGCCGGCCGCATCACCCTGTTGCCGGCGTGGGTGGTTTCGATGACGCCGAGCAAAAACGCGTCGGATGCGCTGGTTTCCGGGGTCGGCAAAGTGGCCGATTGGCGGGTCAGCAACGGCGGCCCGGCCAGCGTGAAAATCGAAGGCGACCACATGACCCTTATGGGCAGCGTGTGCGTGGCCCGCGAGGTGGACAAGTTGCCCGCAAAATACCGCATCGACATCGAAATGGGCGACCGCCAGCCGCAGTTCCAGTTTGCCTTCCTGTCCGACACCACGCAAACCTGGGGCGGCAACAGCTACACCCTGCAGACCAACGGCCAGCGCAGCCTCTACCTGCAGAAATGCACCCGCCAGCCCAACGGCGGCAGCCGTTCGGAGGGCAGCAACAGCTGGAATTTCCACGCCGCCGAAGAATCCTTCACCCTGTCCGTGCTGGTGGACATGGACGCCCGCAACATGGTCTTTTTGGCCAACGGCCAGCAGGTGGGATCCACCAGCATTCCCGCCGATTTCACCCCCGGTAAAAACATCGTGATGATGGGGCAGAACGGCGGCCTGAAGATCACCAAATTCATGGTTGTCCCGTGGTCGGGCGTGGTGGAGGTGGCCGGCGCGGCCATCAAGCGCGGCCAGACGGACACCCTGGTGATGACCAACAAAGACAAGGTCAGCGGTGCGCTGCTGGCGGTCAAGGACGGCAAGGCCTCGTTCCAGGCCGAGTTCGCCAAGATGGACATTCCCCTGGACCGCATCCAGCGCATTGAACTTTCCGGCAAGGGAGCGAAGGCGCAAAAGCAGGTCAACGGCGATGCATACGTGTTCTTCAACGACACCGAGCATCTGACCCTGGCCGTGTCCGCCATCAAGGACGGCAAATTGACCGGCCAATCCGAATCCTTGGGTGCGCTGTCGGTGGAATTGCCCGCAGTCAAGCGGATCGAGTTCAACCTGGAGGCATCCTTCCGCAAGGAGTTGGCGGCGAAGGCCAAGCAAAATCCCGGCGAAGACGAGTAAAAGGAGTTTCTTCCCGTCCGGCGGACCGCCCGCGCGCCCAGATGCCATTGCCCATGAAACATCTTTCCCCCCGATTCCTTTCCGTTTGCGCCTGCCTTGCCATGGCCGCCGGTTCCGCATGGGGCGCCGATGCGCCGCCGGCTGCCGGCAACAAAAGCGCGGGAAAAGCCACAGACCAGCCCACGGACGAAGCCGTTTTTGCCGGCAACGAGACATTGCACGGGCGGTTGGAATCTTTTTCAAAGCAATCCGGCCTGACTTGGCGGCATCCGGAGGCCCTGGCCCCCTTGGTGTTCAAAGCCGGGGGCCTGCTGCAGGTCGAGCTCGCCCGCGACGGGGCCAAGTTCCGTTCCAAGGCCCTGGTGCGTCTGGCCAACGGCGACGTGCTGCCCGGGGATTTGGTGTCTTATTCCCCCGAAAAAGTGGTGCTCGACACCCCGTACGCCGGCCGTCTGACCGTTGACGGAGCTTGCGTGAGCCGGTTGTTTTTCAACACCGGGGGCGAAATCGTCGAAGGCTTCGGCAAAATCACCGATTGGCGGATCCAGGACAACGGGCGCCGTGACGGCATCCGCATCGCGGACGGCAAGTTGGAAATTTCCGGTTACAGCTGGCTCTCGCGTGAACTGCCCTTTGGGGAGCAGTTCCGCCTGGAGGTGGCCGGTTCGCCCGGCGGCGGCCTGCTGCACATGGGCTTTTGCCTGGACAAGCCGATGGGGCGGGGCGACCAACCCTCGGGCTACTTCCTCTACCTGCAGGGCAACCGGCTGATCGTCTACAGTTATGACCGGGGCAACCACCAGAATCTGGCCCAGTTCACCATCAAGGGCGACATCCAATACCCGGCCCGCGTGGTGGTGTCCGGCGATGCGCAGGCCAAGACGCTGACCTTTTCCGTCAATGGCCACCAGGTCGGTCTGGTGCGCAACATCAAGCCGTTTCAAACCGGAAAATTTCTCGCGCTGGGCAGCAACGGCGGCGGCACCGTGTACTCCAAATTGAGCCTGACCCCGGGCCTCGCCGTCATGCCGGCGGCGGCCGGTGCCGCGGACGACAGCGTGCGTTTTGGCAATCAGGACAAAGCCGGCGGGAAACTGCTGTGGGTGAAAGAAGGCAAGGCCGCCTTCAAGACTGAAGCCGGCATTCTGGAGTTCCCGGTGGAGCGGCTGGTCCAGGTGGACTTGGCCGGCACCAAACGCAAACAGGCCCGCCAAGCGGGCGATACCCGGCTGTATTTCGCCGAGGGCGGCGCCCATCTGACGCTGACGTTGGACAAAATCGTCGATGGCAAAGCCATCGGCAGTTGCGAGAACCTGGGCCCGTGCAGCGTGGATTTGTCCGCTTTGCAAAAGATCCGCTTCAACCTGCCGATGCCCGGGGCGCCCAAGCCCAAAGAGCAGGAAGAGGGTCAGGACGCCGGGCAGGGGGTGCAGCCTAGAGTTTTTGTGCCCGGGCAACTCAACGGATTCCGGGGCGGGGTGATCATTCAGAGGGGTGGAGTGCTGCAGCTTCAGGGCGGGCAAGTCATCGTGAACTAAAGCAGTTTGGGAAATAGTCCGCTGTATTTTTAGGGCGCTGTTTCACCACGAAGGGGTGATTGTTCCTGGCCAGGGGTGAAACCCCTGGGATAGGGAGATTCAAGCCAGCTGTTTCTCTGCCTTGCGTTCCAGTTTTTCAAACTGCCCAGTCTGA
>CAZKVP010000020.1:0-6879 GCA_964556215.1 uncultured Phycisphaeraceae bacterium
GTGGCGCTGGGGAACGGCCCCTGGCTGCGCAGATGCAGGCCTTGCGCATCGGTCCAGGCGGCCGACAGGTCTGGGCTCAGCACCGGCAGCAGGTCGCGCAGCAGCGGCATGGACATGGGGGCCGGTTCGCCGGTGAACATTTCCATCATGCCAAGCCCGTATTGGTTGAGCAGCAGGCCGTTGCCATAAGTGTGCGGGGCCCGGCGCGGCAGGTCGGAATAACTCAGCATGCGCGGGCTGGCGCCGGCCGGCACCACCTGGGCGGCCAGCAACCGGTAGGCGGGCGAATCCGTCAGTGATTTTTGGCCGGGCTGCACGGCGCCCTGGATGGCCTGCGGCAGCAATGAGGCATACAGCGTGTCGCCCTGCACGGCGTAGCCGGGGGAAAGCAAGGGAAAGCCCAGGCGCCGGATGGTGACGCCGCGGAAGGTGTCGGCCAGAAAGCCGACGGAGAGCGGGTTGTTTTCCTTGGCCATCTGCTGCTTGATCAGCATGGTTGCCAGGGTGATGGCCTGATTCAGGTTGCTTTCAACCGCCGGGGCGTTGCGCAGCGGGCTGACCACCACGGTGCCGGCCAGGCCGCCGCCGGTGGCCATCGGATCGCTGAATGCCAGCCATTGGGTGCCAAGGCCGGCCAGCAGGGCGTTGACGTCGATGCCGGTTTGCCCCTTGGCGTTGGCCAGGGTTTGGTTCCAATCCCGCCGGGCGTTGGGTTCTTCGTGGGCGGCCAAGGCCAGGATGGCCTCAATCGTGGCGCCCGCGTCAAAACCGGCGGCGGTGAAACTCTCGGCGCTGGCCGGCACCCGTTTGAGCAATTCGGGCGAGACGGCGGCGCCGTCCATCATGGCCAGCACGCCTTTGCGCGGGGTCGGGGCCCCGACCAGGGCATTCCATTGCCATTGGCCGTCTTTGGCAAAACCGCCGCCAAAGGCCAGTGATTTCAGGCCCGAAATGCCGGTGACGGCGTCAAGTTTTTCAAACGCGATGTCGCTGCGCCCGTGGCGGGTCTTTTTCTGCCACGCGTCGTATTCCTTCAGGCGCGCCACCAGGTTTTCGGCGTCGGCATAAACCAGCATGGCGGGCTTGGCGCCAAGGCCGCCGGTGGCGGCCAAAAAACGCGGATCTTTGGCCAAGCTGGCGGCGGGTTTGACCCAAGGCTCGGGATTCATGGAGAAGGCCAGGCGGAACACGCCGTTTTGCAGGTCGGCTTTGAATACTTGCCCGATGCCATCGCGGGGGACGCGTTTGTTCCATGTTTCCAAAAGGGGCGGGCCTTCTTTGGGGGCGTGGATCAAAAGGACCATGGTGGGGACGGAGGGCCCCTCCATCTCGATGTTGCCGATTTTCCGGTGCAGGTTGAATTCACGCATGTACAGCGTGCCACCATGCACCGAGGCGACCGCCAGAATGTCGCAGATGAGCGCGGTGGCGTCCCGCAGTTGCGGGGTATCCCGCAGGTTGGGGTCGGTTTTTGCGCCTTCTTTGATGCAAAAAGCGATGGTTTTTTGGAGGGTTTCCCTGACCGAGTCCACCGTGACCGGTTCCCGCTGCGAGAGGGCGTTGAACTTCTCCCACCGGCTCCCCGCATACCCCGGATGCTCCAGCACATTCCACGCCACGCACATCTGCGCATCGGCCGGCACCTGCTCCAGCAGGAGGGGGTCGGCCATGGCCGGCGCGGCCACGGCGGCAAGCGGTGTGGCGGTCTGTTCCTGCGAAGCGCAGCAGGGCAAAACGGCGATCAAAGACGCGGCGGCAAAAGCAATGGGGCGCATAAGGTCCTTTAATGGGGAAAGACGGAATCGGAGTTTTAGCAGGTGGTGGCTGCAAGTCAAGGGTTGGCATCGGTTTTTGCGCGCTGCGATGCGCCAGGCTTGGGGGCTACAATCCCTGTCCATGTCCGAGAGCGCCCTGTTCCAACGCGACTACCTTTTGCGCCTGCCGCTGCCGCTGGCGCAACTGTACAGCCGTGCGTTCAACGCCAAGGACACCCGCTCGCGGCATGACAACGGCTATTACCTGTTCGAGGCCATGCTCAAATTGGCCTGTTGCCCGGGGGTGGGTTATTACACCGAAGGGCTGCGCTTTGGGTCCGGCAGCCGCGATCCCAAGGTGGATGCCGCCCTGCGTGCGCTGGCCTTGCCGTCGCTTGGCCAGTGGCTGGCCATTTTGCGCACGCTGGCCAAGTACTTTGAGGACGAATCCAAAAACCAGCCGGCCGGCGCCGGGCCGCACCCGTTCGCCCATTTCCAGGCGCAGGTGGCGCGCCGGCGGCCGGGGGAGGAAGCCCCGGCCATGCTGGCGCTCTACAACCGCATCGCCCACGGGCCGGATGAAAAACCCGGCACCGACACCGGCTGTTCGCTGCTGCAGTTGTTCGACCGCCTGGTGCAGTACCGCAACGCGGTGGTGGGCCACGGCGGGCCGCGTTTCGAGGATTTTTACGAGCGCGAAATGGGCCCGCTCATTTTCCCGGCCATCAACGAGGTGCTGGCCGACGGGTTCTTTGACCCGCTCGGGCCGGCCGGGGCGCATTTGGTCTACCTGACCGAGATGCGCATGATCAACATGCAGGAGTTCGAGGTCTCGTACCGCGAACTCACCGGATTGCAGGGGCAGCGCACCACGCCGCTGCGCATCGAGGCGCAAATTGCGCACCGTCTGGCGCCGCGTGCCGGCGAGTTCCAGGGCTTGGCGGTGCTGTTCCCCAATTCCGACATTCCGGTGCGGCTCTCGCCGATGCTGCGCTTCCGCGAGTCCGAGGTGGCCGATGAAGTCCTGTTTTTGAACCGCGACCGCGGCGGCAAGCAGGTGGAATACCTTTCATACACCACCGGCCGCACCGAACGCGATGCGGAAACCGTCGGGGCCTTGGTGGAACTGATGCAATCGGTGGAAGCTGCCGCCGGTCCGTTGCCGGCGGCGGAGGCCGCCCCCGACGCGCTGACCCTGGATGTCGAAGCGCAGGGGCGGCCCAGCGGGCGCATCATCGGTGACTGCGAATTGCTGGCGGAAATCGGCCGCGGCGGCATGGGCGAAGTGTGGCTGGCCCGCCAATTCGCCCTGGGGCGTTTGGTGGCGCTCAAACAGCTGCCGCGCACCCTGGCGGAAAACACCCGTGCGCTGGCGCGTTTCCACCGCGAGGTGCGGGTGCTTGGCAGTTGCGAACACCCCAACATCATCAAATTGATCGGCACCGGCCGCGCCGATGACGGCACCCATTATTACACGATGGAATACGTGCCCGGCGCGGATTTGGACGAAGTGTTCCACGCGTTGGCGGAGATGGAGGGGAAAGACGGCCCGCTCTTGGGCGATTCCCTTGACGAGGCGGTGTGGCAGTGCGCCCGCAAGCGCCATGGCCAGTTGCGCGCGCGATTTGCGGCGCTGCGCCAGACCCACCCCCGCATGCTGGATGCGCAGGAGGAGACCCTGCCCCTGCCCGAACCCGTGCGCCCGGCGGTGGCGGGGCGGCCGCGCGGCGTGCCGGTGGTGCGCGAGGTGGTGGATGTCGGCGTCAAGGCCGCCGGCCGGCTGGGCCTGCGGGCCGAGGAAAACGCCTACGCCCGCCGGGTGGCCCGCGTGATCCGCGATGCGGCATTGGCGCTGGATGCCGTGCACGAACAGGGCGTGATCCACCGCGACGTCAGCCCAGGCAATCTGATGGTGACCCCTTCCGGCCGCGTGGTGCTGATGGATTTCGGTTTGGCCAAAGCCGGCGAGGGCAGTTTGTCGGTGTCGCAGGACGGCGGTTTTTTGGGCAAGGTGCGTTACGCGGCGCCGGAACAATTGGCATCCTCCATGCTGGAAATCGGCCCGGCGGCGGATGTGCGGGCGCTGGGCGTATGCATGTGGGAGTTGCTGACGAGGAGGCGTTTGTTTGCCGAGGCCACCGACGAGCGCCAGTTGGCCTCGTTCATCCACCAGAAAGACCTGCCGCTTTTGCGCTCGGTGGACCGCGAACTGGACGTGGACCTGGAGGCCATCGTGGCCCGCGCCACCGAACGCGACCTGGCGCGGCGCATCTCCTCCGCCGCCCAATTGGCGGAGTATCTGCGCATGTACCTCGACGGCGAAGTGCTGCCCATCCGCCCGCCGACCGCAGGCGAATTGGTGCAGCGCTGGTACCGCGACCACCGGCCGCTGGTGTGGGTGGCGGGGGGCGCTTTGGCGACCCTCACCGTGGTCGTCGCACTGTTTTTCGTCAATTTGCTCGCCGAGCGCAACCGCGCGGAAACATCGGAGCGAGCCGAGGCGGTGGCCCGCCAGAAGGCCGAAGACGCCCTGCTGCAGATCAAGGAGGCGCGCGAGAAGGCGGAGCACAATTTGCGCCTCTCACGATCGGTCATCACCAGCCTGCTTTACACCATCACCCGTTCGCCGGTGTTCAAGGGCAAGGGCATCTACGGCCCCCAGCGCGAGTTGCTCAGCAGCATCGTGAGGCAGCTTGAAAGTTTCCGCAAGGACGGCAACATGGATGACCTGCTGGCCAAAGACCTGGCCGTGGCCCGCCTGACCTTGTGCGAGGCGGCGCTGGCCCTTGGCGAGTTGGACGAGGCGAAAAGCCAGGGGGAGGAGGCCGACCAATTGTTCATCGGCCAGCCGCCTGCGACCGTGCGCTACGAGCAGGTGCGGGTGCGCACCCTGCTTGCCCAGATCTACCTGCGCAAGCGCGAGGTGGATTCCGGCCTGGCCCTGCTTGGCCGCAATCCGCAGATCAGCGACCTGATGGAGCCTTTGGCCAAGGCCTACCCCGACAACCAGGATTACCCGGAAGCCGAAGTGGCCGCCTATGTGTGCATGGCGCGCCTGCTGGCGGTCAAGGGCGACAAGGCGTCGCTGGTCGAGGCGGTGGACTGGCTCAACTCGGCGCAGTCCTTTTTGGCGGGGCGCAACGACACCGGCGACCAGAGCCTGGTCGGCCGCATGGCCGAGCTGTACCTTGAGAATGCCGCCATCCACATGCTGCTTGGGAACCGGGCGCAGGCGCAAAACAGTTACGCCCGCGTGGTGGAACTGCTCCAGCCCATGCAGGACCGGCTTGAGGCCCCCGCCCCCATGCGCGCCAACCTTGGCGTGGCGTTGCGCGAAAAATGGCGCTGGCCGGAGGGTGCCAAGGCGCCGTCGCCCGATCAATTTGACAACTACCGCGTCGAATTGCTGCGCGCGGTGTCGCTCCTGCGGTCGGCTTCGGAGGAGAGCCCGGGTGTTTCGCAATACCAGTTGGATTTGGCGCGCACGCAGATCGCCCTGGTGCAGTTGGATTTGGCGCTGCCATTGCCCTCGTTGGCGCTGCAGCAATCCTTTGCCCGGAGCCGCATTGAAAGCGATTTGGCCGAGTTGGCGCCGATGCTTTCGCGCATCGGCAAGGATGTGCAGCCCGGCAGCCGCGATGCGCAGGATTGCAGGGCGTTGACCGATGAGCGCGACCGGCTGGAAGTGCGCTACCGGGCGGCGTATTACGGCGAGAAACAAAAATAGGATGAAATCCGCAAAAAAATTTCCCACACCGGGGCGCCCGGGTTAGAGTGCCCAAGTCCGCCGGGGCCGCCCCGGGACCAAGGTTCCTGTTTCATCCTTTTGGAAAGTCTGACCATGCGCCATGTGTTTTTCAGATCCGCTTTGATGATGTTGGGATTGGTTTTGGGTTCAACCTGCGCGGCGTCCGCCCAGGATGCGGATTGGTCCGACAATGTGCCGGCCTCGCTGAAAAAAGCGGGGGACGAGGGCAAGGATGTGGTCATGGATTTTACGGGCTCGGATTGGTGCGGTTGGTGCATGAAACTCAAGTCCGAAGTGTTCGACCAAGACGCATTCAAAAAGCAGGCCCCGTCCCACTTCGTGTTGGTGGAACTGGACTTTCCCCAGAATAAAAAAATGCCCGAAGCCATCA
The DNA here is from genome assembly GCA_964556215.1 of uncultured Phycisphaeraceae bacterium. Taxonomy (GTDB): domain Bacteria; phylum Planctomycetota; class Phycisphaerae; order Phycisphaerales; family Phycisphaeraceae; genus CANIYR01. The sequence goes on from CAZKVP010000020.1 coordinate 5,894, forward strand.
CCGCGCAGAACGCCGAGTGGATGCGCAAATTCGGCGTCTCGGGCTTCCCCACCATCATGCTGGTGGATGCCAAAGGCCGGCCCTTCGCCCAATTGGGCTACGCCGCCGGCGGCCCGGGGCCGTACCTTAAAACACTGGAGGAAATGCGCGCCCGCCGGGTGGCCCGGGATGAAAAATGGGCGGCGGCGGCCAAGGCGGAAGGAATGGAAAAAATCAAATTGCTCGACGAAGCGCTGTGCGCGCTGAAGGACGACAAGCTGGTGTTCCAGCATTACGGCGCGGAAGTGGAGGAACTGCTCAAGCTGGATGCCGATGGCAAAGCCGGCGTCAAGCCGCGCTATGCCGACCGGATGAGGCAGGCGCAGGCGCAAAAGCTGTTCGAAGCCAAGGTTCCGGGCATTTTGAACGGAGCTTCCGCTGATGCCGAGGATGCCATCAAGAAATTGCAGGCATTGGCCGCCGACAAGCGCATGAACGCCGAGTTCCGCCAAAAAACACTGTTTTTGGCCAGCCAAGTGTGCCGGCTTGAGGTCAAAGACCTCAAGCGGGCCGAGCAACTCTTTGATCAAGCCATTGCGGCGGATCCGGATTCCGAGGTTGGCGTCAAATTGCAGACCAACCGGGCGCGGATTTTCCCCAAAACCGAACCGGTGGCGGAGCCGAAGCCGAACGAGGCACCCGTACCCGCACCTGCCCCCACGACAGCGACCCACGGGCCCGGCGCCTGAAACAAGCGGCCTTTGCCGTCCTGCGTCAAACAGAAAACCCCGGGTCATGGCCGGGGTTTTCGTTTGGTGCAGGGGTTGCGGGATGGGCGGTTATCCCACCACCAGATTGAGCATGCGTCCGGGCACAAACACCACCTTGCGGATGGTTTTGCCTGCCCACTGCGCGGCCAGGGCGCCGTCAGCCATGGCCGCGGCCATGGCTGCGGCTTCGTTGGCTCCGGTGGCCACGGTGATTTTTCCCTTGACCTTGCCGTTGAC
>CAZKVP010000020.1:6979-41761 GCA_964556215.1 uncultured Phycisphaeraceae bacterium
TTCTTGAGGCTTTTGCCCATCTTGCCGTAGGACTCGGTCACTTCCGCCTTGACGCCGTCGGCGCCGGTGTGGAAGAAGGTTTCGCCCTTCTTGCCCTGCGTGTGCGCGGCGGGCTGTCCCTCGGCGTTCACCACTTCCGACGCTTCGACATAGATGCCGCGGGTGTCGGTGTAGGCGTAGGCTTGGATGTAGCCCTGGTTGAACAGCTTGCCGAAGGGTTCGACGGTGGACACCTGCCCCAGGTCGAACAGCACCTTGTGCCAGAAGCGGGCGTAGAGAAGGTGCAGCACGGCGTGCTCGACGCCGCCGACGTAAAGGTCCACGCCGCCGGCGGGATTCTCCGTGCTCGGGGCCATCCAGTAGGCTTCGGCTTCCTTGGAGACAAAGCGCTGGGTGTTGGTCTTGTCGAGGTAGCGCAAGTAGTACCAGCAGGAGCCGGCCCACTGCGGCATCGAGTTGAATTCGCGGGTCCATTTCTGGCCGTCGAGCGTCATTTCGCGCCACTCGGCCGGGGCGCGGCCCAAGGGCGGCTTGGGCGGCGCTTCCGGATCGTCGGAGCCGCTGGGGCGGAAGTCTTCCATGTGCGGGTGCATGACCGGCAGCAGTTCCTCCGGCACGGCGCGGATCTGGCCCCGGTTGGCCTCCTCGGCACCGTGCAGGATGGGGAAGGGTTCGCCCCAATAGCGCTGGCGGCTGAACAGCCAGTCGCGCAGTTTGTACTGCACCTTGGCGCGGCCTTGGTTCTTGTCGTCCAGCCAGGCGATGATCTTGGCCTTGGCTTGTTCGACCGGCAGGCCGTTGAGGCTGATGTCGTCGTTGGCGGAGTTCACCAGGGCGCCGTCCTCTTCCCAGGCCTTTTGCGCCAGATCGTGGTTTGCGGGGGCCTTCACCACTTCCTTGATGGGGATGTTGAACTTCATGGCAAAGGCGTGGTCACGGGCATCATGCGCCGGCACCGCCATGATGGCCCCGGTGCCGTAGCCGGTCATCACATAGTCGGCAATCCACACCGGGATTTTTTCGCCGTTGACGGGGTTGACCACATACGAGCCGGTCCACACGCCGGTTTTTTCCTTGTCACCTTGGCGCTCGATGGAGGTCTTTTTTCCGGCATCGGCGATGTAGGCTTCGACCGCGTCTTTTTGCCCGAAGGTGGTCAGGTCGTGCACCAATTCGTGTTCGGGTGCCAGCACCGCGTAGGTGGCGCCGAACAGCGTGTCGGGGCGGGTGGTGAAGACGGTGATGATGGCGTCGCCCTCGGGCGTCTGAAAGTCCACCAGCGCGCCGGTGGACTTGCCGATCCAGTTGCGCTGGAGCAGCTTGACCGATTCGGGCCAATCCACCAGGTCCAGGTCCGAAATCAACCGCTCGGCGTAGCAGGTGATGCGCAGCATCCACTGCTTGAGCGGGCGCTTGAACACGGGGAAATTGCCGCGCTCGGAGCGGCCGTCGTTGGTCACTTCCTCGTTGGCCAGCACGGTGCCCAGGCGCGGGCACCAGTTGACTTCGACTTCGTCAAGGAAGGCCAGGCGCTGGGCGTCGATGAACGCGCGGCGCTCATCGTTGGTCAATTCATGCCACTTGCGCGTGCCGATGTTGTCGCCGGCCAGGGCGCTGACTGCTTGCGGGCTTTGCGGCATGACCAGCACATTGTCGAAGCCGACTTCGAAGCGGCCGCGCTCCAGATCGGCGACCAGCAGGGCGATCGGCTTGGCCTTCTTCTCCGCCGGGTCGAACCAGGCATCGAACAGGCGCAGAAAGATCCACTGCGTCCAGCGGTAATAATCCACATCGGTGGTCGCCAACTCGCGGCTCCAGTCGTAGCCCAAGCCCAACTTCTTCAGTTGCGCCACCATGTTGGCGATGTTGTTCTCGGTGGTGACGCGCGGATGCACGCCGTGTTCGACCGCAAACTGCTCGGCCGGCAGGCCGAAGGCGTCAAAGCCCATCGGGTGCAGCACGTTGTATCCGCGCATGGCCTTGTAGCGGCCCAGGATGTCGGTGGCGATGTAACCCAACGGGTGGCCCACATGCAGCCCGACCCCCGAGGGGTAGGGGAACATGTCCAGCACGTAGTATTTGGGTTTGGAGCCGTCAAAGCCGGCTTGCCCCGGGTTGAGCGTCTTGAAGGTCTGCGCCTGTTCCCAGACGGATTGCCATTTCTTTTCGATGGTTTGGAAGTCGTATTTCATGGGGAAGTGAAGGATAAGGGAAAAGGTCCACTTCACTCCGTTTTCCCCCAGTCTTCCCCCAATCCGACAGGGGCAAGCGCATTGCGGGCAGGATCAGGTGGATGCCCCCACAATCCCCACCCCATGTCCGAACCCACCGCCCCCGCCAAACGCCGCAACAAATCCTTCGCCGAACCCCGCACGGTGGATATGTCGCAACTGTTCGACAAGTCGCCGCCGGTGGCGTTGGATGCCGAAAAGGCCCTGCTTGGCTCGATGATGATTGACTGGCGCGTCTGCGGCGAGGTGCTGCAGATTCTGACCGGGCCGGGGGATTTTTCCCACCCCGGCCACGCCGCCATCTATGAAACCCTGGTCGAGGCCTTCAACCACAAGGGCGCCACCGATTTGGTGTCGCTCAAGCAGGCGCTGGAGGACAAAAAAATCCTCGAGCAGATCGGCGGCAGCGATTACCTGATCGAGCTCTATGAAATGGTGCCTTCGGCCGCCAGCGCCGTTCACCACGCCCAGATCGTCAGGGAAAAGGCCGTGGTGCGCCGCCTGATCGAGTCGGCGGGCCTGACCTTGGACGACTGCTACAACCAGAACCTGCCGGCCGCCGAATTGCTTGACCGCTCCAGCAAGCGGTTGTTCGAACTGCAGGACGGCAAGAGCGCCGATCGCGCCGAAAGCCTGCAGATTCTGATGCAGCAGCAGTTGGAGATCCTTTCGGCCCGCGAGGGCAACGGACTGACCGGCCTGCCCACCGGCTTTGTCGAAATCGACGAAATGACCAACGGCCTGCACAAGGGCGAACTCATCGTCATCGGCGCCCGCCCCTCGATGGGCAAGACGGCCTTTTTGCTGTCGGTGGCCGAGCACATGGCGGTGATGGAAAAAATCCCGGTGGCGGTGTTTTCGATGGAAATGGGCAAAGAGCAGCTGGCCCAGCGCATCCTGACTTCGCGTTCGCGGGTGGATTCGCAGAAGCTGCGCAAGAACATGCTGGGCAAGGACGATTACGCCGCCCTGCAGCAGGCCATCGGCGAACTGGGCAACGCCCCCATGTACATTGACGACACGCCGGGCCTGTCGCTGATGAAAATGCGCGCAAGGGCTCGCCGCCTGGTGATGGAACACGGCATCCAGGCGATGTTCGTCGACTATCTGCAGCTGATGAGCGAGCCGGGCTTCCAGGCCCGCCATGAGGAAGTGGCCTTCATCTCGCGCGGGCTCAAGGGCCTGGCGCGCGAACTGAAAATCCCCATCATCTGCCTGGCCCAGCTCAACCGCAATTTGGAAGGCCGCACCGGCAACCGCCCGCGCATGAGCGACCTCAAGGAGTCCGGCGGCATCGAGCAGGACGCCGACGTGGTGGCGCTGATCCACCGCGAGGAGTACTACCACAAGGGTGACGACGACTGGATCAACGCCAACCCGCAGATGGCCGGCCTGGCCGAAATCATCATTGACAAGCAGCGCAACGGGCCCACCGGCGTGGTGGAATTGCACTTCCGCGGCGCCACCACCTCGTTCCACAACCGTGATCACCACCACGGGGGGTGAGGGTTGGACACGGCTTGTCCAAGGCGACGCCCATGATGCCGCCATAGAAACTTCAGCCGGCTGTATCACCGGACACTACTGCGTTTCAATCTGACAGTTTTTGCGCTTATTCGCGCCTGCCCCGTCTAATCATTTCTTAGTTTTCAACTTCCTTTGAGCTTTCTTCCCTTTGGCGTCCAGCAACGAAGACGCCTTAGAAAGCAACCCAACCACTTCCTCATCACGTTTTTTCAGGGGTTCATCTCGAACTTCCCATGGCCACTGAATGGTTGAATCGACAGGAGTTTGGTCATCGGGATACATCGCCTGCAAATATTGCTCCAAGGCTTGGCGTGGATCGGCACCACAAGCCCGTGACCATGTGACAAATTCACCAAAATCCACTCGGCGATCACCTGCCTCAGATTTTTGAACGGCGGATTTGTGCCATTTCATCTGATCGGCAAGATCTTGTTGGGTTATCGGCACGCTTTCGCGCATTTGGCGTAAAAGGCGCGGGATTGGTGCGTATTCACGGCGATGTTGAACCTTGGTACCCATAAGAATGGCATATTCCACGGGATGGGGGATGGTTCCTGTATGGGTTCTTTGATAGAGTAAGAACCTTAAATAGGTTCTTACTGTCAACGACCTTGCCAACACCATCTCCATGCCACATCACGATCAGCCCGCTATCGCCAATTCCATTCATGCGATCTTGGAGGAATTCCGCCAGATTGCCCCTTCTGAGCGGGAGAAAGGCAACCTTTTCGAGAAATTGATTGTCGCCTACCTCAAGGGCGACCCAATGCAGCAGGCGCGATTTGGCGGCGTCTGGCTTTGGCGCGATTGGGTGAAGGAACATGGCAAGGAATTCGGTCACACCGGCCAAGACACCGGGGTGGACCTCGTGGCCCAGGAAGCCGATGGAGGGTGGTGTGCCATCCAATGCAAGTTCTACGCAGCCGACCACAAACTCGACCTGCCGGAGTTGGGCACCTTTTTCACCCTGCTGGGGAAAAAGCCGTTCACCACCGGCTTGGTCGTCTCCACCTGCGACCACTGGAGCGCCCATGCCGAAGAGGCTCTTGACGGCCAAACCAAGCCCGTTACCCGCCTGCGTGCCCAGGAACTTGAAAACAGCCCGGTGGATTGGGCGCAATTCAATCCCGCCAAGCCGCAGGAAGTGAAACTCAAGGCCAAGAAGCGCTTGCGCAAGCACCAGACCGAGGCCCTGGAAAAAGTGCTGGCGGGATTTCAAGCGCATGATCGCGGCAAACTCATCATGGCTTGCGGCACAGGCAAGACCTTCACGGCCCTCAAACTCGCCGAAAAGGTGGCGCCGCAGGGCGGCGGGCGCGTGCTTTTCCTCGCCCCTTCGATTTCCCTGGTCAACCAGACCCTGCGGGAGTGGACGGCAGAGGCCGAGGCCAAGCTCCACGCTTTCGCCGTGTGTTCCGACAGCAAGGTGGGCAAGCGCGAGAGCGACGACATCCGCGCCCACGACCTGGCCTATCCTGCCACGACCGACGCGAAGAAACTGGCGGCGCAATTCAAGAAGCATGACGGCGCCAAGAAACTCACCGTCGTCTTCTCGACCTATCAGTCCATCGAAGTGATCCATGAGGCGCAAGCCAAGCACGGCTTGCCAGGTTTCGACCTCATCATCTGCGACGAAGCCCACCGCACCACCGGCGCCAAGGCGGCCAACGAGGATGAATCCGAGTTCGTGCGCGTCCATGACGCCAAATACATCCAGGCCGCCAAGCGCCTGTACATGACCGCCACCCCGCGCATTTTCACCGAGGCGACCAAAAGCAAGGCCGACGAAAACGACGTGGCGGTCTATTCGATGGACGACCCGATCCTTTACGGCCCCGAGTTCCACCGCCTGGGCTTCGCGCAGGCCCTTTCCGACGGCATTCTGGTGGATTACAAGGTGTTGGTGCTGGCGGTGGATGAAGGCTATGTCGGCAAGGCCTTTCAACAGCAAATTTCCAACAAAGACGATGAACTTTCGCTTGACGATGCGGCCAAGATACTGGGCTGCTGGAACGGGCTCGCCAAGCGCGTACCCAAAGAGGACAGGGCTATGATGAAAAGCGATCCCGCGCCCATGCGCCGCGCGGTCGCGTTCTCGGGTTCCATCGAGAAGTCCGAGCGGTTGGCCCGCCTGTTTAAGGACACGGTGGATAAGTACCGCGACGGCAGCGACCACGGCGACCGGATGCTGGCCTGCGAAGTGGCGCACGTGGACGGCCAGATGAATGCCCTGGAGCGCTGCGGAAAACTGGACTGGCTCAAGGTCGAGACGCCCGGCAAGACCTGCCGAATCCTCTCCAACGCCCGCTGCCTGACCGAAGGCGTGGACATTCCGGCCCTTGATGCCGTGATGTTCCTCAATCCGCGCAATTCCGTGGTGGATGTGGTGCAGGCCGTCGGCCGCGTGATGCGCAAAGCCGAGGGTAAGAAGTACGGCTACATCATCCTGCCCATCGCCGTGCCCGCCCACAAGCGGCCGGAAGACGCGCTGAATGACAACGACAAATACCGCGTGGTTTGGCAGGTGTTGCAGGCCCTGCGCGCGCACGACGACCGTTTCAACGCGATGGTCAACAAGATCGAACTCAACAACGCCCGGCCGGAGAACCTTCAGCTGATCGGCGTTGGCGGCGACCCGGAACGCGACGACGAAGATGGCAAGGTGAAGAAGCCCAAGGCCGAGCCGATGGGCTGGCTGTTTCCGCAGTTGGAGGAATGGCGCGACGCCATCTACGCCAAGGTGGTGAAGAAGTGCGGCGACCGCCGGTACTGGGAAGATTGGGCCAAGGATGTGGCCGAAATCGCCCAGCGGCATGTCAGCCGCATCCAGGCGCTGCTCAAGGGCGGCGGCAAGGAGCGGGTGGCGTTCGACGCCTTCCTTGAAAACTTGCGTCAGAACCTGAATCCGGCGGTGAGCGAGATGGACGCCATCGAAATGTTGGCGCAGCATGTCATCACCAAGCCGGTGTTTGATGCGCTGTTCGAGGGTTACGCTTTCTCGCAACACAACCCCGTGTCGCAGGCGATGCAGGGGATGCTCGACATCCTCGAAGGGCAGGCGCTGGAGAAGGACGCGCAAGTGCTGGAGAAGTTCTATGTCAGCGTGCGGGACCGGGCCAAGGGGGTGGACAATGCGGAAGGCAAGCAGAAAATCATCATCGAACTCTACGACAAGTTCTTCAAAACGGCGTTTCCGCGGATGGCCGAGCGGTTGGGCATCGTCTACACGCCGGTGGAGGTGGTGGACTTCATCTTGAAGAGCGCGGACCAAGCACTGCGCCGGGAATTCGGCATGGGGCTTTCGGACAAGGGCGTGACCATCCTTGATCCGTTCGCGGGGACGGGCACATTCACCGTGCGGATGATTCAGAGCGACCTCATCAAGCCGGAAGACCTTGGGCGCAAGTACACCAAGGAGTTGTTCACCAACGAGATCGTGCTGCTGGCCTATTACATCGCGGCCATCAACATTGAGGCGGCGTACCACGGCAAGAAGAGCGGAAAGTACCGGCCGTTCAAGGGGATTTCGTTGACGGATACTTTCCAGATGGCCGAAGGCGACATGCCCATCGGGTTCCAGCTGGAGAAGAACAGCAAGCGGGCGCGGCGGCAGAAGCGGCAGGAGATTACGGTGATTTTGGGGAATCCGCCGTATTCCATGGGACAGGCGAGCGCGAATGACAACAACCAGAATCTTGAATATCCGCACTTGGATGCAAGTATTGAGAATACGTACGCAGAACGGTCTGTCGCAAACAACAAGAAAAGTCTTTACGACTCTTACATTCGTGCGATCCGATGGGCCAGTGATCGCATCGCAGCTCAGGGAGTAATTTGCTTCGTGAGTAGCGGGGGATGGCTAGATTCCAGCTCTGCGGATGGCCTGCGGGCTTGCTTGGCTGATGAATTCACGAGTATCTATTGTTTCAACCTTCGGGGGAACCAACGTACAGCAGGCGAACTATCTCGCAAAGAAGGCGGGAAGATCTTTGGCTCTGGTTCACGGACGCCGATTGCCATTACGCTCTTGGTGAAAAATCCGAAGAGGGGGGCGACACGTGGGGTGTTTTACCACGACATTGGCGATTACCTTACGCGCGATCAAAAACTTAAAATCATTGCCGATTTTGGAGGGATGGAGCGCATCCCATGGCAGACGATCACGCCGAACGATGCGTACGATTGGATCAACCAAAGGAGTGGTGATTTTGATTCCTTCCTGCCCTTGGGAGACAAAGAAAGCGATGGCAGCAAAGCGGTATTTGGGGAGTATTCCATGGGCGTTGTTTCTGCCCGCGACGCTTGGGTCTACAACTTCTCAAAAAAGGCAGTATCAAGCAATATGAGCCGAACCATTCAGTTCTACAACGAACAGGTAATGGAGGCCAAATCGCGAGGAATCACAAAAGACGAAGTCTCTGATTTTGTAGACAACAATGCGAAAAAGATTAGTTGGTCGCGGGCACTCAAGGGCCTTCTTGGGCGAGGGAAAACGCATGAGTTTGATGAGTCTTGCATTGTGTCAGGAATGTATCGTCCGTACACAAAGCAGTGTATGTATTTCAATCGTCAATTCAACGAGATGGTCCTCAAGGTTCCTGGACTTTTCCCTACTTCCGGCCACAACAACTGTGTAATTTCCGTTCCAGGAATTGGGGCTAGCAAAGAGTTTTCTGCGTTGATTACAAATCTTCCTCCGGACTTGAATTTGCAAGCGGGGGGTGCGCAATGCTTCCCCCTCTACCACTACGAAAAGCCTGAAGAAAAATCCGCCCTCTTCGCCGGCAATGGCGCCACTGACGCCTACACCCGCCACAACGCCATCCCCGAATCCACCGTCACCCTCTTCCGCGAAAAATACGCAGACAAGAAGATCGAACACGAAGACATCTTCTACTTCGTCTACGGCATCCTCCACAGCCCCGAGTACAAGACCCGCTTCGCCAACGACCTCAAAAAGATGTTGCCGCGCCTGCCGTGGCTTGTATCCGCCGCCGACTTCTGGTCTTTTAGCAAGGCCGGCCGTGAACTGGCCGAGTGGCACCTCAACTACGAAACGGTGGACCCCTATCCCGTGGTGCAATCCGCGACACCGCCGAAAGCCGACATCGCCGCTTGGCGCATCGAAGAGATGAAATTCGCCAAGGGCAAGGCCGGCGGCCGGGACAAGGACAAAACCGTCATTCATTGCAATGGCAGGATCACCATTTCCGGCATTCCGCTGGAAGCCTACGACTACATCGTCAACGGCAAGTCCGTGATCGAGTGGGTGATGGAGCGCTACGGCGTTTCCACCCACAGGGACAGCGGCATTGTGAACGACGTCAACCGCTACGCCCTCGAAACGGCGCAGGACCCGGCCTACATCGTGGACCTGCTCAAGCGCGTCATCCGCGTGAGCGTGGAAACGGTGCGGATCGTCAAGGCGTTGCCGGCGTTGGAAATCCGGGAATAGCCGAAATACGTCCACCTCTTTTTGGAGTGCGGCGGCACGACGCCGCTTTGACGCAGCCCGTCACGACGGGCGTGGAATTTCGGAAGAGGCAAGGTGAAACAAGAACCCAAGGGAAAGCCGCTTGCGCTTCCCGTTTTCTCGATGGTCTTCCGGATCCCGGCGCGCGTCGTGCCGCGCTCCTGAAAGCGGCGTCATGCCGCCGCACTCCAAAAAATCCCATGCGCCACCCTCTCCGCTACCTTGCAGCCCTCATCGTTTGCGCCTCGGCCGCCGCCGCAGTTCTGTTCGCCCCGCTACCTTTTTCCACCTCCCGCACCGGCCCAAGCGTGGCGGACCGGGTGGTCAGCCACGCCATTCCCGGCGTCCACATCGACCCGACTTGGCCGATTTCTTCGCCGCTCTCACCGCTGCCCACAGCTCCCTTTGGGCAACCCACTTGCGCCTTGGATGATGCCAAGCATTGCACGGTGCGCCATTACCACGGGTTTGATCTTGACTATGACGACCGCATTTTGGCTCCGCGCTGGACGGCTTATAAACTCACCGCCGCCGTGGTGCGCACGCACAAGGAGATCAAGCGCGAGCCGAAGTTTTGGGGCGATGCTGCGATTGAAAATGCGGGATACCGAATCACGGCGCAAATGGATTACAACAATCGCAAGGGGGTACATGAGTGGGATCGCGGCCACATGGTGCCCTTTAACGATGCCCGGTGTTGGGGGGATGAAGCCGCCCATGATTGTTTTGTCACTGCGAATATCGTGCCACAAAACGCCATTTTGAATGAGCAGGCATGGGAATTGTTGGAACAGCGGGTGGATGCGCATGCCAAATTGAAGTCCACGATTTATGTGTTTACCGGGCCGATTTACGATAAGCCGCTGCAGGCTTTTGCGCCGGGTCGTGCGGTGCCCGCACCGGACCGGCTTTACAAAGTGGTGGTGTGGCGCGAAGTGGATGACCGCGCGGGCGTGGCGGCTTGGATCATGCCCAATGGCCCGCTAGATAAAAAGACGGATTTGGACAAATACTTGGTGTTGTTGGGGGAGGTGGAACGGGCGGCGAGTATTCGGTTTCTGCCGAGGAGGTGAGAGGTGGCAAAAAGGCACGGTGCGCAAAGCGATTGAAGCCTGTTCCGTCAGCATGAAAAACGAATTTGACCTGCCGCCCAATTGGGGTGGCGGCCATGCGCCAAACCCCAGCGCTCCAAAGAGGAACTGCCCTTCGAGATCGAGCGCAAGTTGAAAGCCATTGCCAGCAAGGTCAAGCGCGACAAGCAGCGCAACGGGCCCACCGGCGTGGTGGAATTGCACTTCCGCGGCGCCACCACCTCGTTCCACAACCGTGATCATCATCATGGGGGATGAGGCGGGGCAAGACTGGGTTGCCACCATTTTGTTTTGGTATCATTTTGTTATCAATTTGATACATCCCTTTCGGAGACTTCCCATGGCCACCTTGCTCATCCGCAACCTCGACGACGCCGCTTACGAGAGGCTCAAAGCCGATGCCAAGGCCAACCACCGCTCCATCGTGGCGGAGGCCAAGATGCGGCTGAGTGCGCCGGCTCCCAACTCGGCTGTTGCGGCCGAGCGCGCGTTGCGTTGGGCGAAGTTTCGAGAAACCACCCGTCAAATCAAACCCAAGCGTGGCGTCAAAGTCCAGGACATTGGTGATTTTGTCCGTGAAATGCGGGAGGAACGGTGAAAACAGCACTGGTGGTGGATACTTGCATTGTGCTGGCCGCCAATTTTACGGATGAGGTCCATTGCACCTTGGCGCAGGATTTTCTTCAGGAAAACGACGGCTATCTCATGGCATCCGACTTGATTCATGTGGAAATCATCAATGGATTGATGAAGGGGGTGCGTCGCGGCCGTGTTTCAGCGGAGAAGGCCCAGGCCGATTGGAAAAATATTTGGTCGGATTATCCATGGGCGCAATTGCTGCCGACCCAGCCGCATATGGCCGATGCGCTGCGCCTTTCCGTCCACCATCCGTTGCATGTCTACGATCTGCTCCACCTGTTGGCCGCGCGCGAAGCGGGGCGGACGCTGATCACCTTGGATCGCAAATTTCACGAACAGGCCAAGGCGGCGCGGTTGGGGAAATGGGTGCAGGTGTTGGGGTGAGGGGGCGCAACTTGCGCCTCATCCCGCCGAATGCACCACATGCCCGGCGACTTGCGCCTGCTTCAAAATTGAAAAGGTCGCCCGCGTCGGCGCGATGCGCTTGAGGTGGCGGTGCACCCACAACGCCACGTCGAAATAACGGATGCGCCAGCGGATGGAGAAGGGCACATTCTCCACCCGGCCGGTCAGGATGGACAAGAGCGCCTTGTGCACGCCGTGCGGGCCGCGGCCCTCGCGGAACAACTCGCGGAAGGAGTGGGTGTAGTAGGCCGTCACCAGTTTGAAGAAGGGCGCGGACTTGGCGGTCACGCTGGCTTCGTAACGCCGGCGCACTTGCGCCGGGGTTTGCTTGCCATTGAGGATGTCGTTGACCCAATCGGCCGCGTCAATCGCGCCCGAGACGCCCAGGTAAATGCCGGAGGAGAAAATCGGGTCGAGGAAGATCGCCGCGTCGCCAAGCAGAAAGTAGCCGGGGCCGGCATAGTGGTCGCACTTGTAGGAATAATCCGACACCGAGCCGTTCTTTTCGGGGAAGGTGGATTCTTTGGTGCGCGCCGCCAGATGGGGGCAGTTTTTGACTGCCCACACCAGGCATTGGTCGGGTTTGACCGGCAGTTGCTTGACCGCCTCCACATCCATCACCATGCCGATGCTGGTGCGGGTGTCGTCGATGTGGATGACCCAGAACCAGCCCTCGTCGCACATCACCATGGTGGGGTAGCCGGCGGCCTCGCCGGGCAGGCGTTTCACATTCGTGAAGTGGCCCATGAAGGCGGTCTTGCGGTGGCCGGGGATGGTTTTGCGGATGCCCAATTGGCGGCCCAAAAAACAGTTTTGGCCGCTGGCGTCGAACAGGTATTGGGCAGTGAATTCGCCCATGTTGGTTTCCACCCGCACCAAGCCGTCGCGCATTTCAGGGACATGGGTCACTTTGACACCCTGCTTGACGATGGCGCCGCAACTTTCGGCGTGGTCCAGCATCACCTTGTCAAAGGGCGCGCGCTCGACATTGAAGGTTTCGTGTTCGGCCCAGTGGGCGCATTCCTTGAAGTCGAGCATGGCGCCGACTTCTTCGTGGCCGAAGACGAATTCCACCCCGGTCTTTTTGACCTGTGGCACGGTCTTCAATTTCTCTGTCAGGCCCAGCCGTTTGAAGCAGGGGTTCAATTCCGGCAGCAACGATTCGCCGACATGGAAGCGCGGGAAGGCTTCTTTTTCCAGCACCAGCACCCGGCGCCCGTGCTGGGCAAGGGCGGTGGCGGCGGCGGCGCCGGTGGGGCCGCCGCCAAGCACGATCACGTCAAAGTCGGCGCCCGTGGCTGGGGTGGCGGGAGGGTCGATGTTCATGGGAAGGGGGGAAAAAGAATTCAGGCGGGGGTGTGCACCACATGCCCGTGGGCGGCCTCGTCGCGCAGCACCGAGAAGGTGCCGTGCGGTTTGCACAGGCGCTTGACATTGCGGTGGAACCACAGGCACACCTTGAAATATTGGATGCGCCAGCGCACCGAGAACGGCACGTTGAGCACGCGGCCCATCAGGATGGACAAGAGCGCCTTGTGCACCTCGAAGGGCCCCTGGCCTTCGCGGAACAACTCGCGGAAGGAGTGGGTGTAGTAGTTGTTGATCAGGTAGAAGAAGGGCTTGGTCTTGGAATCAATGTGCTGGGTGTGCATCTTGCGCGCCTTGGCCGGCGCCAGTTTGCCACTTAGGATGTCGTTGACCAGGTCCGCGGTGTAGATGCCGCCCGAGACGCCAAGGTAAACGCCGGAGGAGAAAATCGGGTCGAGGAACACCGCCGCATCGCCCAGCAGAAAGTAGCCCTCGCCGGCGAACTTCTCGCAGCGGTAGGAATAGTCCGAGATGGTGTTGGTGTGGGCGGGTGGGAAGGAGGATTCCTGCAGGCGCTGCGCGATGTGCGGGCAGCGGCGCACGCCCCAGGCCAGGGCTTCCTTGGGGCCCACCGGCAGTTTCTTCACAGCTTCGACATCCAGCACCATGCCGATCGAGGTGCGCGTTTCGTCGAGCGGGATCACCCAGAACCAGCCTTCTTCGGTCATCACCATGCTGGGGTTGCCGCGGATTTCGCCGGGATGGCGTTCCATGCCGGTGAAGTGGCCGACGAAGGCGGTTTTGCGGTGGTTGGAGTAGGTCTTGCGCAGGCCCAGTTCGCGGCCAAGGAAGGCGTGCTGCCCGCTGGCATCAAGGAAGTATTTGGCGGTGAATTCACCCTGGTCGGTCTGCACCCGCACGAAGCCGTCCCTCATTTCGGGCACCTTCGTCACCTTGCACTGGCGCAGCTGCGCCCCGGATTCCACCGCGTGTTCAAGCAGTAGTTTGTCGAAAGCGGCGCGTTCGGTGTTGAAGGTTTCCCACTCGGCCCAGTGCGAGCAGTCCTGGAAATTCAGCATGGCGCCCCAGCGCTCGTGGCCGAACACGAATTCCACCCCGGTCTTGCGGATGCGCGGCACTTGGTCGAGTTTGGGCGTCAGGCCCAGGCGCTTGAAGTGCGGGTTGAGCTCGGGCAGGAACGACTCGCCGACATGGAAACGCGGGAAGGTTTCCTTTTCAAGGATGATCACCCTGCGGCCATGTTGGGCCAGGGCGGTGGCGGCGGCGGCGCCGGCGGGGCCGCCGCCCAGGATGATGACATCGAAATCGGTGGTGTCCGCGGGGGATGTGTTCATGGCGGATGCGGTCATGAGGTGGCGATGCCTTCGATTTCAAGGATGAGGCCGGGACGGCAGATCTCGGCGTGGACGATTTCCAGGCGCTGCAGGCCGGGCAGGCCGTTTTCGCACAGCGTGCGGGCGGCATTGAGGTCGCGGGCATGGGTGACATACACGCGCGCGTCGCGCAGTTGCGCCAGGGTGAAGCCGGCGGCTTCGAGCAGGGCGCGCAGGTTGACGAGGGTTTCCGCCGCCTGCGCTTCCAGCTGGCCGGGGTGCAGGGTTTCTTCCCCGACCACGCTGGCGGTGCCGGAAACCAGCAGCACCGGTTTTCCGGCGTGGAGGATGCTGGTGGCGCGGGCGAAGCAGGGCGGCAACGGTCCAAAGCGCTTCGAATAGCGCCACGCCGGGGTTTGGCGCGGGTTTTCCACCGGCACGCCGTGGGCGCGGGCGCACAGCCCGTGGACCACCAGGTCCTCGCCGCCGTGCCCCACGCCGCTGGCGGCGGGGATGGCGCGAGCCAGCGCGGCCTTGCCGCCATAATGGGCCAGCATGGCGCGGCAGCGGCCGGCGTTGAAGGCCATGTAACGGTCGAATTTTTCGTGGGACGGGGCTTCGCGTTCCCATGACGCCCCTTCGCCGGCGGGGATGTCCATGCTTTCGATGATGTGGGGAAGTCCGTTCCACAGCCGCACCGGATGGGCTGGCGCAGCCGGACTGAAACTTTTGAGGGCGGCGAACATTTCGGCGTAGAGGGCTTCCACTTCAGCTTCCACCATCGCTGCCGGCAGATACAGGGCGCCTTTGACCTTGGCATAGGCGCGGCCCCATTGGCCGTCGGCCGACTGCGAGAGGCGCAGGTCAAAACGGGAATTGGGTCGGGCATGGAAACGCGCGCCGCCGTGCCCCGACGCCGGCGGATGCTGCGGCGCCGGGCACAACGCATCCACCCAGGCCGGCGCCGCCAGCGGCGCGGAAGGGAAGGGGTCAAGGTCGGCGGGGGAGGAGGAGGGCAGCATCAGGCGGTGGGCTTTTTCCCCACGTATTCGCGGAATATGCCCATGTCCACCTTGCAGTACACATCTTGGAACCCCGCTTGGCGCATGGAATTCAGGATGGTTTCCGGGTCGGCCGCGGCCTGGATGGTGTCCCAGTAGTACTCCCACAGAACGGCGATGTCTTTGTGGCAGAAAGTGACGCGGGTCAAAACCGGCACCACCACCCGGATGTAGAACTTGAGAAAGGCGTAACCGAGTTTGGATTTGGGCCGGGCGATTTCCATGATGCAGGCGGTGCCGCCGGGCTTCAGGACGCGCCGGTATTCGCCGAAGGTTTTGTTCATGTCCGAGACATGGCGCAGGGCGTAACCCATGGAGAGAAAATCCACCTGGTTGTCCGGCAGCGGGATGTCTTCGGCGTAGCCCTGGATGGTCTTCACGTTGAGTTTCTTCTTCGCCTCGGCCAGCATGCCCGGCGAGGGGTCAAGGCCGGTAAGCAGTTGCGCGTTGCCGATGATCTTGACCGCCTCGGCCGCCACCAAGCCGGTGCCGATGGCCACATCCAGCACCGACATGCCCGGCTTGAGGCCGGAGCGGGTCAACACTTCGCGGCGGTAATAGGGGCCGGAACCCAACGAAGTGATGCGCTCGGCATAGTCATAATGCTTGGCGGCGCTGTCGAACATGGCTTGGGTGGCCTCGCGGCGCTGGTCGCCAGAGGCATAGTAGGGCTTGAGTTGCGGCTGCGAGATTTCAATGGGGGCGATGGGGGCTGGCATGGGGGCCAATTGTAAGGAAATGACGAGGGGCTTCCTGAAATACAATCCCCGCCCCATGCCCACCCTCCTTTTTTGGTTGTTTCTGCTCGCCGCTTACGTGGCCGGTTCCGTCCCTTTCGCTTTTTTACTGGGGAAATTCAAGGGTGTGGACATCCGCCAAGTCGGCTCCGGCAACATCGGGGCGACTAATCTTGGCCGGGCCTGCGGCAAAAAATGGGGGATTGCCGCCTTTGCACTCGATGCCCTCAAGGGCGCACTGCCGGTGCTGGCGGCCGGATTCTTCCGCAGGGAGTTTGCGCCTGCCGGGGCCGAGGCGTGGCAACTGGCCCTCCTGTGGGTGGGGGTGGGCATCATGGCCGTGCTCGGCCATGTGTTTCCGGTGTGGTTGGGCTTCAAGGGCGGCAAGGGCGTGGCCACCAGTCTGGGCGTGTTGCTCGGCTTCTGGCCGGTGTTGACCCTGCCGGGCTTGGCCGCCGGCCTGCTGTGGGTGGGCCTGTGCTACGGCACCGGCTTTGTGTCGCTGGCCAGCGTGTTGGCGGCGGCGGCGGTGCCCCCATTGGCGTGGTGCGCGGCGATTTATTTCAAAGAAGACCGTTTGGTATTCGGCGGCTTTGCGCTGGCGTTGGCGATGCTGGTCATCTTCAAGCACCGCGGCAACATCGCGCGGCTCAAGGCCGGCACCGAGCCGAAGGCGAAGTGGACGGGAAAAGCGTAAAGATTCCAGCTTTCGCGCGCATCGGTTTACAATCGCGCCGTGCCCGCCTCGCTCTCTTATTTGTATTTGAAAAATGACCGCCGCCTTGCCTACCGGTGCGCGGGACAGGGGGCGGCGGTGCTTTACGGGCATGGGTTTCCCTCCTCCAGCCATGAAATCGACGCGGCGCCGGACATCCAGGCGTTGTTCCCCGCGCGCTGGATCGCCCCCGACCGGCCCGGCTACGGCAAATCCGACCATGACCCGGCGCGCACCGCCGAGTCACTGGCCGATGATTACGCCGCCTTGCTGGATTATTTTCATCTGGACAAAGTGGGCGTGCTGGCCACCTCCGGCGGCACACCGGGGTTGCTGGCATTTGCCCGCCGCCATCCGCAGCGGGTGGCACGGATGGCCGTGCTGTGCGGCATGGGCTTCATGGGGCGCGGCGAACAGCGCCGGCGCATGCCGCCCTTTGCCCGCCAAGGTTTGCACATGGCCAAATCGGCGGCCTGGCTGCCGGATTCGATCTTCCACCGCTGGAGCCGGCGCTTTGTCTATCCGGTGGCGCAAACCCTGGTGCGCATCGGCACCCATTTCGGGCTGCCCGCCGACCGGGCCGTGTTCGCGCGCGATCCGCATTTCCGCCAAGTGCTGGAAGAAACTTTTGCGCAGGCATTTGAACACGGCGGCCCGGGCATGGCCCGCGATTTGCGCGCCTGGACCGGCGATGACGGCGCCTGGCTCAAAGAATTGCGCCTGCCGGTGCAATGGTGGCACGGCTCGGCCGACACCGTGGTGCCGTTGGCGGTGGGCGAAGCCATGAGCGGACAAATCCCTGGCGCCATTTTGCATCGGGTGGAAGGCGCAGGGCATTTTTCTCTGATTCATCAGGCTTTGCCGGATGCGATCCGGTGGCTGATTGACGAGCGTTAACTCACTTCGCGCCGCTGGAAGGCCACGGCTCCCAGCGACAAAATGCCGGTGATCTGCAGCAGGGTGTACAGCGAGACTTTGCCGAAATACACCAGTGAGAAATTGCCTTGCGCATCATGCACCAGCGAGGAGCCGCGGCCCAGGGCGTCGGCCGGCCAATGCAGTTGCAGGTTGGGAATGACGCAGGCAAACCCCTTGACCGCCAGATAAAACGCCTTGGTGCCCGGCGCCAATTTGGCATGCCAGATGACGGGAATGGTTTCAGAGGCCGGGGCGAGGCGGTCCAACCCCAATTGGGCCGACAGGTGTTGGGATAGCGGCGCCAACCCCACCCCGAGCAAAAAGACCAGCAGGCACAGGATCAGGGTGGCGACCTGGGAAAGCCGGGTGGAGAGCGCGATGGCCACCGCGGTCATGAGCACGATGCCCTGCAGCACGAACAGCAGGCCCACGCCGGCCTCGCGCATGCTGGTGTGGGTGTCGCCCAAGGTGGTGGCGAATTCGGTGGCCGGGGATTGGAACTGCCACTGTTTGTTGACAAATAGGACGAAGGCGAAGGCGCTGCTTGAGGCCAGCGCCAGTCCCAGTCCGCAGGTGGAACAAAACGGCTTGTGGTGCAGGTAATTGGCGAAAAAAGCCACCGCAATGGCGGCCAGCCCCAGGCCCACGCCGGAAAAAATCACCGGCCAGTCGCAGGTGTCGGAAAAATTCTGCATCACCCGGTGGCGCAGCAGCAGGAGCAGGGTCATGCCAAGCGTGGTGCAGGCCACCGCAATGGCGCCGCCGCAGCCCAGGAATTTCCCCAGCAAAAACACCACCCGCGGCACCGGCTTGGACACCACCGTCAGCACGGATTTTTCCTCGATCTCCCGCACCAGGATGCCGGTGGCGGTGAAGCAGGCCAAAAGCATGCCCACCATCCACACATTGCCCAGCCCCAACTCCACCAGCATCTTGTTGTCGCCGTGGCTGCCCTCCATGGTGTAGTTTGCCAGTTGCGGCGTGATGATGAGCATGAGCACGCCAAGCAGGGTCAGCACCAGAAAAATCGGCTGGCGCATGGATTCGGTGAAGGTGTTGTGGGCGATGGCAAAGAGGGCGCGCAGCATGGGGGTAATGTAGCCGTTGTCACCCTTTTTTATCGGCCACAGCCACCACCGCCAGATGCACGGATTGGGCCCCGGCCCGCCGGAGCAGGCGGGCGCATTGGCGTGCCGTGGCGCCGGTGGTTTTGACATCGTCCACCAAGATCACATGCCGTCCGCCGACCAGGGCGCGGGCGGACCGGCGCAGGGCGAATGCACCGCGCACATTGGCTTCGCGGCCGGCCTTGCTTTGCGCCGCCTGGCGCGGGGTGCGGCGGATGCGTTTGAGGGGGTTGGCGCACTCCAGGCCGCCGGTTTTGGCCAACGCTTCGGCCATCAGGCCGGCTTGGTTGTAGCCGCGGGCAGTCCGCCGCAGCCAGTGCATGGGCACGGGCACCACCACCGCATCGGCAGGGGCATCCAGTGTGATGGCCGTGGCCAGCAACTGGCCAAACCAAGGGGCAAAGGCCCAGTGCGACCGGTATTTCATGGCGGCGACAAAACTTTTGACCGGTTCTTCCCAGGCGTCCAGACGCGTCACGCGGTTCCACGGCAGGCGTTGCCCGGCGCAGGCCGAGCAGCCGTCTTCGCGCGCTTCGCCGGGGCCGGCCGCAGCGCCGCAGTGGGCGCAATACACATGGGCGGGGCAGGGCTGCCACGGGTTTTCCGCCACGGCGATGGTCACCGGCGAGGGCAACACGGCGTCGAGCAGGGCGCAAGTGACTCGGCGGAGGAGGGCGAACATCAGGTGGAAGGCACGCCCGGTGCGCCGATGGCGGAGGCGGGATTGAGCAGGGTTTCGATCACCTGATGGGCGGCGAAAAAGCCCATCGCGCCGGTCAGATGCGACACCGCGCCAAAGCCGGAGGCGCAATCGAGTTTGACCGGGGCGTGCTCGCCGGCGCCTGCGCAGGGGGCCGGTTCCACCTGCGGCTCGTTGGAGTAGACGCAGGCGATGTGGAAGTTTTTGCCTTCAAACTTTGGGAAACCGTATTCGCGGCGCAACTTGCGCCTGACCAGTTGCAGCATGATGTCGCCCACCGCCCGGCCCAAGTCGCAAATCCGCAAACGAGTCGGATCGCGCCGGCCGCCGACGCCGCCGCAAACCACCACCGGCAGTCCGCGCTGTTTGCACGAGGCGATGAGCAGGGCTTTGTGGTTCATGCCGTCGATGGCGTCCACCACCACCTGGTGGTTGCGGCCGAGCAGTTCGTCGGCATTTTTGGCGGTGAAGAAGGTTTCGATGGGATGCGCCCGGCACTGCGGCGCAATTTGGCGGATCCGTTCGGCCAGCACTTGCGCCTTGCTTTTGCCGTAATTGCCGGCCAGCGCGTGGATCTGGCGGTTGGTGTTGGAGACGCAGACTTCGTCGGCGTCGATCAGGGTGATCTCGCCGATGCCGGAGCGGGCGAGGGACTCGGCGATCCAGGAGCCCACGCCGCCCAGGCCGACGATGCAGACATGGGCGGCGCGCAATTGCGCCAAGCCGGCTTCACCGTAGAGGCGGGCAATGCCGCCGAAGCGGAAGGGGTAGTCGTCGGCGGGGTGGGGGTGAGAAATCAATGGAGTTGTTCTAAAAGCATGGCGAGTACATCTTGTGATCCGTGAAGCACACGCAAAATGCGCACCTCATGAGCATCGACTTCATAGAAAAAAACATGGCGGGGAAATCCCTTGATGGCGCATCGGCGAATCCCAATCAATTGAGGGTGCCAGTCATCACACAGGCTTCCTGCGCGTGGCAGGTCTTTCAGGCTATTGCCAGTAGCGCGTACCGCCGTTAAAAAACGCCGAGCCGTCGCCGGACTGTCTTTTGCGATATAGATTGCATGGGCCAATGCTTCTCTATTTGCTTTGGCTGCAAAACGAATATGCCAACGACTCATTTCTTTTTCCCACTCTGAATGGCGGCCTCAAGGTCAAGGCTTAATTTTTCCCAGAAAGGTTCATCGGCTTCAATAAATCCACTATCACGGCCTTCTTGAAGCAATGCAGCCAATTTCTCCCCGGCTCGCCGTTTTTGATCGGCCATCAACACATCGCGCGCGTAAGCATCTGCTGACCGATAGCCACTTTCCTTGGCCTGGCGACGCACCAAGGTTCCGAGTTTGTCGGGGATATGCAAAGAGGTCATGGGGGGCTCCGGGAGGGGGTGGGGTTATTTTAGCGGAGGAGATGGGAGAGACGGATCAATCAATTCCTTTATAGGCATAGAACACGGTTTTTGTGGTTGGTTCATGGGCGATCTTCCTTCTCGCACCCCTCCAGGGGGCATTCCATTCACGATCCTCCGGTGGTGTTGCCACGCCGCTGCGCGTCGCGTCTCAACCGCCGGCTATAAAACTGCCAGCCCTCCGGGCTGAAGCGGGCCAAGCAGGCGCAAGTTTATCCCAAGCAAAATCCCCAAACTTCCGCCCGGGGGTTTCTCTTTTTCGCTTCAATTCACCTGATCCACCCCAGCACCGCCGGATCCTTCACCCCCGGCTCAGCCTGCCTGATCGCCGCCGCCACCAGGCCCATGAACATCGGGTGCGGGCGCAGGGGGCGCGAGAGCAGTTCCGGGTGGAACTGGCCGCCGATGAAGTAGGGGTGGATTTCCTTGGGCAGTTCGAGCATCTGCATGATCGGCTGCTGGGGGTGGCGGCCGGAGAAGATCAGGCCGTGCTCCTCCAGGATCTGGATGAAGCGCGGATCCACTTCGTAGCGGTGGCGGAAGCGCTCGCGGATGATGCCGCCGTCTGCCGGCAGGCCGTAGAGCCGGGCGGCCAGCGAGCCGGCCTTGACCAGCACATCCTTGCCGCCCAGGCGCATGTTGCCGCCCAGCCCTTCGATCTTTTTCTGCTCGGGCAAAATGTCGATCACCGGGTTGGCGGCGTGGGGCATGAACTCGGTGGAGGCGGCGTCCGCGATGCCGCAGACATTGCGGGCGTATTCGATGACCGCCATCTGGAAGCCCAGGCAGATGCCAAGGTAGGGCACCTTGCTTTCGCGGGCATGCTGCACGCAGGCGATTTTGGTTTCGGTGCCGCGCTGGCCGAAGCCGCCGGGCACGATGACGGCGTGGTAGCCGGCCAGGGCCTGTGCGGTGTCGGCGGGCTGGAATTCGGTGACATCGATCCAGTCGGCTTCGATCTGGCACGAAAGGTGGGCGCCGCAATGCTCCAGGGTTTTGTCGATGGAGGCGTAGGCGTCCCGCAAGGCGGCATATTTGCCAGCGATGGCGATGCGGCAGGAGGTGTGGGTGCGCGCAGACGTCACCATCTTTTCAAAGCGGTGCCACTCGTTGGCATTGGCCTGTTCTTTGGAGGTGTCGATGCGGTTTTCCAGTCCGAGCACTTCCAGCACGGCCTTGTCGAGGCCGTCTTCGTGCATGGCGCTGGGCACGGTGTAGATGGATTCGCGATCATGCATCGAGAACACCCGGTTGGGCGGCACATTCGAGAACATGGCGATCTTTTCGGCCGAGCTCTTTTCCAGCGGCTGCTGCGAACGGGTGGCGATCAGATGCGGCTGCACGCCGGCTTCCAGCAGTTTCTTCAAGCCCAATTGCGCCGCCTTGGTTTTCTGCTCGCCCAGGGTCGGCGGCTCGATGATGTAGGTGAGGGCCGCGAAGCAGACGTTCTGCGGGCCTTCTTCAAAGGCCAGTTCGCGCAGGGCCTCGATGTAGAAGGCGTTTTCGTGGTCGCCCACGGTGCCGCCGACTTCGATGAACACCACGTCGGCATCCTGCTTGACGGCCAGGTCGCGCAGCAGGTACTTCACTTCGCCGGTCACATGCGGGATCATCTGCACATCGCGGCCAAGGTAGCCGCCGCTGCGCTCCTTGTCCAGCACGCGGCGGAAAATTTGGCCGGCGGTGGCGTAGTTTTCGCGGGCCAAATCTTGGTCGAGCAGGCGCTCGTAGGTGCCCAGGTCCATGTCGGTTTCCAGCCCGTCGCTGAGCACGAACACTTCGCCGTGGCGGTAGGGGCTCAGGGTGCCCGAGTCGATGTTGAGGTAGCCCTCAAGTTTGATGGGCGCCACTTTGAAGCCCTTGTCCTTGATCAGTTTGGCCAAAGACGAGGCGAAGATGCCCTTGCCCAGGCCCGACATCACGGTGCCGAACACCACCACATATTTGTGGCGGCCGACGACATAACCGGGCGGAATGGGCTTAAAGAACTCGGATTCCTGGGTTTGGTGGCCGGCTTTTTCGAGGGTGAATTGGGTGGAGGACATGGCTGGTGTGGGCAAATGGCGGGGAAGGGCGGAAAGGGGGATTATGGCAGGAAAAAAAGAGGGCGTGGCGGCGGGGGGAAAGCGGGAATCGCGCAGCGGACGGCAGGCGTGCGTTGGGTGGGGTGGCGCGGCGCGTTGGTTGGCCGTGGCTGGGCTGAAAAGGCCTGTCCCTATGCATAAATGATTAATTTTTAATAGGTTAATTTTATGGACAGAGTATGCAGGGAGCGAAATAGGGCATTGCAAAGGCGGGCCAACGGCCCGCAGGCCAGTAGCCCAGGGCGACCGGAGGGAGCCCTGGGTCAGGATGGAGCAAGATTGGGCGGCCTGAAAGGCCGCGGGTGTCGGCATGTCTCCGGCCACCCAGTTAACAATGTCTGGGGGTGTTCATTACAAAATTCACGCCATATCATCCACGCCATGCCGCAATCCCTCTCCAATCTTTTGGGTCATTTGGTGTTTTCCACCAAACACCGCGTTCCGGTGCTGGCAGATGCGTGGCGCCCTGAGATGCACGCGTATATGGGCGGCATTATTCGCGATTGTGATGGGGTGTTACTGGCAGCAGGCTCGGTTTCTGACCATATTCACCTGCTTATCCAATTGCCCCGCACGGTGCCAGTCGCCAAAATGATCGGTGAAATTAAAACGGGATCAGGGCGATGGATTCGCGAGAAGGCCGCCGAATTGCCCCATTTCCATTGGCAGGCAGGTTACGGCTTGTTCTCAGTCAGCATGTCGCATCAAGACCGGGTGACTGCCTATATCGCCAATCAGGCGGAGCATCACCAGAAGGTGTCTTTTCAGGAGGAATTTCGATTGTTTTGCGCCAAGAATGGATTGGCGTTGGATGAGCGGTATGTTTGGGAGTGAGGGGGTTTAAGGGGTTTCTTTGGCAGGTTGTTCGGTGGAGGGTAATTTTGTGCCGTTGATGATGACAAACTCTTCGCGAAAGTAAAAGCTTGTTGTCTGGAGAAGCACGCCTGTTTTTTGATAAACCCCATCAGGTTCGCCAACGAAGTCTCCTGATGTGTAGCCTTCAAGTTCATAGGTTTTCCCCATTTCGATTGCGGGTATTTTCCCTTCGCCAAAGTTTAAAAAATGGGGACGAAGGCAAATTTGAACGGTTTTCTGCGTGGCGATTCCATTGATGCGTTTTACTTGTAAATTGGGCCCGCTTTCGTACCCCTTGCGTGGTCCATCGACCATAACGCCTTGGATTACGCACAACTTTCCAAAGGGTTGATGCAAGCACCCGACAAGTTCGTATTTGGGAGCGTTAGAATCTGGCCAGGGCCATCTAGACTCGCCCATCCAAACATCACCCATCGCAATGCGTTGGCGTGAGTTAGTGGCGAAATGTCTTTCTGTGGCACACCCCGCGACGCAACCCATTCCCCACGCAACCAATAGTCCAACGACCAAGATTTTTTTACGCATGGCAAATTTCATTTAGAGGAATCCAACCAACACCCGCAGGGTATTTGAAAACAACATTATTGGGAAGACTGAAAAGCAAGACCTGCGGCCTTTCAGGCCGCCCTATTTGTTGTGGACCTTGTCCCAGGGCTCCCTGCGGTCGCCCTGGGCTACTGGCCGGCGGGCCTTTGGCCCGCTTTTGGCCGCATCTACCCCTTCGCCCCGATAAACGCCGCGATATGCCCGCTCTTGGGCAGGCCCCGGTGGGTGCGGTCGCGACGGTGCGAGAAGAACAGGTGTTCGTCGCGGTAGGTGCAAAGGTCTTCCGAATCAATCAATTGCGCCTTGGCTTGGTGCAATTGCAGTTCGGCGGCCAGGCGCAAGTCCACATGGGGTTTGGGCCAAGAGTGGCGGTTGACGGCCGCGCCCAAGCCGGCGGCATCGAATTGCGCCGCCACATCCTCATCGACTTCGAAGGCAGCCAAGCCCATGCAGGGGCCGATGGCGGCAAGGAACCCCGACCGTGAGGGAGGGGGTGTGGTTCTTATTCTTGCACCCGCTTCCTCGCGGTCGCGGTTCTTTTCGAGCAGCGCCTTCACCGCATTGGGAATCACGCCGGCGACCAAGCCCTTCCAGCCGGCATGGATGGCGGCGACCCGCGAGCCATCGCTTGAGGCCAGCAGCACCGGCACGCAGTCGGCGGTGCGCACGGCCAGCAGTTGCGCCGGGTCGGAGGAGGTGATGGCGTCGGCTTCATAGCGGAGCGCGGGTGTCCCCACCCGCAGTTCATCGGCAGATGCGGGTGAGGACACCCGCGCTCCATCCCACACGCAGGCGCCATGCACCTGATACACCGTCACATGCTCACGCGCGGGGCAATCCAAGGCGGCGGCGAACTGCGCCATGTGGGCGTCGTTGTCGCTGGCCAAGGTGAAGTGGGTGTTGCCGCCCGGCCCGATGCGGGTGGAAAAACCGTGCGGCACGCCGAGGGCCCGCAAGGCCGGCGATTCAAAGAACACCAAGCCATCCGCAGTGGTCACGCGCTCAAGCACAACGCCACTCCGCAAAACAGCCGGGGGCTTCGCCAACGCGGACTTTTTCGAGTTTCACGCTTGCAGGCAGCATAGCCAGCACGGCTTGGCCGATGGCCCAGGCCACCCGTTCGGCGGAGGGGGAAATGACCAGTTTGCCCTGGTCATCGGCAAAGGGCGCCAAATCATTCAGATAGCCGAAGCGCCAGAGCGCCAGAAATAAATCCAATTGCGCGTGCAGCGGGTGGAAGTCCATCACGGTTTCAATCTCATCCAATTGTTCGCTCGTCACCCACACTTCCACCGGCCAGTCGTGGCCGTGGCGGGGTTCGAGCACATCGCCGGGCAAGAGCAGGGCGTGGTCGGCGGTGAAGGAGGATTGGATGGAGATGGCGTACATGGGAGGGTCGGCTTTAGCCGACCAGTTGGATGAAGGGTTAGGCGGTGCATAGTGGGTTTGCCGCGCACTATGAATTGAATATGCGCCGCACAGCTCAAGGTTCATGGTCGGCTAAAGCCGACCCTCCTTAGAAGAACCCCTTGATCGTCTCCCCCACAAAGCGCACTTGCGCCTCGGAAAGTTCCGGATAAATCGGGATCGACAGCACTTCCTTGGCGGCCTTTTCCGACTCCGGCAGGTCGCCTTCTTTGCCGCCCAAGTACGCGAAGCACTCCTGTTGGTGCAGGCATAGGGGGTAATACACACCGGCGCCGATTTGATGGGCGGTCAGGTGCTTGAGCAGGGCGTCGCGCTTGCCATCCAGCACGCGCAGGGTGTATTGGTTGTAGATGCTGGTGTTGGTGTCGAGGATTTTCGGCAAGACGATGCCGGCGCAAGTTCCCAGCACTTCCTGGTAAATCGCGGCGTTTTTGCGGCGGCCTTCATGCCAGGATTCCAGATGCTTCAGCTTGACCGAGAGGTAGGCGCATTGCAGCGCGTCCAGGCGGAAGTTGGCGCCGACTTCGTCATGGAAGTAGCGCTCCTTGGCGCCGTGGTTGCGGATCAGGCGGAAGCGCGCGGCCAGGGCCGGATCGTTGGTGGTCAGCAGGCCGCCGTCGCCGGCGCCGCCCAGGTTCTTCGAGGGGAAGAAGGAGAAGGCGCCGCAGGCGCCCAGGGCACCGGCTTTCACGCCGCGCTGGGTGGCGCCGATGGATTGGCAGGCGTCTTCGATCACCTTCAGGCCGTATTTGTCGGCAATGTCCAGAATCGGATCCATGTCGGCCATCTGACCGAACAGGTGTACCGGCATGATGGCCTTGGTCTTGGCGGTGATCTTGGCCTCGATGGCGGCCGGATCCATGTTGAAGGTTTCCGGTTCGATGTCCACGAACACCGGGGTGGCGCCCACACGGTGCACGCAGCCGGCGGTGGCGAAAAAGGTGAAAGAGGGCAAAATGACTTCGTCGCCGGCTTTGATGTCGAGGGCCATCAGCGCGCACAAAATCGCGTCGGTGCCGGAGGAAATGGCGATGGCGTCCACGGTGCCGCAATAGGCGGCGCATTCCTTTTCAAAGCGCTCGACTTCCGGCCCGCCGATGCAGACCTGCGAGTCCAGCACGGCCTCGATCCGGGGCATGATTTCATGCTTCAAGGCGGCGTACTGGGATTTGAGGTCGAGCAGAGGGACTTGCATGAGGTTCCTGTGAAAAAAAGGGGTGGCGCAGTGTAGCGGATGGGCCCCTTTTGCCGTGGGGGCGGGGGAAGACTAGAATGCCCTTCCCACCCCTCTTCTTTTTTGTTCCCCATTTTTGCAGGAACCCACCATGGCCGGTCCCAACACCCTCACTTTCACCGACGCCACCTTTGAATCCGAAGTGCTCAACAGCCCCATCCCCGTGCTGGTGGATTTCTGGGCCGAGTGGTGCATGCCCTGCCGCATGCTCTCGCCGGTGATCGACAAAGTGGCCGCAGCCCACGCCGGCAAGGTGAAGGTTGGCAAGTCCAACACCGACACCGACCGCAACACTGCCATCGCCTACAACATCCAGTCCATCCCCACGGTGCTGGTGTTCAAGGGTGGCAAGGTGATCAACACCCTGGTCGGCCCGAACGAGAAGCTGCTGAACGAAGCCATCGAAGCGGCGCTCAAATAAGGGAGGGTCGGCTTTAGCCGGCCGGTTCAAGCATCCCATCATCAAAACACAGAGGGCTGGCGGAAATTTTTCGCCGGCCCTTTGTCTTTTGTGCCATTGACACTCGGCAGGTCGGCTACACCGCGCGCGGGCGTCAGCCCGCATGAATTTCTTTTTCTTCGCCGCGTTCCGCGTAGCGCACCCGACCCTCCCTGCGTGTCACAAACCCGCGCAAACTCGACCCCAGCCGCAGCACGAACAGGGTCAGCCGCTCTTTGCCCTCGCCGCGCAATTTTTTTTCCAATTTGTTGGGGTCGCAAATCTGGCCGCGGGTTTTGACCTCCACCAAGCCGGCATCGTGCGCTTTGAGTGCCACCTTGGCCTTTTTCTCGTCCCAAGAAAAAGACTCCAGCACCTTGAAGGCGGTGAACCACGGCGAGGCGGGCAGGGCGCACGCTTCGCCCAAGGTGCCGGCGGTGAGCAGGCCAAGGCCTGGATGCAGATCGGAGATGGCCTGTCCTTTGCCCAGCTCGTTCGACAATTGCGCCCTTTCAATGGCGTCGTCGGGTTCGAGCAAAAAGGCGGGATCACCCCAAATCGGCATGGGCGATCCGGGGCGCCCGGTGAGTTGGTGGACTTGGCCTTTTTCGATCAGCACGGCCTCGCGCGGCGCCGATTGCGCCAAGACGCCGGTCCACAGCAGGGCCTGCACCAGTTTGCCGTGGTCTGACACGAACGAAGTGGACCACGGCATGCCAAGGCCATTGGCGAAATCCGCCAATTCGGCGTGCGAAACACCGGGGGCCAGTTTGACGCAGGCGCCTTTGGCTTGGCGCAAAAGCGGGGCCCAGACTTCCGGGCCGGGCAGGTAGTCGGCCAGGTTGAAGATGCGCCCGCTCTCGTTGCGGCGAGCCGGGTCGAGGTGGAGCAGGGCGTTGGCGAGATCGGGGTGGCCGGCGTAGGAAGCGAGGTCGGCGCAGCGGATCACCGGGTGGTCCGCCTTCCCGGTGTTCTGCTGCGCCATCCATGCCCGGGTCGGGTTCAAGTCGCAGGCTTCCACCTTCAAGCCGGCATCCATCAAAGCCAGGGTGTCAAAGCCGGCGCCGCAGCAGAGGTCGAAGACTTGCGCTTGAGTAGCACAGGCTTCAGCCTGTGTGGCGGGCTGAGTGGGGGAGTTTGCACAGGCTGAAGCCTGTGCTACGGCTGCCGCAAACCGTTTGGCCTTCCATTGCCCCACCGCCCACGACGAGGCCTGCTCCACGGCCTGCGGATCGGCCACGATGCGTCCGGCCAGGGCGGCGGGGAATTTCAGGGCCGCTTTTTTGCGGGCCATGGCCAAATCCAGCGCCAGTTTGATTTCCGGCCCGGGGCCTTGTTTGCGCAGTTGCGCCACTTGCGCCACATTGGCGGGGTTGCAGGCCGCCGCCGCCGCCAACAGCGGCGCGTTGGCCAGCACCGTTTTCCACAAGGCCGCCAACCCGGGGGAATCGGCGGCGGGGTGGGTGGCGGCGGGGGTGGGAGACGGCATGGGGGCGCTACGATACTCGGAAATGAAAATCGCCCTCCTGCAAACCAATCCCACCGTCGGTGACATTCCCGGCAACACCCATGCCATTCAGGACGGCATCCTGCGCGCCAAGTTGGCGGGTGCGCAGCTGGCGGTCTTCCCCGAAATGTCCATTTGCGGTTATCCGCCGCGTGATTTGCTGATGAAGCCGGCTTTTTTGGAGGCTTGCGAAGCCGCCGTGGCCGAGTTGGCCCGCAGTTTGCCTGCCGATCTGGCGGTTGCGGTCGGCCTGCCGAGTCGCACCGGGGGCCACACCGGCAAACCGTTGTACAACTCATTGGCCATTTTGCAGGCCGGCCAGCCCACCCAATGGATCCACAAGCAATTGCTGCCCACTTACGACGTGTTTGACGAGCACCGTTGGTTTGAGCCGGGCCCCATCCCCGAGCCGGTGCTGATCGGCGGCACGCGGGTGGGTTTCACCATTTGCGAAGACATGTGGAATGACAGCGATTTGCTGGAGCGTCCGCTGTATCACACCAATCCGGTGCAAGGGCTGGCGGCGCAGGGCGCGCAGATTTTGGTCAATGCCTCCGCTTCACCCTTTTCACTGGGCAAGCCGGCGTTCCGCCGCGAATTGCTGGCCCTGCAAGCCAAAAAATACCGGCTGCCCACGCTGTATTGCAATCAGGTGGGGGGCAATGACGACCTGGTGTTTGACGGCCGCTCTTTCGCGGTCAACGGTGCCGGCGAGCTGACCCACGAGGCCCAAGCATTCGCTGAGGATATGTTGCTGGTGGATACCCAAGAGGCGCCTGCGGGTTGCCTTGGACTGGCCCATGCCCGCGAGCTTTTGCATGACTTGTTTGACGCATTGGTGCTGGGCCTGCGCGATTACATGCGCAAGTGCGGTTTCAAGCAGGCGGTGTTGGGCTTGTCGGGCGGCATTGATTCGGCCCTGTGCGCCGCCTTGGCCGTGGCGGCGCTTGGCGGCGAGAATGTGTGCGGGGTGGCGATGCCGAGCCGTTTTTCATCCGACCATTCGGTGGCCGACGCCCGTGAATTGGCACGCCGGCTTGGCATCGCCTTTGACGTGGTTCCCATCGAGCCGGCCCATGCGGGGATGGAAGCCATGCTGGCGCAAGCCTTCGCCGGCCGCCCGCCGGACTTGGCCGAGGAAAACATCCAAGCCCGTTTGCGCGGCGTCACCCTGATGGCGATGAGCAACAAATTCGGTTCGATGCTCATCACCACCGGCAACAAAAGCGAATTGGCGGTCGGCTATTGCACCTTGTACGGCGACATGTGCGGCGGTTTGGCGCTGATCAGCGACGTGCCCAAGACCCTGGTGTGGGACTTGTCGCGCTGGATCAACACCAGCCCGGATTCGTCTTTGCGCCAACAGTTCGGCGGGCCGGTGATTCCGGAAAACAGCATCAGCAAGGTGCCCAGCGCGGAGTTGCGCCCCAACCAGACCGACCAAGATTCGCTGCCGCCGTATGAAGTGTTGGATGCCATTGTGGAGCGTTATGTGGAGCGCGAGCAGTCAGTGGGGCAAATCATCGCCGAGACCGGCTTTGAAGATGCCGTGGTCCGGCGCATGGTGCGCTTGATGGACCTCTCGGAATACAAGCGCCGCCAGGCGGCGCCGGGCATCAAGGTGACGGCCCGGGCCTTCGGCCTTGGGCGGCGCATGCCGATTGCGCAGGGGTTCAAGGGGTAGCGATCAACGAGCCCTGAGCGCAAGCTCAGGGGGAATGCAAGCGAAATGGAATGAATGGTGAGCGTGCAAGCAGGAAGGGAAGTTGTTTCCCTGAGCCTGTGCCCAAGGCGGAGGTTACAGCACATCCGAGAGAACCACCCCCTTGAACGCCGCCAACTGCGCATCACGCGACTGGCGCATGACAGCGGCGGCGGGAAGCATGGGGTGTGGAATGGGACTCATGGCCAGGAGGGCATCCAGCCCGATTTTTTCGGGGGGCATGGAAAGCGTCCAGTCGCGGTATCCGTCCTCGTTGGAGCCGTCGTCGCCCAGCACGTCATGCAGGAAGCCGGCCTTGACCAGCCGTTCCATCATCGGGCGCACCACATCCCCCGGCGTGCGCAGGTCGCGGCAGAGTTGCGCCTCGGCCACCGGCTTCCCATTGCGGAAGGCTTGGCCGGCCAGCACCATCGCCGGCAGCAGCAGTGAAGCCTCCGCATGGTCCAGTTCATGGGCATGGCGGAACCGGCGGAGTTCCGCTTGGGCGCGAAGCATGGCGATGGATTGGCAAATCCACGCCACTTCCAGCCCGCCAAGCAGGATGAACCATGAGATATAGGCCCAAAACAGCGCGACGGGAAGCGCGGCCATGGCGCCGTAGAGCACCGTCTTGCTGGAACTGATGCCGCCGCCTTTGGCGATGAAAATCAGGTAAAGCAGGTATTTGAGGAGTTCGACGGCCAAGGCCGCCACCGCCGCGCCGATGGCCGCCGGACGGAGGCCCACTTTGGTCGAGGGCACCATTTTGTAGATCAGGAAGAACAGGATCCAAGTTGTGAAGGTGGAAAGCAGTGAACCGGTGAACCGCAGGATGGGGCCTATCCCAACCATGTCGCCGGCCACATCGTTGGCCATGGAGAAAAATTTCTGGCCGAAATACACGCCGCCCGCCAGAAGCAGGGGGCCAAGCGTCAGGGCCGTCCAATAAATCGTGATGCGCCAGAACCATCCGCGTTCAAAGGGCGACCGGTAGATCGCGTTGAAGGATTTTTCCACCGCCACGATCAGGCTCACCGCCGCCCAGACCAGCACGATGAAGCCGACCACGCCCACGCTCTGGAGTTCGACGCTGCCGGCGTTTTTGCAGGCGATCTGGATGCCCGAGTTCACTTTGTCGCGAAACTCTTCGTCATCGTCGTTCTTGACCACCTTCTCGATTTTTTTCGCCAATTCCACCACGGTGTCCCGCCGGGCCATGGCGCTTTCGCTGGTGTTTTCCGGATTTTTTTCCAGTTCAAGGATTTTTTTCGCCAAGGCCAGGATTTGCGGGGCTTGGCGGCTTTTTTCTTTTTCGATGTCATTTTCCCCCGAGTTCTTGATGGCGTTTTCGATGCGGATGATTTCCTCCGCATGTGCAACCAAGGCATCCCTGCGGGCTTTGACTTCCGCCGCCCCGCCGCCGGAGCCCGCCGTTTTGATGATTTTGTCGGCCAGCTCATCCGGCTCCTGGATGTCCAGGATGCTTTTCACCTGGGTTTTGACCGCCGCCTCGATTTTTGGCATGGTCACGATGGACTTGAAAACGATGAGGCCCAGCACCAGCATCGGGATCAACCCGAAAATGGTGCGGTAGGTCAGCGCGCTGGCCCGCATCGGCAGGTTGTCTTCCTTGATTTTGCGCAAAAGAAGCGGCCAGATGTCGATGGCCGTGCGCAAACCGCGGTGCGGCTGCGGCAGCGTTTCCGGCGCGGGATGGTCGAGCAGGGTGCGGAAGTGCTGTTGAATGCGCTGTTTCATGGTGCGGAAATCTTACTGCTCCGCCGTTCCCACACTTTGTGCCCGTGCGCCATGCCCTCCAGCAGCAGGCGCTGGTAGTCTGCCAGCGACAATTCGCCGTGCGGGTGCAGCACCACCACCGCGTCATAACCCCCGCTCGCACCAACGGGGTGCTGGGCTTGGGTCAGGCGAAAAGCCTCGCGCAGCATGCGTTTGAAGTGTTGGCGTTGCACCGCCCCGCCGCAACGCTTGCCCACCGACAAGCCAAGCCGGCAGTGCGGCAAGCCATTGGGTTTCAGCAGCACCGACAACGGTCCGGCCGAGGCCCGGCACTTGGCGTCGAACACCGACGCAAAGGCGGGCGCGCCGTGCAGGCGCTTGGCGTGGGAGAAGGTGAGGCGGGGGACGGGCATGGAGATCAGGACCAAATAAGGGAGGAGGCGCTTTCCTGCCGCAGCGAGGCCAGGGGCATGGCGGTGATGCCTTGGGCCAAAGGGAATGTTTTGGCGCCGGGGTAGAGCACCACCAGGCGATCCAATTTGAGGTCTTGCTGCGCAATGCGCATGGAAGGGGTCAGTTGCGGGGCGTCGGAGCGCTTGAATTCCACCCCGACCCGCCGTTCTCCACGGAACATCAGCAGGTCCAATTCCGCCCCTTGGTGGGTGCCCCAGAAATACTGCGCATCCGGCTGGCAGGCTTTGAGGACTTCTTCCAAGGCGTAGCCTTCCCATGATGCGCCATGCCGTGGGTGGAGGAGGAGGTCCTTCATGCCGCCGATGCCCATCAAAGCGTGCAGCACGCCGCTGTCGCGGAAGTAGAGTTTGGGCGACTTGACCTGCCGTTTGGCAAGGTTTTCATGGAAGGGCGGCAAAATCCGCAGCATCAGCAGTTCATCGAGCAATTCAAGGTAGTGGCGGGCGGCCTTCTGTCCCACCCCCATGGCGGCTGCCGCTTCCGCGCCATTCCAAGTTTGGCCGTGGTAATGCGCCATCATCATCCAAAACCGGTGCAGGGTCGGCGTGGGCACCCGGATGCCGAATTGCGGCACATCGCGCTCCAGAAAAGTGCGTACGAATTGTTTGCACCAATCCAGTGCATCCGGGTCATTTTTCGCCAGATAGGCCCGTGGAAATCCACCACGCAGCCAGTGGCGGTCGCCATCGGTTGCCGGCAGGTCCGCCATGCGGAATCCGGAGAGGGAAACGACCTCAATGCGGCCGGCCAGTGATTCTGAGGCCTGCCGCAGCAAATCCAAACTGGCGCTGCCGAGGACCAAAAATTGCGCCGGTTGCCCGGGTCGGTCGGCCAGCACCCGCAGCACGGGAAAAATCTCGGGGGTGCGCTGGATTTCATCAAGCACCACCAACCCGCGTAGGGGCGCAAGTGCCGTCATCGGCTCGCGCAATCGGGCACCGTCCAGCGGGTTTTCAAGGTCAAAGTAATTTTCACTGCCCATGTCGGCCAACGAGCGGGCCAGCGTGGTTTTGCCACATTGGCGGGGGCCAAGCAAGGCCACGATGGGTGCTCGTGCCAAGGCCGCGTGGATTTTGAAGAGATCAGAAGGACGGGAGAGCATGGGCGCATTATACCATGAAAATATGTCTATAGGGGAAGTTTTATCATGGTGTTTGAGGCATCTTAGTCGGGGGGTTTCCCCGGGGTTAGGTGCCCATTGGCTATACTTCCGCGCATGGAAATCCCCCCACCCACCGTCAGCGTCACGGTTCTGCCGAGTTCCTCTTCCACCTCCTCTTCCGAGCCCTTGCGGTTGCACATCGGCGGCGAGCAGGTGAAAGAGGGGTGGAAAATCGTGAATGTCCAGCAAATGGAGCGGGCCTGCAAAGTGGATTTTTTTGGCAATGCCAATGACTTAAGTGCATTTGCCGACGGCAGCGTGGACGAGATTTACGGATCCCACATTTATGAGCACCTTGATTACAACATTGAATTGTCCAAGGCATTGACGGAGGCATTCCGCGTGCTTAAGCCGGGTGGGGTGTTCATGGCCGGGGTGCCGGACTTGGAGACCCTGGCTTGGCTGCTGCTGAGCCCGCACCTGGATACGGCCAA
This sequence comes from uncultured Phycisphaeraceae bacterium, assembly GCA_964556215.1. Taxonomy (GTDB): domain Bacteria; phylum Planctomycetota; class Phycisphaerae; order Phycisphaerales; family Phycisphaeraceae; genus CANIYR01. Next base: position 41,279 of record CAZKVP010000020.1, read on the forward strand.
AAAATTCCATGTGATGCGCATGATATTCGGCGGGCATATCGACAAGCATGATTACCACTATGTGGGGTTGACCGCCGATATCTTCGGTTCCATTTTGCATACGGCGGGCTTCCGGGAAATCCGTCGCGTGCAGTCGTTTGGCCTGTTCAGCGATACCACGGAATTGCGGTTTGAGGGCATTCCCATCAGTTTGAACATGGTGGCGGTCAAGCCATTGGCTTGAGTGGGCCGTCAGCTGAATAGTTTTCCGAATTTCCCTTTTTCTCCGCCCATGTCCTCTCCCGATCAACTGTTCGCTCAAGGCATCGCCCACCATCAGCGGCGCGAGTACGACCAAGCGGCCAAGGTTTGCCGTCAGTTGCTCAAGAAATATCCACGCGAGGCGGGCGTCCTGAACCTGATGGGATTGGTGGAATTGGGGCAGAAACACTATAAAGAGGCGGAACAGTGGATCCGCAAGGCGTTGGCGGTGGATCCGCAGGT
>CAZKVP010000021.1:0-3612 GCA_964556215.1 uncultured Phycisphaeraceae bacterium
CGCCGCCGGCCGCCCACCGCCTGCAGGTGTACACCACCTTCTACCCCACCACCTACTTCGCCAAGCGCATCGCCGGCCCGCATGCCGACATCGTCTGCCCGCTGCCGGCGAATACCGACGCCGCCTTTTGGGAGCCGGCGCCGGAACTGGTCTCCCAATACCAAAAGGCCGACCTGATCCTGCTCAACGGCGCCAACTTCGAGCACTGGACGCTGGCCGCCACGCTGCCGGAATCCAAGGTGGTCGTTTGCGCCGAACCTTTCCAAAAGGACTGGATCGTCATCAAGAACGCCATCACCCACAGCCACGGGCCGGGGGGCATGCACTCCCACTCCGGCATCAACGGCCACACCTGGCCCGACCCGATCAACGCCATCGCGGAGGAAAACGCCATCCGCGACGGGCTGATGGCCAAGGACCCCGCGCACAGGGACGACTACGCCGCCAACGCCAAGGCGCTGGAAAACGATCTCCTGACCCTCGACACGGCGCTCAAGACGATCGTGGTCAAGGAGGAACTGTTCGCCTCGCATCCCTCGTACAGTTACCTCGCGCGCCGCTACGGCTGGACGCTGACCCATTTCGGCTTCGAGCCCCATGACCCGCCCAGCGACGCGCAAATCGCGGAACTCAAAAAAGCGCTGGCGGCGCATCCGACGGTCAGAATCATGCTGTGGGAAGACACGCCCTGCGCCGCCAGCCAGGCGCTGATGAAGGAACTGGGCCTGCGGTCGGTGGTGTTCAACCCCGATGAAAACGGCGACGACCGGGACGGCGACTACATGGCGGCGATGCGCGCCAACATCGCGCGGCTGCGGGAAGCGCTGAAGTAAACTGCCGCCATGAAAAGCCCGTTCCTCCCGCTTTTGCTTCTGCCGTTGGCGACCGTCCTGGCCTGCTCCCGCCAAGGGGATCCGCCGGCCGCATCGCCCCCGCCGCAGGTGCGCACCCTGGCCATCGCGGCCTCGTTCGCCCCGGCAACCTGTTTTGCCACCCGCATCGGCGGCGCGCACGTCCGGGTCGTTTCGCCTCTGCCCAAGGGGGCCGATGCGGCGGCGTGGGCACCGTCCTCCGACGACATCCGCACTTTTTTCAACGCCGACCTGGCGGTGCTCAACGGCGCCGGCTTTGAGCAGTGGGCCGGCGTTTACACCCCGCGGGACGACAAAACCCTGCATCTGGCCGATGCGGTCAGGGACCGCTGGCTCACCACCGACGGCAAGCCGGGCGGCCCCCCCGATCCGCATGTCTGGCTTGACCCGGCATTGGCCGTCCGCACGGTCGAAGCGCTGCGCGATACCCTGGTGCTGCGCGATGCGGCGCACGGCGCCGAGTACGCAAACAACGCCGCCGCCTTGCGCAGCGAGTTGGAAGCCCTTGATGCCGGGTTCAAAGCCCTGCCGATCAAATCCGTGTTTGCCGCCGCGCCCCATTACGCCTACCTGGCCCGCGGCTGCGGCTGGCAGTGCGTGACGGTGGACTTGGCCGCCGCCGCGCCCCGGCCCCCGGCCCCCGACGCGCTGACCGCAGCGGCCAAAGCCCACCCCAAAACCAAAATCATCCTGTGCGAAGAGGCCCCGCCGCCCGATGCCAAGGCGCAAATGAACGCCTTGGGGCTGACCTGCGTGGTCTTCCCCACCGGTGTGCGCGGACTGGATGGGGATTATTTGGACATGCTGCGGGAGAACTTGAAAAAGTTGCGGGCGGCGGCGAAGTAAACGCCAGGCTTGGCAACGCTACCGCACCGTGCCGTCCTCCAGCCAGGCGCAATCGCCGGCGATGACGCTTTGCGCCAGCTGGTAGCCCTCGCGGTCGGCATTGTGCGACACGCCGGCGAACAGGCCGTCAATCTTGAATTTGGCGCGGTGGCCGAAATGGTCGGCCAGGGCTGCGGCCTGCGGCGTATTGAGCGACTGGGCGTAAGCGCAGGCCGCGCACAGGGCGAACAGCTCGGTGCCGATGTCCACAAAGCGGGCCAGAAGGATCTGCTGGCGCTCGAGCTTGGGGCCGTGCCTGACCATGGCATGGAACATCACCCGCGCCAAACGGGCCGCGGTGTGCGAAGCATAGGCCACATGGGGCGCCAGTTTCGGGTGGCGCGGCCCGCCGTGGGCAGAGCCGCCCAGGAACAAACCCGGATACCAGCGGGCATAGAACTTGGCGGCTTTGAAGCCGGCCCTGGCGCGCTCACCCGGGGACTTGCGGCTGTCCATCGCCGGTGCGCCCAATTTGAGATGGGTGTCCAATGCCTCGCGGGCGATGAACAGGCGCATGATTTCGCTGCTGCCTTCAAAAATCAGGTTGATGCGGCAATCGCGCAGCATGCGCTCCAAGGCCCAGGGCTCCTCACCCCGGTCCGCCAGGGATTGCGCGGTTTCATAGCCGCGGCCGCCGCGGATCTGCAGCGCCTCGTTCACATGCTCCCACGCCCTTTCGGCGGCCCACATCTTGCACATGGCCGCCTCGATGCGGATGTCCGCCTGCTTGTCTTTGTCCACCATGGCGGCGGTGTAAAAGGTCATCGCCTCCATCGCGAAGTTCTCCGCCGCCATGCGCGCGACCTTGTCGGCGATGGCACCGTGCTTGCCGATGGGCGCGCCCCATTGCACCCGGTCGTGTGCCCAGCTGCGGGAAATGGCCAGGCATTTTTTCGAGAACCCGGCGCAGGCGGCGGGCAGGGTGAGCCGCCCGGTGTTGAGGGTGGAAAGCGCCACCTTGAGCCCCTTGCCCTCGGCGAGGATGATGTTGGCGCGCGGCACTTTGACGTTGTGAAACCGGATCACGCCGTTGTACAGCGCCCTGAGCCCCATGAAGCGGCAGCGGCGGACGATCTCGATGCCCGGCGTTTTCATGTCCACGATGAAGGCGCTGATGCGGGTCTTCTGCGGCGGGTCGCCGGGAAAAGCCGGAGTCCTGGCCATCACCACGATCACGCCGGCTTTCAGGCCGTTGGTGCACCACACCTTTTCGCCGTTGATCAAAAAGTGCGCCCCATCGGCGGTGGGTTGCGCGGTGGTCTCCATCTTGGCCGGGTCGGAACCCACGCCTTTTTCGGTCAGGGCGAAAGCGGACACCTCGCCGGCGGCGAAGCGCGGCAGGAACTCCGCCTTTTGCGCCTCGGTGCCGAACATCAAGAGCGGCTGCGGCACGCCGATGGATTGATGGGCCGACACCAACGCGGTCAGGTTGGCGCAATACGAGCCCAGCAGCATGCCGGCCCGGCAGTAGTTGGTCTGCGACAAACCCAATCCCCCGTATTGCTGCGGAATCTTGATGGCAAAGGCTTTCAACTCCGCCAAGCCGGCGAACACCTCCGGCGGGATCTCGCCATCGGCATCAATCCGGTCGGGATCCACCTGGGTGCGCAGGAACACTTCCAATTTCGCCAGGAAGGCGTCGCCGCGCGCCTTTTCCTCCGGGTCGGGCTGCGGCCACGGGTGCATGGCCGCAATGTCGCAGCGGCCCATGAACAGGCCGCCGGCAAATGCATGTGACGCGTCGCCGCCGTCGCGCGCCGACTCGGTCAATTCGAGGGCCGCTTTTTGGCCGGCGGACATGTTGGAGGTGTCAATGACGGAGGCGGTTTCGGGGTGGGATTCGGTGGACATAAAG
>CAZKVP010000021.1:3712-41079 GCA_964556215.1 uncultured Phycisphaeraceae bacterium
CCGCCATCTTTTCCAGCAGCGCGCACGGGGCGTAATGCGCTTCGCCGCCCTTGGCCAGCACCCGCATGGCGGGCACCAGTGCGGCGGCGCCGACCGCGTCGCCGTGGCGCAAAGGGCCGCCGCGAAAGGGCGCAAATCCGGTGCCCATGACCATGGCGAAATCAATCATCTCGGCGTCTTCGGCCAGACCTTCTTCCAGGCAGCGGGCGGCCTCATTGACCATCAGCAGCACCATGCGCTCCTGCAATTGCGCCCGGGTCAACCCCGCCATCCTCATGCCGCCGGCAAAACGGTCGGCGCCGTGGTTGACTTTGGCCCCCCCGCCGGCGCCGTGCAGATAAAACCCCTGGCCGGTTTTTTTGCCGAGCAGGCCGGCTTTGAGCATCGGTGCGATGGTTCCCGGCACGGCCATGCGCTGGCCGAAGGCCGCGCCCAAAGTGACCGCCACATCTTCGGCCACATCCAGACCCACCTCGTCCATCAGGCGCAAGGGGCCCATTGGCATGCCGAACTCCAGCATGGCCCGGTCCACATCCTCCACCTTGGCGCCCTGATCGAAAAAGCGGGCGGCCTCCAGCATGTAGGGCATCAAAATGCGGTTGACCACAAAGCCCGGGCTGTCTTTGACCACCACCGGCAACTTGCCCATTTTTTGCACCAACAGTTGCGCCTGTGCCGCCACCTCGGGGCGGGTGTGCCGGCCCACCACCACTTCCACCAGTTGCATCTTGTGGACGGGGTTGAAAAAATGGATGCCCACCACCCGGCCCGGATCCCGGGTGGCTTGCGACAATTCGGTGATGGACAGGGCCGAGGTGTTGGTGGCCAGAAGGGTCTGCGGCCCGACCTGGCCGTCCAGGTCGTGGAAGATTTTTTTCTTGAGTTCCATCTTCTCCACCGCCGCCTCGATCACCAGGTCGCAACGCTGAAGCGGCACCGGCGCCGGCGCGGGGGTGATGCGGTCCCACGCATCGCGGGCCTCCAGCGCCTTGAACACGCGGCGGTCGGCCAGCAGTTTTTCAATGCGGCCCATGCCCGCGCCCACCCTTGCAACGTCCAAATCGCGCAGGATGACGCGCATGTTTTTGGCTGCCAGCCACTGGGCGATGCCCGAGCCCATGACCCCGGCGCCGATGACCGCGACCGACGGGTGCGCGGCGCCATTGGTGGAAGGTCCGGCCTCGTTTTTGCCCTTTTTCGCCCGCTCGGTCTGAAAGAACAACCGCATCAGATTGCCGCAGGCCGGCGTTTGCGCCAGGCGCAGGGTGGCCTCCAACTCGCGGTCGAACGAAGCCTGCGCATGGCCGTGGCAGGCGGCGCAAACGACCTGCAGGGCTTCCAATGCGGCCGGATAGTGGCCGTGGGTTTTTTTCATGATCCTTCGGCGCACCAGGGGCGCCAGCAGCGGAGCCAGCACGGCATGCGCCGGCAAGGCCACCCGCTTGCTCTTGGCCTGGCGCAGGACCGCCGACAGCGCCGCCGCCGGCAACGCCGCCCTGGGCGCGATCTCGTCAATCATCCCCAACCGCTTGGCCGAGGATGCCGACGGCGTCTTGCCGCCAAGAATGATGTCCAGCGCCTTGGGCAGGCCGATCAACCGCGGCAGCCGGGTCGAGCCGCCCCAGGCCGGCAGGATGCCAAGGTTGACTTCGGGCAGGCCGATTTTGGTGGCCTTGTCGGGCGTGGCAATGCGCCAGTCGCAGGCCAGCGCCATTTCGTAGCCGCCGCCCATGCAGGCGCCGTGGATCGCCGCCACCGTGGGCATCGGCAGGCAGCGCAGGCGCAAAAAAAGTTTCTGCCCGCGCGCGATGAAACGGCGCAGGCCGGCGGGGTCGAGCGTCTGGAGCTGCCTTAAATCCGCACCGGCCACGAACACCGATTCCTTGGCGCTGATCAGGATGACGCCCTTGATCCTTCCCTCGGGCTGGCTTTCCAGGAAACCCAAATGGCTTTCCAGTTCATCCAGCGTCCGCATGTCGAAAATGTTGGCCGAAGATCCGGGCCGGTCGAAGATCAGGGAACAGAACCCCTCGGTGACTTGGCGGCGGATGGTGCGCGTGGCATCCTCCTGCGGCCAGGGCTCCGTCGCCGGCGCGAATCCGGGCACGGCCACCGCTGCGGGCTCCGGCTCGGGTTCCGAATTGAACAACGCATTCAAAGTGGGTCCGGGCGCACTCATGATCCGCTCCTTTCGTTTTCATCCGGCAAACCGTGCAGCAGGTCCGCGGCATGGACAATGGGTGCCACCAGCGATGACCGGTGCGGCGCCCCGCCGTTCATGGCCTCCAGCCACAGGGCGGCGCCCTGGCCCCCGCCCACGCAGGCGGACACCAGCGCGGTCCTGGCGTGGCGGCGGCGCAGTTCCAAGAGCGAGGTCAGCACCAGGCGGGCGCCGCTGGCGCCCACCGGATGACCCAGGGCGATGGCGCCGCCGTTGACGTTGAGTTTTTCCTCCGGCACCGGCGTGCCCTGGGTTTTGAACACGCGCAGGTTGGCCAGCACCTGGGCGGCGAAGGCTTCGTTGATTTCAATCAAATCCGCATCCGCCGGCGGGCGCCCCGCCTTGCGGATGGCCGCCACCGGCCCCAGCCCCATGCGGGCCGGATCGCAGCCGGCGTAGGCATAGGAGGTCAATTTGCCCAGCGGCTTGAACCCCAATTGCGCGGCCTTGGTTTCGGTCATCACCAGCAGGGCCACCGCGCCGTCGGTGATCTGCGAAGAATTGCCGGCCGTCACCGACCCGAATGTGCGGTCGAACACCGGCTTCAATTTGCCAAGGCCCGCCACCGAAGAATCCTGGCGCGGACCGTTGTCCCCCGCAACGATCTGGCCGCGGCTGAACACCGGGCAGATTTCCTCCAGCAGCCGGCCGTGGGCGGCCGACGCCTTTTCATGCGAGCGCTGGGCGAAGGCATCCTGCTCTGCGCGGGAGACGTCGTACTCGCGCGCCAGAAGTTCGGCGGTTTCGCCCATGTTCAGGCCCGACACCGGATCCGAAAGCCCGACCTTGAGCCCGATGCGCGGGGCGAAATCACGGGGCCGGAACCGGGCCGCCGCCAGCAGCTTTTGGCCGAAGGATCTGGCCCGCATCAAGCCGGCGAATTTGCTGGCGGCGGACACCGGGAACAGCAGCGGCGCCAGCGACATGTTCTCGGTGCCGCCGACGATGTAAACCTCGCCGCGCCCGGCCGTCATGCGTTCATAAGCAGTGGTGATGGCCTCGAAGCCGGAGGCGCAATTGCGGTGCACCGTCATGGCCGGCACTTCTTTGGGAATGCCGGCCCTTAGCGCGATCACCCGCGCCACGTTGGCCGCTTCCGGCGGCTGGATCACGCAGCCGAAAATCACCTCGCTCACCAGCGCGGGATCCAGACCGGTCTTGGCCAGCAAAGCCTGCACCGCGATGCGGCCCAACTCGTCGGCCGGCAAATGGGCCAGCGACGAACCCATTTTGCAAAACGGGGTGCGCACACCGTCCACCACCACCAAGGTCGGATGCGGGGTTGAATTGGGCATGACCGGCTCCTTCAAGTGCAGTTGCGCCCCCATTCCGGATGCCAAACGCAGAAACGCGTGAAACTTCCAGCAGGCCGCTCCATGCTAAACACTGCACGGTGAAAGACCAAAGAGTTTTTGCAAAATAGAGGTTGTTTGCCCCGCCCCCTACACTGCCCCCATGTTCTTCCTCGACATTGAAACCCTCGCCCACGCGCCGCAAGCCGACCACGAAGTCGGCGAGGAAATCGCCCCCGGCGTGGTCATTGAGCGCCGCACCATCCTCAAACTGGGTTTGCTTGGATTGGCTTCGCTGGCCTTGCCGCCGCTGACCGGCTGCCAAAGCGCCCCGCAAGTGGCCGCGCCGCCGCTGTCTTTTGAAAACATGGTGGCCCTGCTGCGCCCGCGCGCCAAGGCCCTGATCCAGGCGCCGGTGCCGGACGAAGAGGCCTACCTGCGCCAGGTCGCCGGCCTGATGCTGCGGCTGATCCGTCAAACGGATCCGGCCGCGCCCGCCGCCGGGCCCGTCGCCTTCAACGCCTTGCTGGATGAACGACCCTTGGTCATCTATCAGATCAAGATGGCCCCCGGCGCCAGCATTCCCCTGCACGACCACCGCCATTACAACGGCGTGCTGATGGGCTTGGAGGGCGCCTGCCGCTGCCGCTATTTCGACCTCCTGCCGCCCGCAGGCGCGGCCAAATGGGGCACCGCCGACGGCCAACCGCCCACGGGCGCCGATTTTCTACTCAAACCCACCATGGATTGCCAATTGAGGCCCGGCACCACCGGCCAATTGTCGCGCGTCAAAAACAACATCCACGAACTGGTGGCCGGCCCCGATGGCGCGCGCATGATGGATGTGTTCACCTTCTTCCGCCAGGACGGCACCAGCCATTGGCTGGAACAACGCGGCAAAAAGTTGGACGGCAGCGGAAATCTGCTGGCGCGCTGGCGGTGAAAAAAAACGCGCCCCGCACCGGTCAAACCCTAGGCAAAACCGCCCTTGGGCGGTAAAGTCTGCGGCCCCCGTCGGGGCTTTCTGTTTTTTCCCCTCCTTGAAAGGTTTCCCATGACACGGTTTCGTTTGTCTTCCCTGCTGGCGTTGGGTCTGGCCCTTGGCGTTTCGGGCGCCGCGCATGCGCAGGACGCGCCGGCCCCCAAGGTGGAAGGCGCGCACTGGTCCGAAGATGTGGCGGCGTCCCTGACGCAGGCCAAGGCCGAAAACAAGGATGTGCTGATGGATTTCACCGGCTCGGACTGGTGCGGCTGGTGCATCAAACTCCGCAAGGAAGTGTTCGACACCGGGGAATTCCAAAAGGACGCCGCCGGCAAATTCGTGCTGGTGGAAATGGACTTTCCCAACCGCAAGGCGCAAAGCGCGGCCATCAAGGCGCAGAACAAGGAATGGCAGGCGAAATTCGAAATCCGCGGCTATCCCACCATCATGCTGCTGGATGGCGAAGGCCGCCCCTTCGGGCAGTCCGGCTACCAGCCCGGCGGCCCGGCCAATTACATCAAATTGCTCGACGGCCTGCGCGCCATGCGCATCGCCCGCGATGAAAAATTCGCCGCCGCCGAAAAGGCTTCGGGCGTCGCCAAGGCCAAGCTGCTCGACGAAGGCCTGTCCGCGCTCAAGAACGACGAGCTGGTGCTGAAGTTCTACGCCCCGGTGGTGGACCAGATCCTGCAACTGGACACCGAAGGCGCGCTCAAAGCGCGCTATGCCAAGCTGCGCCAGGAGGCGGAAGCCGGCAAGGCCTTCCAGATGAAAATGGGCCCGATCATGGCCGGGGTCAAAAAGGACCCGGAAGGCACCATCACCAAACTGCAGGCGCTCGCCGCTGAAAAAGACCTGCCGGCGGAATTGCGGCAGCAGGCCACCTTCACGGCCAGCCGGGTGTGCCAGATCGAACTCAAGGACGACGCCCGCGCCGAAAAACTGTTCGACGCCGCCGTGGCCATGGCGCCGGAATCGGACATGGGCAAGAAACTGGTTGAAAACAAGGGTCGGTTCTTCAAGAAGAAGTGATTGCGGGCGGACCTCCAACCCAAACGCCCCGGCCATGGCCGGGGCGTTTTTCATGCCCTCACGCCGGCGCTTTCACCAGCGTCAACACGCCGATTTCCGCCGGCGCGTTCACCCGCAGGGGGAACCAGTGGCCAATGCCGTTGGACACCACCAAACTGGCGCCGCCCTTGCGATACAGGCCGCTCCAATAGTTGAACATCACCGGGCCGGCGCCCAGCGTTTCGGTCAGCATCAACTGCCCGCCATGGGTATGGCCGGAAAGCACCAGCGGGAAGCCGGCGGCAACAGCCGCGTCAAAGGCGTCCGGGTGGTGGATCAGCAAAATGGGAAAGGCGGCCCCATCGCGGCCGCGCGCCGCCTGCGCCACGGCGGCGGCGTGCGCTTCGCGCTTGAAGGACCATGCGCCGCCGATCACCTGCACCCGCGACCCGCGCAGCGTCAAGAGGCGGGATTCGCCCTCCACCAACCACTCGAATTTTCGGGCCTTCAGGGCCGCGCGCAGGACCGCCGGGTTGTCAATGCGGTCATGGTTGCCCTCGCACAGATACAAGGGGGCGATGGCGCGCAATTTTTCACAAAAAGCCAACGACACCGGCAAATCGGCGTTGCTGTGGTCCACCAAGTCACCGGTGAACAGGATCAGGTCCGGCTTTTCTTCCTGGATGGCGCGGGCCACGGCATCCAAATTTTCAGGCGGGGTGAAGCCGCCCACATGGGTGTCGCTGACATGCAGGATCCGCAAGCCCTCCAACGCGGCGGGCAACCCCACCACCGGCACCTCCAGCCGACGGCGGCGGAAACTCCACATCTGCGCCACCCCCACCCCCGCCGCCACGTACGTGGCGGCCAAAGGCGTGATGGCCAAGCCGGTGGTGAGCAGTTGGCGGCGGGTCCAGGCGGGCGCGGGGACATGAAGCGGGCCGGGGCCAAGCGCAGGGCCAGTGGCGTCCGGCGCGGGCGTGGGGTGGCTTTTCGCGTTGCGGCGCAAATGCCTGAATGCGCGGTAGCGGCGCGCCACATCGGCGCCGGCAAAACACAAAAGGCACGGCGCAATGCCAAGGGGCACCCCCAGGATGCACCAGATCATGCCCACTGCGGTGAAGGGCCGCAGCTTGGGCAAAAAGCCCATGCGCGAAACCACCAGCCACACCATGGACAGGCCGATGCCGGCCACCGCCGCGCCCAAGGCGATGCGCCACAGCCCCTTGGGAACATGCCGCCACAGGCGCCGCAGCCACCAAAGGGACAGCAAGCATTCCAAGGCCAAGACGGTCATCACCAGGCAGAAGAACAACATGCAGGGAGGATAGCGGAAAGAAAAACCACCCCTGCGGGATGGTTGGGTTTGCATCTTGATTCAAGCCTTTACCAGCGCATCCTCTTCCCGCCCCGCTCCGCCAGCAGAGATTTGAGCGCGGTCAACAAAAAATACCGGCGCTTTTCGCTCACACCCGAGCCGAATTTCACGCGCTCGGCGCCTTCCATGACCAGGGCCGCCGGCTGGCCGCCGGGATACTGCACGGACATGTTTTCCTCACGGATGGATTGCACGGCGGACCAGTCAAAGCGGCGGCGCCAGCCCAGTCGGCCCACCCCGGTGAACACCGAACTGGCATCGCCCAAGGTTACTTCCACCTTGCCGCAGATCGTCATCAGCGCCAACGACCAGAACAGGATGCTGCCCAGCACGAAGGGGATGCCAAACAGCGACTGGAACAAACTGAAGTGGCCCTTGAGAATCTGCGTGCCGTAAATGCCGCCCAAGGAAAAACCGGACCACACGCACATGAACGGCACCAGGAAAAAAGCCATGGGCGAACGGGTGGAAACACCGACCACCACCCGGTTCGCCTCCCGGCGCAGCCACGCCCCGCGCGGGGGGTTGTCAAGCACCTGGGCATTGGCCGGCGAGGCATCCACCGCTTCGGACAGCTTGAAGCCCTCGTTGCACGGCGGGCAAAAGGCCAGGTCCGTGGCCACATTGATTTGGCCGGCCGGCACGGGTCGGTGGCATTTTGGGCAGAGGATTTTCATGGGGACGGATTTTATGCAGGAATGGGCGCCGTCAAAAAGTTGCGCCTATTCCGCCTTGGCCGGCTCCGGCAGCCCTTGGCGGATCCGCCTTGAAAAATCCTCCCCGTTGCCCGCCCCGTGGGCCGCCGCGTTGATGTGGCTGCGGGCCTCCAGCTCCGCAAACGGCATGTTCGTGGCCACGCTGCCATGGGCGTGCATGTAGCGGGCGGCATAACCGGGGAACAGCGTTTCCAAGGTCATCTTGGCGGGGATGCCGGCCTCTTTGACGCGGGTCACCACTGCCGTGGCGCAATTGCCGGTCAGCGAGTTGTAAAACTCGGGCTTCTCCCGCAGCGCATTGGCGGCCGCCGCATAACTCATGAAAATTTTGCGCACCTGCGCCGGCGTGGCGGTGGTGCGGTACAGATACACGTTTTCGTGGCGGAATTCGGTGCGCAAACGCACCACATCGCGCTCGTCGGCAAAGATGCAGATCTTTTCATACTGGCGGAAGATGCCCTGGGTGGGGGAATAGGTTTCGGACTTCTCCTTGCGGATTTCGACCGAGACCGCCAGAAATTGCCCGTCTTCAAAGCCGAAACTGACCATGGCATGGGCCAGGGCGGAGGATCCCCAGTAAGAGAGCATCAAATCCATCGAACGCACTTTTGAAAGGTCGTAATGGCGCTCCTCCCAATGCGGGGTGAAATCGGTCGCGGTGCGGTATTCAAAATGGCGCACATTGCGGACCACGGCCTGGTCGCCGGTGACGGTCACCGATGCCAATTGGGACGACTCCGGGGCCCAGTCCCGGTCATTGGAAGGTTGCAACAGCCAAAACCACGCCATCACGGCGGCAAAGAGGGCGCCAAACACCGCCAGCCCCAAACGGCGTGGCCGGATCCACCGCAATGCCGCCAGCGAAGCCAGCGCGAAAAGCACCGCAAAAACCGCGCGCCCCCCGGCATGGGTGTTGGCGAAATAAAGGGCGAAGGTCGCCCAAAGCCACATCAAGGCCAGCAGCGCCACTCCCAAGCCAAAACCCAGCCGCCGGCCCCATGCGTGCAGGCGCGCCCATGGGGGCGGAGAAGATCGGGGCGGGTTGTCTGTTTCCATGGGTCTCTTTTTCCGGGGTTCAAACGCTCGCGGGGGATCGTAGCCGGTTGTGACAGCGCCGCGCTATCCTGCCGCCATGCCCGAACTCCCCGAAGTCGAAACCGTTTGCCGTGGCCTGGCCCCGCGTTTGGTGGGCGCGACCTTGGCGCAAGTGGAAGTGCGCGACAGCCGCTTGCGCTGGCCGGTGGTGGCGGCGGATTTGGACCGTTTGCGCGGCCAAAAGTTGCTCAACTTGCGCCGCCGTTCCAAATACCTGTTGTTTGAATTCGCCAGCGGCACCCTGGTCGCCCACTTGGGCATGACCGGGTCGTTTCGTTTTGTGAAAGCCGATGAGCCGTGGCGCAAGCATGACCATGTGGAACTGGCGTGGAAAGCGAAGGGCAAGGCGATTCACTTGCGCTACCACGATCCGCGTCGCTTCGGTGCCATCCTCTGGCAACCCGGCCGGGCGCAGGATCACCCGCTTTTGGCCGACCTGGGTCCCGAGCCGTTGGAAGCCGACTTCACGCCGGCGTATTTGGTGGCCGCCCTGGTCAAACGCAAAAGCGCGATCAAGGTGGCGATCATGGATGCCGCCGTGGTGGTCGGTGTGGGCAACATCTATGCCAGCGAAGCCTGCTTTATCGCGGGTATCAAACCCGCTACACCCGCCAACAAAGTGCGTGGGCAAAAGGCGGAAAAATTGGTAGCGGCCATTCGTCAGGTTTTGTCAGATGCCATTGCCGCCGGCGGCACCACCTTCAGCGATTTTGAAAACGCCGATGCCAAGCCGGGGTATTTCGCCCGGGCGCTGAATGTGTATGGGCGGGAGGGCGCAACTTGCGCCCGCTGCGGGGGCGTCATTAAAAAGACGGTGATGGGGCAGCGGTCGAGTTATTGGTGTGCGGGGTGTCAGAAGTAAGTCGGGAAGGCGAAGTCAATCGATCCCCAAGAACCAATACACCACCATGCCCGTCGCCGGATCGTAGCCCATCAGTTCCGTTTCGCTGGCAAAAACCTTCCCGTGCTCTCCGTTCGTCGGATCGCTTCGGCGGAAATAAATGTCCCAGGTTTCGTCCGGCTTGCGCCCTGCCATGGCGGGACTGCTGTTGAGAAAGGAATCAAGAAGCGACCGATATTCCGCGGGGGATGCCTTCATCAAATCCTTCGAACGCAACCGGTCGAAGGCGGCGCGATCCGTTTTGAACGACAAATGTGTTTCGCTGAAATCGCCGAATCCGGAACTCTCACCCTGCAACATGGAGATCGCGGGTGTCGGATCCTCGTGAAAAACGCCGTGGTAGGCGCAAGCCGGCGAAGCGCTGTACACCACGGCCCAGATCATCAGGCCCGCGAAGGCCAAACCCAGCAACGGGATGCCCGCCAAGGGGACGCCGCCGATCCAGCGCATCGCGCGCGAGGGCTTGACCAGCCCGATGATGAACACCGCCAGCGCCACCAGCCAAATGAACCCGGCAATCGCGGCGATGATGAACAAGACAAACAGGGCGGCGCCGGCGAGAAGGGCGGTGAATAAAAGGGCGAGTCCGGGCATGGGGGGAATCGTAGGGGAGTGGGGATGGGCTCTCCATGTCGGCAAGTCTATTCCTTCACCTCACCCGAAACCTTCCCGTCATCCCAAACCCCACCACTTCCTCCCGCGTGCCACCGCCGATGTTGTGCAGCACACGCAAGGCGCCCGGCACGCCCGGCGGGTCGGCCACGATCATGATGTGCGGCAACCGGCCGTTCAACCGGCAGGTGACGATGTCGCCGGGCAACAGCATGGCGGAGGCGGGCAACTCCCAACCTTGGCGGCGCATCCAGGTTTCCAAATTGGGCACGCGGCGGTGGTCGATGTTCGCGTCGGTTTTCTTCATACCCCACAGCGTGGGATAGGCGGAGAAATGCGCCCGCATGTCGTCATGGACCAGGGCTTGCAAATCCTTGCCATAGGCGGAGCGCAGGGCGCGGATCACCACATCCGAGCATACGCCACGGTCGGCAGGCACATCGCCCATCGGGTATTTCAAGCGCACATAAGCCGGGTCATAGGTGAGGCATCGGCCGATTTGGGTGCGGGCGGCGGCGACCAAAGGATGGTTGGATACCGAAGGCGCAAGGGATGCGGGAGTGGCGCTGGGCACTGCTAAGGTTGATGCAGGTGGCAACGGGGTGGGCGCGGCCGGTTCAGGGGCGCAGGCGGGCAAAAACATGGACACAAACAGACAAAGGAAAAGGCGCATGCGGGGTTATCGGCGAAAGGGGATGCGCGGCGGTTGCCCTTAGTCTCAAACGGCAGATATATCCATATACGACTATTAAATAAAAGTTCACATTATGTTTTATAAAAACAAGTTATATGCTTACATCGGGCCAGCCCATCGCCCATCACCCTCTTTTCGGCTATCCTTTCGCCCCTCGTTGTCTATTCCCTGAGCTTGCGCTCAGGGCTCGTTCTGAACCCTCTTTCCACCCCCCCCCCATGGCCAACTACGGCACCATCTCCCAAGTCATCGGCTCCACCTTCGACGCGCAGTTTTCCGAAGGTCAGATGCCGGAAATCTACAACGCCATCTATGTCGAAGAAGGCAACATCAAGTTGGCCGGCGAAGTGCAGAAGCACTTGGGCGGCGGCCAGGTGCGCGCGGTGGCCCTCGGTTCGACCGACGGCCTAGTGCGCGGCATGAAGGTGCGCGACTCCGGCGCTTCGGTGACCGTGCCCGTCGGCGAGGCCGTGCTCGGCCGCGTGTTCAACCTGCTCGGCGAAGCCGTCGATGAGAAGCCGGAAGTGCCGGCCGACAACAAGCGCATGCCCATCCACCGCAAGCCCCCCGCGTTCACCGCGCTCTCGGCCAAGACTGAAATCCTGGAAACCGGCATCAAAGTGGTCGACTTGCTCTGCCCCTTCGTCCGCGGCGGCAAGATCGGCCTGTTCGGCGGCGCCGGTGTGGGCAAGACCGTGATCATTCAGGAAATGATCGCCCGCGTGGCCCGTCAGTTCGGCGGCTACTCGGTGTTCTGCGGCGTCGGTGAACGTACCCGCGAAGGCAACGACTTGTGGCGCGAAATGTCGGAAGCGGAATACACCGACTCCGAAGGCAAGAAGTGCCACGTCATCGACAAGGTGGCGATGGTGTTCGGCCAGATGAACGAGCCCCCCGGCGCCCGTCTGCGCGTGGCGCTCTCCGGCCTGACCATGGCCGAAGAATTCCGCGACGCTTCCGGCAAGGAAACCCTGATCTTCGTCGACAACGTGTTCCGCTTCACCCAGGCCGGTTCGGAAGTGTCCGCGCTGCTCGGCCGTATGCCGTCGGCCGTGGGTTATCAGCCGACCCTGTCCACCGAAATGGGCGAGTTGCAAGAGCGCATCACCTCCACCGACAAGGGCGCCATCACCTCGGTGCAGGCCGTGTACGTGCCCGCCGACGACTTGACCGACCCGGCTCCCGCCACCGCCTTCAGCCACTTGGACGCGTTCGTCGTGTTGGAGCGTTCCATCGCTGAAAAGGGCATCTTCCCGGCCGTGGATCCGCTGACCTCGACCTCGCGCATCCTGGACCCCGGCATCATCGGCCAGGACCACTACGACACCGCCCGCAAGGTGCAGTCCATCCTCCAGCGCTACAAGTCGCTGCAGGACATCATCGCCATCCTGGGCGTGGACGAACTGGCCGAAGAAGACAAGCAAATCGTCAGCCGCGCCCGCAAAATCGAGCGCTTCCTGTCGCAGCCCTTCCACGTGGCCGAAGTGTTCACCGGCTTCCCCGGCGTCAACTCGACCCTGGCCGAAACCATCGATTCGTTCAAGCGCATCTGCGCCGGCGAAGGCGACGATCTGCCGGAAGGCGCGTTCATGTACGTCGGCACCTTGGATGATGCCAAGGCAAAAGCGGCGAAGATGGCGCAAGGCTAATTAAAAAGTCATTGAAAAACCCGCACCCATGTGCGGTTTTTTTCATGGCCACCCACCACAAGCCTGTCATTGGCACTGTGGACAACCATGGGAAAGTTGTCGATTTTGATTGGATTCAACGCCAAGCTTTTTTTCCCGCGACAAACTTAACCTTTCCGGATTGCTGTGGCGATGCATCCGCAAAAAAACATGGGTTGGAAATCCCAAGCCGACAATTATCCCCGAAGTTTTTTTTACCCTTAAACCCATCAAACCAACCGATTCATGCGGCCAATCCAAAAGCTTTCCCACAATCCGACAGCCTTATGACTAAGAAGAAGAAAGAATTTCTATCTTATTCCCAGAAGTCTTCGCCAACAGCAACAAGCCTACAATCCATCCATGCGCATCCTTTCCCTTTCATGTTTTTTTCTGGCGGCCTGTTCCGCCATGGCGGCTGATTCCAAACCGGCAGCGGCCCCCACCACCGAACAGGTGATCGCCGGTTTCAACAAGGAAAGCAAGAACATCCGCATTGACGCGAAAAACCATTGGGTGGAATTTGACGCCAAGGTGTGTCTGCGGGATGCCCCCATGCTGGAATCATTGGTGTGCACCCCGATGACCCGCGAACATGAATCCATTCTGGTGTCGGAATCCAAACCCAGCCAGATCCACCTGGCGTTGCTCCTTTTAGGCCTGGAGCCGGGTGCGCCGCGTTCCATCCGTTGGGTTGGGCCAGAAAAGGATCAACCCGTGGCGGTGCCAGCCAAAGGCCCCGAGGTGGAATTGTTTTTCATTTTCAAAACCAAAGTGAAAACAGGTGAACCGGGTGCCGAAAAGGAAGTGGAAAAAGAAGTGGAAATGCCCGCCAACGAATGGTTGATTGATGCCAAAACCAAAAAAGAATCAGTCAATGACCGTTGGCTGTTCACCGGATCGCGGATGATCAAAGACATCAACGGCGGCATGACTTACATGGCCGATGGTGAGGGCAACATTGCTTCGCTGGTGCATTTTGGTGATGAAGTGCTGGCGCCCCACAGCAAGAAGACCAAGGAGAACAACAGTGAAGGTGAGGATTTGATCTGCAATACTCCGAAAATCCCCGAAGTGGGAACACCAATCAAAGTGCGGATCAAGCCGGTGAAGGTGGAAAAACCGGTGGTGGACAAGAAGAAGGAAACGTCAAAATGAAAGCCGGCATGTTCAAAAGCCATGTGAAAACCAAATGGGCGACGGGTATCTTGGCATTCTCCGGCGCCGGCCACAACAATGTGGATCCGCAAGACCCGCGCGTGGACGCGGCCTTGGAACGGTTGATGGAAAAAGTGCGCGGAAAAAAGTAGACGCGGACGCTGGCTGCGTCCACCGCAAATGAATTTGAAAACAACGCGTGTTCCATCTCGGAGCGCACGTTGTTTTTTGGGTCGTCTCCCGTGAACGCGCCGAGCCGGCGCGTCTACATTAACTTGCGCAAACGCACCACCACTTTGGCCATCGCCTGCGCCGCCTGATCCACCTCTTTGGCTGTGGTGGTGCGGGCCAGACTCAGGCGCACCGTGCCGTGGGCCAGGGGCTCCGGGATGCCGGCGGCCAACAGTACTGGCGAGGCTTCGATGGAGCCGGAGGAACAGGCGCTGCCGGCGCTGGCGCACACGCCCTGCTCCGACAAACCGACCAAAATGGCCTCGGCTTCCAGATAGGGAAAAGCAACCGAAGAGGTGTTGTTCAAACGCGGCAAGTTGGCGGCATTGATTTGCGCTTCGGGCACCAAGGCCAGAATTTGCGCTTCCAGGTGATCGCGGGTGAGGCGCAATTGTTCCTGGGCCTGCGGGTCGGCCAAAAAGTGTGAAGCCAATTCCGCCGCCATGCCGAAACCCACCGCGCCGGCGATGTTTTCGGTGCCGGGACGGAATTCCTTTTCCTGCGCGCCGCCGCGAAAACGCGGGGCCGGCTTGGTGCCGCGCCGCAACCATAGAGCGCCGATGCCCTTGGGGCCGTGGATTTTGTGGGCGGACAAAGTCAGGGCATCCACACCGCTGCCGATGGCGTCCACCGGAATTTTGCCCACGGCCTGCACGGCGTCGCAGTGGAAAAAGAGTTTCACCGCCACGCCGGCTTCGCGCAGGCGGGCGCGCACGGCGTCCAAAGCGTCGGCGATGGCGCGGATCGGGTTGATGACGCCGGTTTCGTTGTTGGCCCACATGAGGGACACCACCACGCGGTCGCCGCCGGCTTGGGCGACTTCACGCGCCAGCGCTTCGGCCGCCAGCGCCACGGCCTCGGCCTTGATTTCGCCGCCGGGTTCCAGGGGAATCCAGCGCACAGGCAGGCCGGATTTTTCCAGGTCCTCGGCCACCGTGCGCACTGATGGATGCTCCATTTTGGCTGTCACCAGCCCGTTTTTGAGGGTGCCACCCAAAGGCGCAAGCAGGCCAAGCAAGGCCCAGTTGTTGGCTTCGGTGCCGCCGGAGGTGAAATGCAGCTCGTTGGGTTTGGCCCCGATCAGCTTGGCCACCGTCTGCCTGGCCAGCTCCAGTTGGGCCTTGGCCTCCTGCCCGAAACGGTGGGTGCTGCTGGGGTTGCCCCAGGCGTTTTCCAAGACCCCAAGCATCGCCCGCACCACTTCTGGCGCGGGTTGGGTGGTGGCGTTGTGGTCGAGGTAGATCATGGGCATCGGTAGCGTAATCCAAAACGCTATCATTCTCGCCTTCTTTCCCGCATCCCGCGAACTTACCCCATTTTCAGCCCATGGACCATTTCAACTACAAAAACGGCGAACTCTTCTGTGAACAAGTCTCCGTGGCCGACATCTGCAAGCAGGTCGGCACCCCGGCCTACATTTATTCCAAGGCGACTTTCACCGGCCACTTCAAGGCGCTCAAGGCGGCGTTTGCGCCTTTGGATCCGATCGTCTGCTATTCGATCAAGTCCTGCGGCAACCTGTCCATCCTGCGCGCGCTGATCGCCGAAGGCAGCGGCATGGATGTGGTCTCCGGCGGTGAATTGTTCCGCGCTCAAAAGGCCGGCTGTGACATGGGCAAAATCGTCTACGCCGGCGTCGGCAAGACCGACAGCGAGATCGAAGCCGCCATCAACGCCAACATCGGCTGGTTCAACATCGAGAGTGAAGCGGAATTTGAAAACATCGCCGCCATTGCCAAGCGCCTGGGCAAGCAAGCCCACGGCGCCCTGCGCGTGAACCCCGATGTGGCCGACGCCCGCACCCACGCCAAGACCGCCACCGGCGGCAAGGAAACCAAGTTCGGCGTGGACATCGCCCGCGCCAAGCGGTTCTTCGACACCTACGGCGCCGACGCCTTCCTCAAATTGGATTCCATCCACCTGCACATCGGCAGCCCGATTTATTCGCCCGAGCCGTATGTGAAGGCGATCGAAAAGGCGCTGATCTTGATTGAAGATTTGAAACAGGCCGGCCATGAGGTGGTGACGCTTGACATCGGCGGCGGCTTTGCCGCCGACTACGAAACCGCCGCCAGTCCGTCGTACCAAGACTATGCCGACGCCATTGTGCCCTTGCTCAAGCCCTTCAAAGACGCCGGCGGCAAGATCATTTTGGAACCCGGCCGCACCATCATCGGCAACGCCGGCATTTTGGTCGGCCAGGTGCTCTACCGCAAGGAGGGCGGTGCCAAAAATTTCGTCATCGTCGACACCGGCATGACCCACCTGATCCGTCCGACCTTGTACGAAGCCTGGATGTTCGCCTGGCCGGTCAAGCCGATCAACGGCTTGGTGCCCCCCAACCGCAGCAAAACGCTGATGATGGACGGCTTGGAAAAGGTCGACATCGTCGGCCCCATCTGCGAGAGCGGCGACTACCTGGCCAAGGAGCGTTACATCCCCGAAACCAAGCGCGGCGATCTGCTGGCCGTGTTCACCGCCGGCGCCTACGGCATGGTGATGGCCAGCAACTACAACGCCCAGCCGCGTCCGCCGGAAGTGCTGGTGGATGGTGCCAGCTTCAAAATCGTGCGCGAGCGTGAGACTTATGCGGGCTTGGTGGCGGGGGAATAAGGAGGGTCGGCTTTACCCGACCCAGAATGAAGGAAGACCAACAAACCCAAGGGCGAGCGGAGATCCTTCGCCCGCCCTTGGGTTTTTCGTTGGCCGTTGCGCAAGCTGGCCGGCTAAAGCCGACCCTCCCTTAGGATGCCCCCATGTCCAACGACTCCCCCCTGCGCCTGCGCATTGCCGACGAAGACCGCCCCGGCGTGTTCGCCACCGATGTGCTGATCTTCAGTGGCGCCCATGAATTCGTGCTGGACTTCATCCAAAATTTGGAGATCCCCATTCGGGTGGTCGCCCGGGTGGTGGTGCCACGCGTCGCGTTGCCGGCCATGCTGGAGGTGATGCGCCAGGGCGTGACACCGCCGCCGGCGCACAAACCAACGCCTGCGGACGCCGCCAATCCGGATGAGGCCGCCACCGTTGCCGAAGGCGCAAGTTCCTCCGGACCGACCACCGTGCAGCAGCCCAAGCAAATCTATGACGACATCAAACTGCCGGAAAGCCTGCAATCCGGCACTTATGCCAACGCGCTGATCACCGCCCACAACGACCAGATCTTCCGCATGGATTTCGTGGCGCAATTTTGCCCGGATCCGGTGCTGACTTCCCGCGTGTTCGTGACCAAGGTGCAGGCCGGGTTGGTGCTGGGGGCGTTGGAGCATGTGGGGAAGGGGAAGTGATGGAGGGCGCTCCCAAGGAGCAGGGGAGAATTCAACCGTTGTTAGATGGCAAATTTTCCGTTAAACTGAATTCAGTCCGAATCCAACCGAAAGGCCGCCATGCTCCTCACCGAAGACATCACCTCCGTTTCTGATTTTCGCACCCATACCAAGCGCCATTTGACCCGGCTGAAAAAAACCGGGCGGCCCGAGGTGCTCACCACCAACGGGCGTGCCGAGGGCGTGGTTCTTTCACCTGCGGCATATGAGCGCATGGCCAACTTGGCTTCATTGGCCGAATCCATTCAGACCATCCGCCGCAGCGTCGCGGAATTGGAAGCGGGGAAGGGCCGTCCTGCGCTTGATTTCATTGATGAGCTGGCCCGTCAGCATGGGGTGAAACTTAGCAAATGACGCGCGGCCAGCCCATTGTCTACGACATCATTTCTTCCCCGGCGGCTGAAAAAGCCATCGCAACGCAATTTCTGTGGCTGTTGGAGCGCACGGAATTGCATGCGCAGCCTTGGCTCTCCGGCTTGCGCAAAGTTATCGCCGGTTTGGGTGACATGCCCAAGGCCAACCCCATCGCGGAAGAAACCGATGCCTTCCCTTTCGAAGTGCGCAAGGCACTGCACGGTGATTATTTTGTTCTTTATCGGATTCTGGAAAAACGCCATCGCATTGAAGTCATCGGGTTTCGTCATGGGGCGCAACAGCCTTTGACGCCGGACGCGGTGAAGTAAGCGCAGCCGTCATTTCTTCCTCGTCTTATCCTCCCCCCATGGCCAAAGAACGCCTCATCACCCCCACCGCCACCCCGACCGAGTCCTTGCAAGAGGAAAAACTCGGCGCGGCTTTGCGCCCGACTCGCTTGAAGGAGTATGTCGGCCAGCCCACGCTCACCCAGCGGCTCGACATTGCCTTGGCCGCCGCCGCCGGCCGCAACGAGCCGGTGGAGCATGTGCTGCTGCACGGGCCGCCGGGATTGGGGAAGACCACGCTGGCCCACATCATTTCGGTGGAGATGGGCACGCACCTGACCGTCACCTCCGGCCCGGCCATGACCAAGCCGGGCGACTTGGTCGGCCTGCTGACCAAGTTGCAGGCGCGCGATGTGCTGTTCATCGACGAGATTCACCGGCTTCCCATTGCGCTTGAGGAATACCTTTATTCGGCGATGGAGGATTTCAAGATCGATGTGCAGATTGATCAGGGCATGCACGCGCGCTCGATCACTTTGCCGCTGCAACCCTTCACCCTGATCGGCGCCACCACCCGCGCCGGCATGTTGTCCGGCCCGATGCGCTCGCGCTTTGGCATTGCGCACAATCTGGAGTTTTACGCGGTCAAAGATTTGCAAAGCATTTTGATCCGCAGCGCCGGCTTGCTCGGCATGCCGGTGGATGGCGACGCCAAGGTTGCGCTGGAAACCATCGCAGAGCGCAGCCGCGGCACCCCGCGCGTGGCCAACCGCCTGCTGCGCCGGGTGCGCGACTACGCGCAAGTGAAAGCCGGCGGCAAAATCACCCAGGCCTTGGTGGATGAGGCGCTGACTTTGGAAGGTGTCGACAGCTTGGGCCTCGACGAAATGGACCGCAAGTATTTGCGCTGCATTGCCAATGTCTACGGCGGCGGCCCGGTGGGGCTGGAAGCGGTGGCCGCCACCCTGGGTGAAGATTCGGGCACGCTGGAGCAGGCGGTGGAGCCGTATCTGTTGCAGTTGGAATTCCTGGCCCGCACCCGCGCCGGCCGGGCGCTGACGGCCAAGGGGGCGCAATTTTTGGGGGTGAAGGTGAAGACGGCGACGATTGAAGGGTTGTTTTAAGAAGGTGAAAAAGTGGATCGCCTTTCGGCCTGGAGGGCCAGAAATGCAAAAAGAAAACCCCCTACTCGCTCTTAACCCATCTTCGCCAATTTCCCCGCGATCTTCATCAACATCTTCTGCTCTTCCTTCAAAAACTCATACGGTTCCCGCTTGCCGATGCCGATCACCCCGCGCAGCACGCCGGCTTCGTCAATGATGGGCACCGCCAGCGAGCCCTGCACGCGGGTGTCTTTGGCGCCGGGTTTGGCCACACCGCTGGTGTCGGTCTGCAGGTTGCACAGTTGCACCGGCGCGCGCTTCTCGGCGGCGCAGCCGGCGATGCCTTTGCCAATCGGGATGCTTTGCACGATGGGCACCAGGTGCGGCGGCAAACCGGCATGGGCCACCAGTTTCAGCAGGCCGGTCGCCTCGTCGAGCAGATGCACGGTGCCGGTGGTGCACTCGAAGTTGGCCAGGGTTTGTTCAAGAACGGTTTGGTAATGATTCACGGAATCTCGCTTTTATTGCGGGTGCGCCAGCAGATAATCCAAGTCGTTTTTCAGCATGCCCATCTCCGCTTCGTCGCGTCCGCCGTAATAGCCGCGAATGCGCCCGCGGGTATCGAGCAAAATGATCTTGTCGCTGTGGGCCACCGGGGTGGTGGGGTCACCCGCCGTGTCATCCACAAACAGTTTGAAGTCGCGCCGGATCATTTCGCGGACGGCCGCTTGGTCCGCGCCGGTGGCGTGCACCCAGCGCGAACGGGGGCCAAGGCCCAATTTCTTTTTTGTGTAATCATTGAGGACCGCCGGGGTGTCGTGGGCCGGATCCACCGCGATGGAGAGCAGCCCGATATCCGCATACTTGGGGTCGGCGGAAAAATCGCGGTCGAAATCGGAAAAGCGCCGGGTCAGCGCCGGACAGATGCTGGTGCAGCGGGTGAGGAAAAAGTCGCACAGCCACACGCGCCCCTTGAGCGTTTCCAGGGTGACGGGTTTGCCGTCGGCGTCCAAAAGCGCCAAAGTCGGCGCGGGCAGCGGGTCGGTCAAAAAATGGTCGCTGGGACCCGCTTTGGCCGTCAGCCACGGGAAGGCTGAAAGGGCCGAATGCGGCAAAAATGCGTGGGCGGTCAGCATCCCGGTGGCCAACACGCAGGCGATGGCGCACAGGATGACGCTGGGGTGGCGCAGGGAGGCGGGCAGCATCAATGACCCCTTCCCGGCCGGCGGGCCAGCAGGGTGGCGGCGGTGAAGGCGGCGCCGGTGAAGGCGGCGAAGACGAGCAGACTGGGCACGACCGGGAGCGAGAGATTGGCCTTGTCGCCAAGCAGCAGACCGGCCAGCGCATTTTGGCCGTAGGTCAGCGGGTTGGCCCACATCATGGCCTTGAGCAGCCAGGGCGTGCCGGCGGTCAGGGGGAAGATGGCGCCCGACAAAAACCACATCGGCATCAAAACCACGTTCATCAGCGCGTGGTAGCCGGCCGAGGATTCCATCGGCCAGGCCATGCAGAAGCCCACGCAGGTCAGGCCGAAAGCCACCAAAAATGCCGCGCCCAAAGCCGCCAGCATCATCAACGGATCAAAGGCGATGCCGGCCAAGGGGGCCAGCGCCAAAACCAGTGCGGCCTGCACCGTGGCCGCCGTCGCCGAGCCCATGCACTTGCCAAAGACCAGGGCGCTGCGCGGGGCCGCGCTGGCCAGCAAGCCCTGCAAGAAGCCGGCCGACCGGTCCTCGATGATGGTGATGGTGGAGAAGATGGCTGCGAACAGCAGCACCATCAAGAGGGCGCCGGGGAAGAAATAGGCTTTGTAATCCCCGCCGCCGGCCTTGAAGTTTTCGCCCACGCCAAAGCCCAGCATCAGCCAGAACAGGACGGGCATGGCGAGAAAACCCACCACGCGCGCCTTTTGGCGCACCAGACGGACGATTTCGCGTTGAAAGACGGATTGGGCGGCACAAAGGAAAAGGGGCATGCGGGGATTGTAAGTTGTAAAGAAGGGCGGCTGCGGGCATGCCCCGTTCTCGGTCCGGTGAAATCCCCATAAACTACCCGCCTACCATTCCCCGGCGGCTTCCGCCGCCGCCACTTTTCAGGAGACCCCATGCCCCTTGCCAAATTCCAGTCCGACGCCGAAGTTGCCATGAACAAGGCGCTGTCCCGCCTGTCCTCCGAGCTCGCCGGCGTGCGCACCGGCCGCGCCTCGCCCGGTTTGGTGGAATATGTCAAGGTCGAGGCCTACGGCGCCGAAAGCGACATCAAATCGCTGGCCATGATCCACGTCGAGGGCGCCACCGCGCTGCTCATCAAGCCCTTCGACCAGGGCACCATCCAGGCCATCATCAAGGGCATCGAAAAGGCCGGCCTTGGCCTCAACCCGATGTCCGACGGCAAAACCATCCGCATTTCGCTGCCCTCGCTCTCGGGCGACCGCCGCAAGGATTTGATCACCAGCGTCAAGAAGATGGGCGAAGAAACCAAGGTGACCATGCGCAACGGCCGCCGCGACGCCAACAAGGGCATTGAAACCGCCGGCAAGGACAAGAAGCTGGCCATCCCCGAGGACATGGTGAAGAAGGCTTCCGAGAAGGTGCAGGAATTGCTCAAGAAGTTCGAGGCCGACGCCGACAAGGCCGTCGCCGCCAAGATCAAGGAAATCGAAACGGTCTGAGCGCGCCATGCCTTACCGCCATGCGCTGATTCTGCAGGTGATCACCAAGCCCGGGCAGGCTCCGTTTGGAGTCTGCCCGCTTTTTGTTCCGGGATCTGAAGATTTCCTGGGCGTCTATCCCCTGACCGGCGATTCATTGCGCCTGCCCGCCGATGCGGATGCATTGCAGGCCGAGGCGCAACTGGCGGTGTTTGCCGAGTTGGAATATGACGGGGCCGGCCGGGTGGAGGCCGTCATCCCGCGCATGGCCGGCGCTTTTGCCGGCGGCACGGTGGGCGAAGCGGGCATGAAGTGGAGCGTGCGCAAGCACTGGGGCGTCGGCAGTTGCGCCTTCACCCCGGCGCCCATGCTGCTGGCCGGTTGGCCCATGCTCGCCGGTTTGCCCCTGACGGTGGAAACACCGGCCGGCAAAGCGCAAACCACGGCGTCGCAGGCGTATCCATGGCTGGCGCAAAGCGGGGAAGCCTGGTTGGTCTTCGCCATGAACAGCCAGGCCGACGGCGGTTCTTTTGAACGTATTTCCACCCGGCTGGCGCAGGCGGACCGCCCCGCGCACGCGCTGATCGCGCTGGGTGCTTTTGCGCCGTCGGCGGCGCTCAGGGTGGGGGAAACGATGGCGGTGACGGCGGGCGAAAGCCAAATCACGGTGCGGGTGCGGTGAATGGGGGGCGCGGTTCAATGCTTGCGCTGCATCGCCCACAGCATCACCATCATCATGGCCAGCAAAATCGCCACCGCCACGCAAATCACCGCGATGCGCGGGAACTTCATGCGGCTGGGGGCGCGCTTGGCGATCAATTGGCGCAGTTCGCGGCGCTGGGCCGTGGTCAGGCCGGCTTCTTCATCTTCCGCCTCTTCCGCCATTTCCTGGGCCAATTCACCTGACAAGGCGCGCATTTCCTCGACAAAGGCCCGTGCCGCCGGGTCGTTTTGCAGGCGCGCCTCCACCGCGGCGGATTCGCCGGGGGGCAAAGCGCCAAGCGCGTAAGCGGTGAGGAGGGGATCCTCTTCCGGGGGGGTGATTGGGGGCACTTGGGGGCTCATGGCTTGTCTTTCTCCATCTTTTGCACTGTCTGCTGCTCCATTTTTTTTCTCAGGTTTTTGAGCGCCAGATGCAGCGTGACGCCGACATTGTTGACGCTGATGCCGGTGATTTTGGCAATGTCTTCGTAGGACAACTGGGTGTTGAATTTGAGGTGGATGATTTCCTGCTGGCGCAGGGAGAGCGTGCCCAAAAACGCATGCACCCGCGCGGATTCCTCGCGGGTCTCGGCGATCTCCGCCGGCCCGGGCGAGTGGTCGGTGGGGCTGGGCGCGCCGTCTTCGGTGTTGAACACCCGTTTGCTTTTGCGCAACCTGTCCAGCGCCCCGTTGCGGCAGACGGTGAACAGCCAGGCCTCCAGGTGGCAGGCCACCTCGCGTTCGTAGACATCGGGCTCGAGCCGGCACAACTTCATCAAGGTTTCCTGCGCGGCATCGCGGGCCTCTTCCTGGTCGCCAAGCACCCGGAAGGCGTAGCCCACCAAGCGCCGCTCGTAGGCGGCAATGGTGGATTCCAGCAGGGTTTGGAAGGCGGCGGGGGTCATAAGGGGCTCTTGCCTGGGAGACGGGGCAGGCGGGGGCATCTTAGGTGGGGGGAGGAATGGGCGGACCAAGACGGTCGATGCAGGACGCAAAAACGGTTTTTTTACATGGGATTATGGATAGGGACAGAGTTTGCAAGGAGGGTGGAACAAAACCCCCCGCCGATAGGGCGGATTTTGGGAAAGGGCAAGGAAAATGGCGAAGTTCAATGCCGCCCGATTTTGCGGCCCACAAACCAAATAACCAAACAAATCAAAACAACCGTGGCCAATCCGCCCATCGCCACTCCCAACAAGGCCCGGCCCATGCCATGGCGCTGGGAATTTCCGCGAATGTCGCGGATGGCTTTGATGCCGCACCAAAGGGCCAAGGGCCCGGGCAATACGATCAGGCTGAACAGGCCAAGGTAGCCGGCGGCGATGGCCCAGGGGGAGAGGTGGGTGGGCAGGAGGACGCGGGTGAGTTCATCATCGGATTTTTTCAGGGAAGCGTTCCTGACCGCAGCCGAAACTTTCAACAGCAGGCCAGCAACCACGACAAGTGCGACCACAAACACTCCAACGGCCAGCGTCTTGTCTGCCGCTTTTCCTTCGCAGGCGATTATTGCGATGATGAAAATGAAAAAAGCAAAGCCAAAAAAAACAAGGATCAACGAGGAGGCTCCGCCCACGACGGCAGTCAAAATAGAGGAAGCCTTTGACTCCGAGGCAGGCTGTGACGGGCCAAACCATGCTGAAAACTCAGAGGGGAGGAGCGCCCACCCCACTTTTTTCATGATTTTTTTCATGTCCATGCTTGCACTCTCAAATGCGGGGTTCTGGATAAATCGTCGCCGGATGCTAGTGGACACGCTGGTATTGGTCCAACTTTTTCTCTCTCACCCCCTCACCCATGCGCCGCCATGTACTCCCGCATGGCGACCGCCGCCAAGCCCGACCGCGTTGTGCCGTGCCGCTTGGCCCAACGCTCCGCTTCGTGCAGCAGGGAGGAAGGCAGCGACATGTTGACCCGCATCGGCTTTTGTTCCTCAACGGTCACCGGCACTTCCACAAAGGTCCACATCACATCCGGCAAATCCGCCCATTCGGGATCGGCCATGATTTTGGCGGGGTCGGAGGGGGCTGGAATCCGGTCGTCCCCGAGGTGAAAGGCCAGCGCGTTGACCATGTTTTTCTTGACATCTTCGATGGATTTTCCGCCGGAGGCGCAGCCGAGCACATCCGGACAGAAGGCGCTGAAGTCGCCGGCTTTTCCTTCGATGCCGATCAAGTATTTGGTCATGGCTGCTTCTCCTTTTTCTTGTGAACCTGGCGCGGCCGTTCCAGTTGCGCCTGCTTGAAAATGCTGATGAGCGTTCCGGGTTTGAAATCGCGGTGGGGATGCATGACGGTCACGCGTCCCGGTTTGGTCGGATGCTTGAATTGATGGTGAGAGCCTTCGCAGGCGACTTCAAACCAACCGTCCGCCTTGAGGATTTGGATGAGTTCCCGGCTGTTCATGGAACCTCTGGCCTAGATGATACACACAAGTGCGCATTAATGAAGATCGGCAAGTGTACGGATGCTATCAAAAGGCGAACATTTATCCAAATCATTCCTTTTCCGCCCGTAATCCCATCCCTTTGCGCTGTCGCCTTCTTTCCCCCCGCTAAAATCCCCCTCTTCCAGCTCCCTGACAACCCCATAGCCCCTCCTTTTTCGGCCTTCATCATGTCCACCGCCTCCCCGCTTGCGCCCACCGACCTGTTCGCCCACCGCCACATCGGGCCATCCGATGCCGAGGGCATTGAAATGGCGCAAGCCTGCGGCTACGACTCGGTGGATGCACTGGTCAACGCGGTGGTGCCGCAAGGCATCCGCTTGCCCAAGGCTTTGAATCTGGGCGCGCCGCGCGGCGAGCATGAACTGTTGGAAGAATTGCGCGCCATCGCTGGGCAGAACGAAGTCTTCACCTCCATGCTCGGCATGGGTTACTCCGGCACCATCACGCCGTCGGTCATCCTGCGCAATTTGCTGGAGAACCCGCAGTGGTACACCGCCTACACCCCCTATCAGGCGGAAATCGCCCAGGGCCGGCTGGAAGCCTTGGTGAACTTCCAACAGATGATTGTCGACTTGACCGCCATGCCGGTGGCCAATGCCGCGTTGCTCGATGAAGGCACCGCCGCCTCCGAAGCGATGAACATGTGCTTGAATGCCGGCTCGGGGCGCCGCGCTTTTTTCATCGACGAGCACTGCCACCCGCAGACCATCGCCGTGGTGCGCACCCGCGCCAAGGGTTTGAATGTGGCCATCCGTTTGGGCGATGCCTCTGCCGCCGACTTGTCGGAATGCTGCGGCGTGTTGGTGCAATACCCCGACACCTTCGGCGAGATTCGTGATTACGCGGCGCTCACCGACAAGGCCCACGCGAGCGGCGCGCAAGTGGTGGCGGCCTGCGACATTCTTTCGCTTGCCTTGCTTACACCTCCCGGCGAATGGGGCGCAACTGGCGCCGACATCGCCATCGGGTCCACCCAACGCTTCGGGGTGCCGATGGGCTTTGGCGGTCCGCACGCGGCCTACATGGCTTGCAAGCAGGATCACCTGCGCCGCATGCCGGGCCGCTTGATCGGTTTGTCCAAGGATGCCCAAGGCAACCCTGCCTACCGCATGGCGCTGTCCACCCGTGAGCAGCACATCCGCCGTGAAAAGGCCACTTCCAACATCTGCACCTCGCAGGTTTTGCTCGCCATCACCGCCGCCATGTACGCGACCTATCACGGGCCGGAAGGCTTGAAGGCCATCGCCAAGCGCGTGCATGCCTGCGCCGACGCGGTCGCCGCCGGCGCCAAAGCCCTTGGCGCCAAGGTCGTCACCCAAAAATGGTTCGATACCGTGACCCTCGATGTGACCGACGCCGCCAAGGTGATCGCGGCCTGCGAAAAGCGCCGCATCAATGTGCGCCAAGTCTCGGGTACCCGCATCGCCATCGCGGTGGATGAAACCACCTCCGTGCAAAACATCAGCGATGTGCTGGCCGCACTGGCCGAAGCCAAGGGCAAGCCGGCTTTGGCCGATTCCGCCGACAGCCTCGCGATCAAGGGCGCCACCGCCATCGCCAATCGCTCCAGCGATTTCCTGACCCACACCGTGTTCAACTCGCACCACAGCGAGTCGGAAATGATGCGCTACCTGTATCGCCTGTGCGGCAAGGACATCTCGCTGGTCCACAGCATGATTTCGCTGGGCTCCTGCACCATGAAGTTGAACGCCGCCAGCGAAATGATTCCGATCACCTGGCCCGCCTTCGCCAACATGCATCCCTTTGCGCCCCCCGCGCAGACCAAGGGCTACACCCAACTGATCTCCTCGCTCGAGGCGCAATTGGCGACCATCACCGGCTTCGCGGCCGTGTCGATGCAGCCCAACTCCGGCGCGCAGGGCGAATACGCCGGCCTGATGACCATCCGCGCTTGGCATGAATCGCGCGGCGACAAGCACCGCGACATCTGCCTGATCCCGACCAGCGCCCACGGCACCAACCCGGCCTCGGCCGCAGTGGCCGGCATGAAAGTTGTCGCCGTCAAGTGCCTGGTCAACGGCGACATTGATGTGGAAGATCTCAAGGCGCAAGCCAAAGCCCACGAAAAGAACCTCTGCGCCTTGCTGGTCACCTACCCCTCGACCCACGGCGTGTTTGAAGAAACCATCCGCGAAATCTGCAAAGTGGTGCACGCCCACGGCGGCCGCGTTTACATGGACGGCGCCAACATGAACGCACAGGTCGGCCTGACTTCGCCCGGTGAAATCGGCGCCGATGTCTGCCACTTGAACCTGCACAAAACCTTCTGCATCCCGCACGGCGGCGGCGGCCCGGGCATGGGCCCGATCGGCGTGGTGGCCGACCTGGCGCCCTTCCTGCCCGGCCATCCGGTGATCAAGTGCGGCGGCGACGTGCTCGGCGGCCACGCCTTCGGCTCGGTCAGCGCGGCGCCATTCGGCTCCGCCATGATCCTGCCGATCTCGTGGATGTACATCAACCTGATGGGCGCCGAAGGCGTCACCAAAGCCACCAAGTACGCCATTCTCAATGCCAACTACATGGCCGCCAAGCTGAAGGCGCATTACCCCGTTCTTTACACCGGCAAAACCGGCCTGTGCGCGCACGAGTTCATCCTGGACACCCGCGTGATCAAGAGCGTGACCGTTGATGACTTCGCCAAGCGTTTGATGGATTTCGGCTTCCATGGCCCGACCATGTCCTTCCCGGTGCCCGGCACCTTGATGATCGAGCCCACCGAAAGCGAACCCTTGGAAGAGCTCAACCGCTTCATCGAAGCGATGATCAAGATCAAGGAAGAAGTCGGCCACATCGAAAGCGGCCGCTGGAGCGCCACCGACAACCCGATGAAGAACGCCCCGCACACCGTGCGCGTGATCGCCAAGGAAGTGTGGGATCACCCCTACACCCGCGACGAAGCCGCCTTCCCCTTGCCCTGGCTGCGCGCCGGCAAAATCTGGCCGACCGTGGGCCGCATCGACAACCCCTACGGCGACCGCAACCTGGCCTGCAACTGCCCGCCGATGGAGGCGTTTGCAGACTTGCGGTAAAAGCGGCAAAGCAGGCGCGGCGGCTATTCACGTTCACCGACAACGCATTTGAAAACAACGCACGCCCCAAGCCGGGGCGTGCGTTGTTTTGTGGTTGTTTCACGGTGAACGTGAATAGCCGCCGCGCCTGCTTTGCGAGCGTCTTTTTTAGAACGCCGCCTTCTTTCCCGTCAGTTTCTCGCACGCTTCCTGGTACTTGGCCATGGTGCCATCCAGCACCTCCTGCGGCAGATGCAGGCCGGGATACTGCTTGTTCCAACGGCCGGCCTTGACTTCCGCCTCCAGCCAATTGCGCACGAACTGCTTGTCGTAAGACTCCTGATCGCGGCCGGCCTCATACTTGTCGGCCGGCCAGTAGCGCGAGGAATCGGGGGTCAGCACTTCATCAATCAGGGTCAGGCGGCCGGTGCCTTCAGCGATGCCGAACTCAAACTTGGTGTCGGCCAAAATGATGCCACGGGTGGCGGCGTAGTCGTGGCCGAACTGGTACAGCGACAACGTCAGATCGCGCACCCGGGTCATCAATTCGGTGCCGACTTCTTGGCATGCGCCTTCGAATGAGATGGGCTCGTCGTGGCCTTCGGCCGCCTTGGTGGTGGGCGTGAAAATCGGTGTCGGCAATTTGCCGCACTGGCGCAAACCGGCGGGCAGTTTGACGCCGCTGACTTCGCCGCTCTGCTGGTAATCCTTCCAGCCTGAGCCGGTGATGTAGCCGCGGGCGATGCACTCGATGGGCACCACCATCGCGCGCCGGCCGATCATGATGCGGCCGCGCAGCAGATCGCGGTCGGCCTGTGACAAATCCTGGATGTCGTCGGGGTTGGTGGAGATCAGATGGGTGTCGACCAAACCGCCAGCCTGCTGTTTGACCAGGTTGAACCAAAAAGCGGCCATCTGGGTGAGGACGATGCCCTTGCCAGCCGGCGCATTGGGCATCACCACATCAAACGCCGACAGGCGGTCGGTGGCCACCAGCAGCACCGCCGGCTCACCGGCGGTGGTGACGCAATCGTACACATCGCGCACCTTGCCTTGGCGCTTGTTGGGGAGGGGAAGATCGGTTTTAAGAAGCGGTTGCATAGGGCGGAAAGTTTAGGCGGATACGGGGAGAATGGCGCGCCCGAATAAAAGCCGTACAATGCTGTCATCCCGAGCCCCTCTAACCCATTTCACCATGAAGCCAGACCTTGCCCTGTTTGAAGAGCACCGCATTCGCCGCATCTACGATGAAACCACGGAAACTTGGTTTTTTTCGGTGGTGGACATCGTCCAAGTGCTGACGCAACAGCCTGATTTCCAGGCTGCGCGCAATTATTGGAAGGTGCTGAAAAACCGACTGGTCAAGGAGGGGAGTCAGTCGGTTACAAAATGTAACCGACTGAAATTGCCGGCTGCCGACGGCAAACAGTATCTGACTGATGTGGCGGACCCCGAAACCCTGCTGCGCTTGGTGCAATCCGTTCCCAGCCCCAAGGCCGAGCCCATCAAACTGTGGCTGGCCAAGGTCGGCCACGAACGGATGCAGGAGATGGCCGATCCTGCGCGCGCCTTGGACCGCGCGCGGGAAACTTGGCAAAAGCATGGACGCAGCGAGAAATGGATTCAGCAGCGGATGACCGGGCAGGAAACGCGCAACAAATTGACAGATTACTGGGCCGACCACGACATCAAAAAAGGTGAGGAATACGCCATCCTGACCAACATCATCCATCAGGAATGGGCCGGCGTGGGCGTTCGGGAGCACAAAGAGCTCAAAGGCCTGGCGACGCAAAACCTGCGCGATCACATGAGCGAGGCGGAATTGATTTTCACCGCGCTGGCCGAGCTTTCAACCCGTCAAATCGCAGAAAGCGTGGAGGCCGACGGCATGGATGAGAACAAAGTTGCAGCGGTTTCGGGCGGCCAAATTGCCAAACGCGCACGCTTGGAACTTGAGGCCAAGACCGGCGGCAGAGTGGTGACGGCGCAAAACTATTTGCCGCCACCCAAAACAAAACGCATTCCCGGAAAAAAATAAACGCCCAATGCCATGCACGCCGCTTTCCACGCTCTGAATGCCTCTCACTTGCGCCTGGCTTTGCCCGGCGGGGCGATGGTGAACATCCCTTGGCAAGCGGTAAGCGAAATCCAAGCGCAAACGACGCCCGCCACCGGCGGCGCACTTGCGCACGGCTTGACGGTGGTGACGCCCGCGCGCACCTGGACGCTGCAAGGTCTTGGCCCGCGCCGCACGCAGGATTTGTGGAGCCAAATGCGGGCGGCGCAAAGCAAGGCGCAAGTGGCAGAAGTTGCGCCCGCCGCGCCGGCGCCCCGCCACAGGCTGGTGCTGTCGGGGCCGGGTTGCGGCAAAACCACGCGGTTGGTAGCGCACGCCGCGCAACAAATCGCACAAGGCATGCCGCCGGCGCAAATCCTGATGCTGGCCTTCACCCGCAGCGCGCAAGCGTCTTTGCGCGCGCGTCTGCACGCGCAGCTGGGTGCGGCCGGCCAGCTGGTGGCGGTGCGCACTTTTCACGGTTTGGCCGCCGACATTGTGGCGCAAGCGTCCGGCGTGCGGCCGCGTTTGTCCGCATTGGCCGACCAACCGCAGGCGCAAGTGACGCTGTTGGAAGACGCCTTGCTGCACGCAATGGATGCCGACTTGCGCTTGCGCGGGCAGCAGCTGTCCTTCTTCGCCTGGCATTTGCATCCGGCGCAAGAAGCCTTGGACTTTGCTTCGTGGGACGATTTGCGCGCGCACTTGCGCACCTTGGATTTGCGCACCCTGGCCGGTGAGCGGGTGCGCAGCCGGGGCGAATGGCTGATTGCCAACTGGTTGTTTTTGCACGGCATCGACTATGTGTACGAGCGCCCCATTCCGCCGGCGCTGTTGCCCGAGGGCGGCCGCTACCGGCCGGATTTTTTCCTGCCTGCCCACGGCGTGTACATCGAACATTTGGGTTTGGATGGCAAAGGCCAACCGCCAGTCTTCATGGACCCCGATCGCTACTTGGCGCAATTGAAATGGAAGCGGGCCTGGCACGCCAAGCAGCCGACGCGCTTGGTGGAAACTTGCGCCTTTGAATCGGCGGACGGCACTTTGCCCAAGATGCTGGCCCTGCGCTTGGCGCAAGCTGGCGTGGTGGCCAAGCCGCTGGCATGGGAAGTGGTGCGCGACAAGTTGGACCGCCGCCACACGGTCAGCCGCCTGGCGACCTTGGCCGCCAACTTTTTGCGCTTGCTTGGGGCACGCGGCGAAACGCTGGCCACTTGCCGCGCGCGCCTGAACCAAGGCCGTTGGCGCGAACGCTCGGCGGCGTTTTTGGATTTGATGGAACCGTTGGCCGCCGCCTATCACGCCGCATTGGCGCAAGAGGATGCAGTGGACTTTGACGGCCTGATTGCGCAAGCAACGCAGGCCGCCGCATCGGGCGCGTGGACCAATCCCTTCGCGGCGGTGCTGGTGGATGAGGCGCAGGATTTGTCGCCGACGCGGACGGGGTTGCTGCGGGCGGTGTTGGGAGAAGGAGCGCGGGTGTCCCCACCCGCACACACACCCAAGCAACCAGCGGGTGAGGACACCCGCGCTCCAACCTGCATTTGCGCCCGCACCCTGTTCGCCGTCGGCGACGACCGCCAAGCCATCTTCGGTTTCAGCGGCAGCGAGGCCAACGCATTGCGCCAGCTCAATGCCGCTTTGGGCCTGGCCCCAAGCGCCTGCGAAGTTGCACAGCAGCGCACCACCTTCCGCATGGGCGCGTCTTTGGCCCGCATGGCGGAGGATTTCATCGGCCAAGATCCCCGCCACCAACGCGCACCGATGCTGGCCCTGCGCCAAGGCGCGCCGCAGCCCGTGTGCGTGGTGCGCACCAGTCGCCCGCGCGACGGCGCAGAAGAAGCCTTGGCGCAAATTTCTTCACTGGTTTCCCGGGACCGAGAGTCTCCGACTCTCGTGAAAAAAGGCATGCGGTGCTTGTCGAGAGTCGGAGACTCTCGGTCCAGTGAAGCAAGCGCAACTCAATCAACCGCCCCCAGCGTCCTGCTGCTGACCCGCTACGGCGCCACCCTGCGCACCTGCCAGGTTGAACGCTTGCGCCAACGCTTCCCGCAATTGCGCCTCGAAGCCAAAACCATCCACGCCGCCAAAGGCTTGGAGGCCGACTTTGTGGTCATCCTTGATTTGACCGCCGGGCACTTCCCCTCATCGCGCAAGGGCGACCCCTTGCTGCACCTGGTCCAGCCCGGCGACCCCTTCCCCCATGCCGAAGAGCGCCGTTTGTTTTTCGTCGCCCTGACCCGCGCCAGAGAAGGCGTGTGGTTGGTGGCGGACAGGGACAAGCCTTCGCCGTTTGTGGAGGAGGTGATGGGGTTGGGGGAAAAGTTATGATGGCGCTTTCCCCTCCCCCGCTTACCCCCCGCCCCATGCTCAAAAAAATCCTCCTTGGCGCGCTGGCTCTGATCGTCACCGTGGTGGCCACCGTGCTGGTCATCGCCGCCCTGCAACCCGACACCTTCCGCATCGAGCGCAGCGCAGTGTTGCCGGCCTCGCCACAAGTCCTGTTTGAGCAGGTCAACGATCCGCGCAAGTTTGAGGCGTGGAACCCGTGGTCCAAGTTGGACCCCCAAGTCAAAAACACTTTCTCCGGCCCGCCATCGGGCGTGGGCGCGGCCTGCAGTTGGTCTGGCAACAGCGACGTGGGCGTAGGCACCAGCACCCTCATCGAAAGCAAGCCGGGCGAATTGCTTCGCTTCAAGATGGAATTCAGAAAACCCATGGCCAGCACCTGCACCTGCGACTTCACCTTCACGCCAGTCGGCGATCAAACCAAAGTCACCTGGAGCATGTACGGCCAGCAGCCCTTCGTCGGCAAACTGTTCGGCCTGTTCGTTGACTGCGACAAACTGTGCGGGGAGCAGTTTGAAAAAGGGTTGGGGAGTTTGAAGGCCGTGGTGAAGAAGTAAATGGGGCGGGTCCGGGTTTTTCAGGCGCTCGTCGTCAAGGACGAAGCCTTTGACGATGTATTCGCGCAGGCGCTGGGTCGCCCACATGCGGAACTGCGTGCCGCGAAGCGATTTCACGCGGTAGCCGACGGAAATGATGACATCGAGGCTGTAGAACTTGGTTTTGTAGGATTTGCCATCGGTGGCAGTATGTGCAAGATTTGCACATACTCAAGAGCGCATCAAAGTCCAAATAGGCAGTTATTTCCATTTTGGAAATAGTTGCCTATTCTTGTTGCCCCATAAAAATTATCGGAGGGTCAGTAATCAGTTGTTTCCAAAAAGGAACCAACTGATTACTGCGATTGAATCGCAACTGCCGAGGATTCCTCGATAGTTGCCTACGCCGCCTTGAACACATGCGCGCGGTGCCAGGCCAGCGCGGCGGGGTCGGGCAAGAAACGCTCGGGCAGGCGCCTCAACCCATATCTGCATCAAGTTCCGCCTCAATTTGTTCCACCGTCGGCAGAGAACCCTTGAACTCCTCGGGTAGAGACTCCGTCAACTGTGTTTCCCACTCCGCCACACTGATGGGCTGCCGACTGCCGCCAAGCGCATACTCCACCAACATGCGGTTCTTCTCACGCACCAGAAGCAGGCCGAGCGTCGGCTTGTCATCAGGATGCGAAAGCAACCTGTCCACCGCAGTCATGTACATCCCCAACTGCGCGCCGTCCCCTGGTGTGAATTTTCTGGCCTTGAGTTCAATGACCACATAGCGACGCAATTTCAAGTGGTAGAAAAGCAGGTCAAGGCAATAGGTCTCATCGCCAATTTCCAGTTGAACCTGACGCCCGACAAAAGCGAAGCCTTGGCCAAGTTCAAGCAAAAATTTCTGGATGTGATCCACCAACCCGCGCTCCAATTCCGCTTCCCGGCGCGGTGCGTCCGTACCCAAAAAATCGAATAAATACGGATCTTTGAACACCTGATCCGCCATATCGGAGTCCAATGGTGGGAGCGTTTCCAGAAAATTGTTCTGCGCCTTGCCCTCCCGCTGGTGGGCCTGGCCTTGAATCTGAAAAAACAGAATGTTGCGCGACCAGCCATGTTGGATTGTTTTGGACGCATACCAAAGACGGATTTGCGGGTTATCCAATTTTTCAAGCAGCGTGAGATGGTGATACCAGGTCAATTGTGCAAGCGGCGCTTGCACAATTGACCGATCCGGCCAAGCAGCGGCAAACGCCCGCATGTATTTCAGATTGCGCGCCGACAGCCCCTTCATTTCGGGCATCGCTCTACGCCGCCTGAAACACATATTCCCGATGCCAAGCCAGCGCCGCTGGATCTGGCAAAAAGCGCTCGGGCAGGCGCAGGGGGTGGCCTTCGGGTTTGAGGAAGGAGGCTTCGCCGGTCGGGTTGTTTTGCGCGGCCAGGCGCAATGGGGTTGAAAGGATCAGGCGATGGTCGGCGTCAAAGGACAGCAGTCCGCGATCAAAGGCTTTGTCATGCAACGATGAAAGCGCAATCCCATTGCGCGGATCGGCGCGGCGCTTTTCATCGTGCGCCCACGGAATGATGTGGCTGGCCACCAGCAGGGTTGGGATGTTCAAGCCCGAGATGGCGCAACTTGCGCCATAAGCCGCCAACACCGTGCGGCGGAACAGGGATTGGGTGAGGCGGACTTTGACGGTGGCGGTGGTTTCGGTGACCCCGGGAGCGCGGCTCTCCAGGGCCGCAGAAAACACATCCTCCGCATCCTCCCCCGCTTGCCCTGCGGCTTGCGCCATCGCATGGGTGTAGGCATCGCGGGCTTGCAACAAACCTGGGAGCGCGGGCTGGCAGACGCTGAAAAAGGGAATGCTTATTTCAAGTGGGATGAGCTTCGCGGGGCCCGAGTCGAAAATGATGGTTTATTGGATGGGAAGGGGAGATCATGCGCATTCATTTTTTTCTGTCCAATCGTTTGATGCCAACATCCTCGACCAGCAGTTTCATTTGATGAATGGCGATTCTGTTCAATTTTTCCAAACGATCGGATTGCGAGAATCCTTGCGTGATGAACAAAGCGTTCAGGTTTTCCAAGTTGGAGAGGCAGACCAATTGTGCTGCATTGGCGTCGTCGCGAACATTGCCTTTCACATCTGGGTTTTGCTCCCGCCAAGATTTTGCCGTCAAACCAAATAAAGCCATGTTGAGCACATCTGCCTCTGACGCATAGATCAAACCCGTCTGCGCCTTGGACAGTTCTGGCGGCAGAAGGTTCGTCTTGACGGCATCCGTGTGGATGCGGTAATTGATTTTCGCCAAGTTGCGCTTGATGTCCCAGCCCAATTGCTTGTGCTCGTCTTCTTTGAGACGCTGAAATTCCTTGATCAAGTAGAGTTTGAACTCCACGGAAATCCACGACGCAAATTCAAAAGCGATGTCTTTGTGGGCAAAAGTACCCCCATATCGGCCGGCTTTGGACACGATGCCAATTGCCCCTGTTTTTTCAATCCACTGTTTCGGGGTCAGCGTGAAACTGTTCAAGCCGGCGCCTTTTTTAAACCCGTCGAATTCCACGGGATTAAATCCCGGGTTGTTCAAGTGCTCCCAAATGCCGAGAAACTCAATCGTGTTGCGATTTCTCAGCCAGTTTCGGATCAGGTCGTCAGTACGCTCGGCCTCCTTGAAACGCGCGATATCGGTGAGGCAGATGTAGTCTGCTTCATTTTGGATTTGCACCGTGATGTCGTGGTTGAGGACTTTTATTTTTGACATGGGGGCAGAATAGACACAATTCAATACCCTGTCAATTGCCGAACATTTGTCTTGGGGGCGGAAAGGGGCGCGCGAGTTTCACGCCGCCTTGAACACATGCGCGCGGTGCCAGGCCAGCGCGGCGGGGTCGGGGAGAAAGCGTTCGGGCAGGCGCAGGGGGTGGCCTTCGGGTTTGAGGAAGCAGGTTTCGCCGGTTGGATTGTTTTGCGCGGCCAGGCGCAATGGGGTTGAAAGGATCAGGCGATGGTCGGCGTCAAAGGACAGCAGTCCGCGATCAAAGGCTTTGTCATGCAACGATGAAAGCGCAATCCCATTGCGCGGATCGGCGCGGCGCTTTTCATCGTGCGCCCACGGAATGATGTGGCTGGCCACCAGCAGGGTTGGGATGTTCAAGCCCGAGATGGCGCAACTTGCGCCATAAGCCGCCAACACCGTGCGGCGGAACAGGGCTTGGGTGAGGCGGACTTTGACGGTGGCGGTGGTTTCGGTGGGAATGGGAGCGCGGGCGTCCTCACCCGCAAGTAAAAAGTCTTCCTCATTCGCTCCCACTTGTGCTTGGGTGGTTTCCATGGCTTGGGTGTAGGCATCGCGGGCTTGCAATAACACTTGCGCCGGGTTGTTGGCGAAGTCTTGCCAGAGTTGTTTGTCTTGGGCGGAGGCGCCGGACAAGCCCTTGCGGTCAAGGGCCGGATCGAGCGCGGCGAAGTTGCAGGCTTTCATCGCCACGGCGGAAGGCGTGCGGTTGAGGGCGGAGGCGAGGGTGATGATGTCGGGGTTGCGGGAATGGAGACGGCCGAAGGATTCACCGAGGTAGAGGTGAAAGGTGGCGAGGGTTTGGGTGGGGGTCCAGTTTTTTGGGGAGGGCATGAGGGGAGTTTTACCAGGGGGCGGGGGAAGGGTGGGGGAACCTGGGAACGCGGGACACCAGTCCCGCTGAAAAGAAGCATGCCGCCAATAAAAAACACCCGCCTAAAAAGGCGGGTGCTGGAAAAATTAAATTACAGATGCGCCGTACGGGAGATGGTTTCTGCAAATTGCTCTGCTTCAGTCTCATCTAACACAGATACTCCGCAGGTCTCTCTGAGGAACTCTCGACCTCTTCCAAAGAAATCGTCAGCCTCAGTTTGAGAGGATCCATTGACAACATCCAATATGGCGGTTAGTTTGACATTCCCCTCGCCTTCATGCCCGACAACGCCCTTGCGGGCGACGATTTGTCCGACGGCGGAGAGATGCTCAATGGCATTCCAATTCGTCGGATTCAACCGCTTGATGGAAACGAGATTGAAACTCCCGTTCATGAAGGTGAGGTCTGATGAAAATTTTCGTGGCAACAAGGGGATTTCGATTTCCTGATGCACTTTGACCACTTCGCTATCGATAAGTGGTCGAAGATGATTAACCATCATCGCCAAAGAGGGTGGGGTTCTGCTCCCGGTTCTTTTTGTGGGTGCGGATGCAGGCTCCACCAACAGGTCAAAGATCGCGTCCACATCGCCATCAAATGAGCGCCAATCAGTCAATGCAAATTGATTGGCCAAACGCCCTCTGAATTGAGCCACAGCTTCCGGAGTCGCGTCAAGTTCATGGAGACATGAAACAAACATTTCCAAGGATTGCTTCACCCACTCCGCACTTTTTACCCACGGCGAAAAAGCACGCACCACGCGCTTGTGCGCCGTCGGACCCACGCGAACATCCAAGCGTCCATTGCGGAGCGCAAGAATGCCCACATTCACCGTTTCACCGCGGTGGGGATTGCTTTGGGCTTGAATCAAACTGAAAAGTGGGGTACTCATGATGGTA
>CAZKVP010000022.1:0-4724 GCA_964556215.1 uncultured Phycisphaeraceae bacterium
ACGCAAAAACCAATGGGGGAGGGGATGGATGGGATTTTTCAAAACGCCCGAGCAACAGTCGCCTGTCCTATCTCTTTCCTATCTCTTATCATCTCTTATCAAAGTGAAAACAACCTGTAAGCAGGGTAACAGTTAATCATGAAATACTACGCAATAGTTATAATTATATCGCTTGGCGTTATGATACTGTTGATTTTTTCGCGTGTTTCACGTCAAATTCGAGATGGATATACCTATTGTGCTGCAACCTGGAAGACTCCATTGATTAAGATCGAAGATTTAGGATTTGATGGAAAAGCGGAAAGGTTTTATAGAAGGAATGATCCAGTTAAATTTTGGATGATGGTCGGCCCGCAGATATTTTTTTTGGTTGTTTTGATTGTATTGGAAGTATGTCTTGTAGTGAGTGTAGTTGTACCCCCTGTACCGGACCAGAACCTGACACCCGACAAAAACCCAATCAAAAAGGCGATCCAAAACCCTAATCCACCTGTAGTGGCCAAGCCCATGACATCCCCTCCAAGCCCATCTAAGGACGATCCCAAAAAATAAGAATCAACCACTCCTTGATTCTACAACAAAATTTATCCAAACCTTCCCGTCATGGGTTCGCCTCGATTTTGTAATCGGTTCTTAATTCCAAGTTCTTCGACAACAAAATACCTCTTCATCACCACATCAGACTGTGATCTGAACCTCCGCCCGAATCACCCGGCAACATTCAAGGCCTGGACTGCTTTTTCTTCAGAGCCCCCTGTAATGCTTCCCGGCAGCCGGCGTCCCACACCCACCCCGTTGGCCTTCCCACCCCCCATGCACACCCGCCGCGACTTCCTCAAAAACGCCGCCCTGCTTTCGGGTGCCACGGGCGCCTTTCACGCCCTGCCGGGCTGCCTGTCGCGCGCGCTCATGATTGATCCCGAGCCGGGCAGCACTTGGGCGGATGCCGAACATGTCGTCATCCTGATGCAGGAAAACCGTTCATTCGACCATGCCTATGGC
Organism: uncultured Phycisphaeraceae bacterium; assembly: GCA_964556215.1. Lineage (GTDB taxonomy): Bacteria > Planctomycetota > Phycisphaerae > Phycisphaerales > Phycisphaeraceae > CANIYR01. Next base: position 1,003 of record CAZKVP010000022.1, read on the forward strand.
GCGCTGCGGGGCGTGCGCGGCTTCAACGACCCGCGCGCCATCACGCTGGCCGACGGGCTGCCGGTATGGTGCCAAACCGGCGGCGACGGCAAAACCCACACCCCGTTCCGCCTCGACATCCACAACTCCAAATCCACCTGGACCGGCTGCCTGCCCCACAGCCGGGGCTCGCAGGTGGAGGCCTTCAACCGCGGCCGGCACGACCAATGGCTGATGGCCAAGCAGTCCGGCGCCCACCAGTATGCCGGCCTGCCCTTGACCTTGGGCCACTACGACCGGCGCGACATCCCCTTTTACTACGCGCTGGCCGACGCGTTCACCGTGTGTGACCAGCATTTCTGCTCGGCCATGACCTGCACCACGCCCAACCGCTGCTACCTGTGGAGCGGCACGGTGCAGGGGCCCGAGGATGCGGCGCCGCGCTTGGACAACGGGCAACTGGACCACAACCACCACCCGCATTGGACGACCTTCCCCGAGCGGCTGGAGGACCACGGCATCTCTTGGAAGGTTTACCAAAACGAGATCGATCTGGTGGCCGGCCACCTGCCGGGGGAGAAGGATGAATGGCTGGGCAATTTCGGCGACAACCCGCTGGAATATTTCCCCCAGTACGGCGCGAAATTCGCCGCCGCCCACCAAGCGCACCTCGCACGCCTGGCGGAGTCGCTGCCGGCGGAAATCGCCCGAGCCCAGGCCGCGTCGGCGGCGGCGCCGGCCGATGCGAAACTGGCCGAAAAACTCGCCGGACTGCGCCGGCAGCGAACGCAGGTGGAAAAAGCTCTGGTGGCATTTTCGCCCGCCGCCTTCGCCAAACTCCCGGCGCGCGACCGGGCCCTGCACACCCGGGCTTTCACCGTCAACGCCGGCGACGCGAACCGGCACGAGCTGGAAGCCATGCCCTATGCCGACGGCGCGGACAGGCGGTCGGTCAACGTGCCCAAGGGCGACCTCTTCCACCAGTTCCGTGCCGATGTGAAAGCCGGCGTGCTGCCCGCCGTGTCGTGGCTGGTGGCCCCGCAAAAATGCTCCGACCACCCCGACAGCGCCTGGTACGGCGCGTGGTATGTGTCGGAGGCGCTGGACATCCTGACGGCGGACCCGAAGGTGTGGAAAAAAACCATCTTCATCCTGACCTATGACGAAAACGATGGCTACTTCGACCATGTGCCGCCTTTTGTGCCCCCACCCGCCGGGGATGCGTCCACCGGCGCGGCATCGCCAGGGCTCGACACCGCCGGAGAATTCGATGAGCATGGGCACCCGATCGGGCTGGGTTTCCGCGTGCCGATGGTGATCGCCTCGCCGTGGACGCGCGGTGGACGGGTGAACTCGCAGGTGTTCGACCACACTTCGGTCCTGCAATTCCTGGAAAAATTCACGCAAAAGAAAACCGGCACGGCGGTGCGCGAAACCAACATCAGCCCTTGGCGGCGGGCGGTGTGCGGCGACCTGACTTCGGCCTTCCTCCCCGAAAGCGGCGCCAACGCGCCGTTGCCGGAGCCGGTGGCGCGCGCCCCGTTCGTCGCCGGCATCCACCAGGCGCAATTCCGGCCCGCTCCGGCGCCGGGACGCGCATTGACGCCGGAAGAATGCGCGAAGCTGCGCGCGAATCCGCGCGACTGCGACGCGCTGCCCAGGCAGGAGCCGGGCACCCGGCCTTCCTGCCCGCTGCCGTATGAACTGCACGCTTCAGGACGGCTCAACCGCGCCGACCAAACCTTTGCCGTCACCTTCGAGGCGCGCGATGCCGCCTTCGGCGCGGACGCCGCCGGGGCGGCATTCAATGTTTACGCCCCCGGGAAATACAGTGGGGAAAACACGCGCATGTGGTCCTACGCCGCCATCGCCGGCGGCGGCGCGGCGGGCACCTGGCCGGTGGCGGCATTCGAAAACGGCACCTACCACCTGCGCGCCCATGGCCCCAACGGCTTTTACCGGGAATTCCAAGGCGACTTGAACGATCCGGATCTGGCAATCTCCTGCGACGGCGAGATGTCCGGCGGCAAACCGAGCGGCAACCTGGCGCTCAGCCTTGCCCACACCGGGGCAGGCGGCCCGCTGACCGTGGAGATCGCCGATTGCGCCTACGGCGCCGCCGGGCAATCCCAAACCCTGGCCCCGGGCCAGCGGACCACCCTCATCCTGGACCTTGGGCACAGTTTCAATTGGTACGACTTCCGCATCACCGTCGCCGGTGCGGCAAATTTCGCGCAGCGGCTGGCCGGCCGGATGGAGACCGGAACATTGGGCGTGAGCGACCCGGCAATGGCCGGTTGACCCAGGCGCAACTGCCGCACCCACATCCCCCGCCGCGCGAGCCAGCCGGTTATTGGGATAGGCCCTTAGCGGCCCCGGCCGCCGCCGCTCTTGTTGTGTCCGCCGGAATGCCCCGACGGCTTGCCGCCCGACCTTGGCCGGTTGGGGCCTTGGTTTTGCGGGCCGCCGCCGTGGCCGCCCTGGCCACCGCGCTTGCGACCGCCGCGCTCGGGACCGCCTTGACGACCTTGGCCACTCTGGCTGCCGCCTTGGGCGTTGCCGGCTTGTTGGGCTGCCGCATGGGCTGCCACTTTGGGGTTGGCAAAGGCCGACGGGTCCACCGTCTGGCGGAACGAGGCGCCCTTGATGGCCTCCACCACTTCCAGCGTGAGCTGGCGGCGGGGCATGTCCACCTTGGTGATCTTGACGATGAAGCGGTCGCCGGCGCCGATGACGCGGCTGGCGGATTGCAGGGTGTTGGTGCGCGGGTCGTGCTTCCAACGGCCGGTGCCGGGCAGCATTTCGCAGGGCACCATGCCGTCCACCAGGAACTGATCGATCTGGAAGAAGGCGCCGGCGCCCATGGTGCCGGTGACGGTGGCCTCGAACTTCTCGCCGATTTTTTCGGAAAGGAACTGGATGACCAGGAACTTGCGCAGCTCGCGCTCGGCTTCGGCGCTGTTGCGTTCGGTCAGGGAGCAGTGCGCGCCGACCTCGAACATGCCCTGCTCGTCGGGCACGCGCTTGTCGGCGCGCATGGCGGCGCCGACCTTTTTCTTGTCCGCCGGCTTGCCCTTGCCCAGACCGAAGGAACAGGGAATGCCGAGCGCTTCGCAGGCCTGAATCGCAGCCTTGAGCCCGCGGTGCACCACGAAGTCGGGGTAGCGGCGGATCGGGCTGGTGAAGTGGGTGTAATGCTCGCTGGCCAGCGCAAAGTGGCCGATATGCTCGGGGCCGTATTCGGCGCGCATCATGCAGCGCAAGACGGCCATGTGCACGGCCTGCTCCTTGGGCGTGCCGCGGGTGGTGTCGAGCAGCTTCTGCAGGTCCTTGCGGCCCGGCTTGGCCGGCAGGTTGACCGCCACCGAGCGGGCGACCTGCTCCAGGTCGGCCAAGCGCATCGGATCGGGCTCGCCGTGGTTGCGGCGCACCATCGGCACGCCCAGGGTGAAAAACAGGCGGGCGGCGGCCTCGTTGGCTTCCACCATGAACATTTCGATCAGGGTGTGGGTGAAGGCGTCGTCTTCGGGGTGGGCGTCCACCACGCGGCCGGTGGGGTCGAACTTGAGTTCCACCGCCGGCAGGTGCAGCACGATCATGCCGTCGTGCAGGCGGCGCTTGCGGATGATGCGTGACAATTCGTTCATGTTCCCCAGGCACTCGATCACTTCGGGCGAATACACGGCCTGGGTCTTGCAGTGCTTGGCGGCCTCTTCCAGATTGCCGTCGATCACCGCCTGCGC
>CAZKVP010000022.1:4824-36679 GCA_964556215.1 uncultured Phycisphaeraceae bacterium
GGGTCTTGCAGTGCTTGGCGGCCTCTTCCAGATTGCCGTCGATCACCGCCTGCGCTTCCAGATAAGTGAAACGGCGGGCCGACTTGATGAGGGTGGAGGCGAAGCGCTGCGAAACCACCGTGCCGTCTTCGTCGTAGCTGACAAAAGCGGTCAGGGCGAAGCGCTCGACGCCTTCCTGCAACGAGCAGACGCCGTTGGAAAGCACTTCCGGCAACATCGGCACCACGCGGCGCGGCAGATAGGTGGAGTTGGCGCGGCGCCTGGCTTCGGTGTCCAGCGCGGAGCCTGGCTCGACAAAACTGGCCACATCGGCGATGTGCACGGCGATCTCCCACACGCCGCCGTCGGCATTGGGGGACTGCAATTTGCGGATGGCCAGCGCATCGTCGTAGTCCTTGGCATCCGGCGGGTCGATGGTGCAGGTGAGCCAGGAGCGGCAATCCTCGCGCGCGGCCAGGAGTGCGGGATCCTTCATCTTGTCGGCGGCCAGGCGGGCCTGAGCCTGCACATCCTCGGGGAATTCCTCATCAAGGCCGTAGGCCAGCATGATGGCGGCGGTCTCGGCATCCGGCTCGCCGGCGGCGCCGACCACGCGGGTGATCACCCCCTCGGACAGTTCGCGCGAATCCTCGGACCATTTGATGATTTCGACCACGACCTTGTCGCCGCCCTTGGCGTTCTTGGCCTCGATATCGCGCACCAGGATGACCGGCTGGGCCATCTTGCGGCCGTCCACCTCGACCACCCAGTTGGCGCCCTTCTTGGTGAGCATGCCGGTGAGCGGCTTTTTGGAGCGTTCGACGATTTCAAGAACCGAGGCCAGAAAGCGCTTGGTGCCCGGCGCGTCGCCGGGCTTGCCGCGCGAATCGAGTTTGGTGTTGCACAGCACGCGGTCGCCGTCCATCGCGTCAAACGAGCAGCCCGGGGGCACGAACAGGTCGCCGCCCAAAACCGGCTCGTCGGGCATCAAAAAGCCGAAGCCTTTTTCATTGCCGCGGTAAATGCCGGTGATCTGCGGCCCGGGTTCGGCCAAGGACAAAATCCCGCCGGTGGAGACGATTTTTTTGGCGGCCAAGAGGTCGGCCACCGCCTTCTCAAACAGGGGGAGGAGCGCGGGTTCCACGCGCAAAGCTTCGGCCAAGGCCGAGGTTTGCGCGGGTTCGTAACGGTCGGAGGAAAGATAACGGAGCAACGGCTTATGGAAACGGATGGACATAGGCGCGTATGGTAGGCGAAAAACCGAACAAAAAAGCCCGCGCAAAGGGCGCGGGGCTTGGGTTGATTTCACACACGATTCACGCAGCTGCAAGCGCTTGTTCGCGCATCACTTTTTTAACCGCAACCGGAACCTCGATGGCAATAAACAGTGCCTCTGGGTACCAATATTCCTCGCCCGATTCATCGCACACGCGCAACAGCGCCTCCTTGGGGCCAAGTTTGACTTTTTCCAGACAACGGTACACCTTACAAGGCTCCAAAGAAGCTTCGAAGCCATCGTTGTGCAAACAGATGACAGTGGTGGGGTGGGCAGTGCGGCTCATGGGAATCTCCTTATCACACGCTTGATTTTGAATTCTCGACGGCCAATGCCGGTGGCTTCATACCAGTGTACCTCAGCCTCCAGCAGAATTCCGCCAAAATTGACGGTGGCAAATCCTTTTCGCTTGCGCCATCTACCAGGACCATGCACCCGCACCAATCGCTTGAGTTCGCGAATGCCATGCCCAGTGGCGATGGTTTCGCTGGCGCGGATGTCGCCGACAATCTGCAGGTGGCTTGGCATCATGGGAAGTCCTTGATTTGACACATTGTAGAATATTCGGGAAGTGTTCGTTTTTTGGTGGCTCGTGATGATCGACAGCGTGCTGGAATTGGCGCACCAAAAGCAGTTGGCGCCGGAATTGACGGCGGGGGTGATGCAGGAGTTGGGGATGGGGTGAGCGGCTAGAATGAGGCGCAAATTGGCCCCTTCCACCCCGGTGATGTTCATGAACAAAAAACGCTGGCTATTGTTGAGCGGAGTGGCACTCGCTTGTTTGCTGGCCTATGTGTTTTTTGGGGTCGCCGGCAACCATGTGCCGCGCAAGGCCGTGGCTGCACTGGAAAACGCGGAGCAATATGAATTGCTTTCTTTGGAACCACACCCGGGGCCAGATGCTGCAAACACATTCCATGGTTATCCGGTTCTTGGGCGCATGCTGATTACAGACGGTAACGCCCGTGCAAATCTGACCAGAGCCTTGCGTACCGGCGCATCGGAAAACCAAAATACGGTGGCCGCCTGCTTTAATCCGCGGCATGGACTGCATGTGGTTGGCAAAAGCGGCGCCATGGACTTTGTTATTTGCTTTGAATGCCGTCAAGTGAAAGTCTTTGAGAATGAGTTGCGCACTCCTGGATTTTTAACCTCGCCCTCTCCAAAACCTGTTTTTGATGCTGTGCTGAAAAAAGCCGGGGTGCCACTGGCCGAAGAAGCGCACTGATGTCACGGGCCAAGCGCAAATGAAAACCCCGCGCCAAAGCGCGGGGTTTTGCTTGAAAATTGTTTTTTACCTCACTCCTTGATCGTCACCTTCACCATGCTGTCGCCCTGCTTGACGGCGTTGACGATATCCATGCCCTTGGTCACTTTGCCAAACACGCCGTGCTTGCCGTCAAGGTGCGGGGTGGCCAGATGGGTGATGAAGAACTGGCTGCCGTTGGTGTTGGGGCCGGCATTGGCCATCGAGAGCACGCCCGGACCGTTGTGCGGCTTGGCCAGAGCGCTGGCTTCATCGTTGAACTTGTAGCCGGGGTCGCCGGTGCCGGGGCGACCGGTGGAACCGGGACGCGAATGCGGGCAACCGAACTGGATCATGAAGTTGGGAATCACGCGGTGAAAAGTCAGGCCATCGTAAAAACCCAACTTGGCCAGCTTGATGAAGTTGCCGGTGGTGGCGGGGCAATCCTTGGTGTAAAGCTCGAGTTCGATGGTGCCGCGGGAAGTTTCGAGGATGGCGGTGGACATGGGTGGATGGGAAAAGGGTGGAAAAACAGAAAGGGGGCGTCAAGTATAGCCGCCTGCCAATGCCCCCAGCCAACGCGCCTATTTGTTGGCGCCGGTGCCAAGGGAATTCCCGAGCTCTTTGGGCGGCTTGGCGGCGCCAAGCATCCACAGCCGGCGCGACGGCGCAGCCAACAGGAAGGCGGCCATCGCGTTGGCATGGGCCTCGGTGTCGCCGGGGATGAAGTCGTCGGCGTGCGAGCGGTGGAGCAGCAGGAATTCGGCATGGTTGTCCGGCTGCATCATGAGCGCCAAATACCAGCGCCAATCGGCAAACCTGGCTTTGTACGCCCCCGCGCCCTGCCCGCGCACCAGCAAACTCGACAGCGTGATATTGCTGAATTCGGTCTGGCCGGAGCGCAAGGAGGCCTGCTCGGCCTGGCGCGACCACGCGGCCGCCGCGCTTTTGTTGGACGCCAGCAACGCATGCCCCCAGTAGCCGGCGGTTTCGGGGCTCACCGCGCCCTTGTAACCGATGAAATCATGGGCATATTGCTCGGCCACTTTGGCCGCCGCCGGCTTGAGCCGCACCTCCGAGGTGGCCGCGCAGCTGGACCATGCCCACATTGAAACACCCAATGACCGCGCCCACAGCGCCGGGCCCAACTCGCGGGCGGGAAATTCCACCCCCGGATCGCCGGACAGCGGGCGGGCGGGTTTGGAGTCATACACCAAACGGCCGGGGAAATACTTTTTGTCGGGATTTTCCGCGTCCGGCACATTCGCATTTTTCTCCTTTTCCCAGCTCGGCTCCTTGTACTTGTAGCTCGGGTTGAACAGCGATTCGGCCAATTCGTTGCAGGCCTTTTCCAAGAGGGCGCGCCGCTGGGTGTCGGGATGGCGCCAGTTGTACTCGGAAAGAAAAAGAACGGCCCAGGCGTAAATCACGTTTTGGTCCGCCACATGGTTGCAATTGCCGCGCACGAAGGCCTTGCCCGTGCGGATGCGCTGGTCCTTGGCCAACACGGCCTCGAAAAACGCGGCGATCTTGGCGGCATGGGCCTGATGGTCGGGGTTGGGGCTGCACAAAAGGGCCAATCCCTCCCAGGCCAACGGGGCGGTGAAGGCGAAACCTTTGCCGTCCTTTTGTTTCCTGACCATCCAATCGCAGCAACCGTTGAAAAACAGATCATTTTTGGTCGGCTTGCCGCCGGCGGCACCAATGACCTGGCCGGGAATAAAGCGCCCCATCACCGGCACTTCCACCTTGATTTGCGTGGCGTCACGGCCCAAACGCGCGGCAAAAACCATTTTGCCGTTGGAGCCTTCGGCAAGATCCAAGGCTTCGCCCAACACATGCAGGCATTCCATGCCCAAGCCATGCCCCAAACTGTCGCCGAACGGGTTGCCGTTGCCGGAGGCTTTGGACATTTTGAAGCCGACCATCTTCCCCCCCACCTGCACCGCCAAAAGCTCGTCGCGGGCGCGCGGACCGGCATCATCCAGCGGGCCGCCGCGCTTGACGGCCGACAAACGCAGGGAATCGGCGTCCGCCACTTCCCCCTTGGCCTGCAGGGCGCCCAACGGATACGGGCTGGGTTCATCGTCCACTGCGGCGCTGGCGCGGGCCAAAAAACCCGGCGTGACGCACACCATGGCGGCCGCCGCGCCGCGCAGGAGGACGAACGCAGAAAAACGGGCGGTGAAGATGGGCATGGGATGGGCTTGGGTAGGAACGCGAAGGGCTTGGGGCCATGGGCCGCAGGGCCAGTGAGTATAGGCAGACTTTGCGGCAAATCCAGCAAATTTTTAGGCTCCGGCTTGCGCTCCTTCCATGGGCCCAAGGCAAAATTGCCAAAGGCGTGGGATATAATGGGGCGCCCCGCTTTTTCCCATGACTTCCCCCATCAACCCCGCCACTTCCCTCCCCCACGGCCCCGGCTTCCGTTTCGTCTCCCGCGTCACGCAATTGGAGGCGGGCGTGGGTGGTGCCGGCGTATGGGAACTCTCCGGCCAGGAATCTTTTTTCGCCGACCACTTTCCCGGCCGGCCGATCGTGCCCGGCGTCCTGATCGGCGAGGCGTTGGCGCAACTTTCCGGCATCATCGCCTTCGCCTCCAAGCCGGGCAGGCAGGCGGGGATCGCCGCGCTGGACTTGCGCTTCACCCGACCTGTGCTGCCACCGGCACAAGTGATGATGAAAACCACGGTGATCAACCGGGTGGGCCCGCTCACCCAGTTTGCGGTCAAGGCGCAAGTGGATGGCAAAACGGTGGTCAAGGGCGAACTCTCACTGGTGGAGGCGGTATGAGAACCCATTTCCTTGCGGGGCGGACCGCGAGTTTTCAACTCGCAAGGCTGTGGCTGGCGCAGATGGGGAGGCTTGTTTTTTTGCGAGTTGAAAACTCGCGGTCCGCCCCGCAGTTGCGCCTCCTGCTCACTTGCGCCTTGTTGCTCACTTGCGCCGCCCACGGAACCGACGCCCCGCGCGCCGACGCCCCGCGCTGGGCGCAATTGCAGGCCATTGTCGCCAAACTGCCCAAAATCACTTCACTGCGCGCCGACTTCACGCAAACCCGCGAGAGCGCGCTGCTGGCCGAACCGGCGGTCTCGAAGGGCACCTTTGTCGCCCGCGGCGCGCAATCCAAATGGACCACCGGCGGCGACGCCCCCAGCGTGATGGCGGTGAACGCCGGTGATGCCAAACACCCCGGCTCGCTCAAAATTTATTACCCGGCGCAAAAGACGCTGGAGATTTATCCGCTGGACGCGCGCTTCGCCGCCGCCATGGCCGGGCCGTCGCCGGACTTGGGCTTGCTCCAGGAGCATTTTTCGCTGGACTCTCTGACGCCGGACGCCAAAGCCGGCACCCTGACTTTGACGCTGACGCCGCTGGCGGCGGGCCTCAAAACCCATGTGGCGCAAGTGGTGGCCGTGATGGATGCCTCCACCGGCTGCCTGCGCAGCCTGGCCACCGTGGATCCCGGCGATGAATCCACCACCGCCACCTTCAGCGCCGTGGACGTGAACCCCAAGGTGAAAGACGCCGAATTGCGCCTCGAAACGCCCAAAGACACCAAGGTCGTCTACCCCGCCGGCAAACCCAAGGAGCCGGAAACGAAGTGAAAAAATTGCTCGCCGATTTCTGGTTGTCGCTGTTTTTTTTCATGGCGGATGTCAACGGCGCCATTCCGCGCAAATCGCGCGGGTTTTTCATGTGGTGGGCCTGGCATGCCAGCGCCCACATGCGGCGCATGACCCGCGCGGTCAACGGGCCCAAGGTGCTGGGGCCCCAAGCCGGCGCCGGCGAACTCACCCGCTATGGCAAAGACGTGGTGTGCGGCTTTTACGACGTGATCTGCGACATGGCCATTGCCCGAAAAAAAACGGTGGCCGACATCATGGCCGAAGTGCACGCGCATTGCGGCGATGAGAACTGGTTTGCGGCCCGCGCCTGCGGCAAGGGCGCCATCGTGGTGACGGCGCACTTCGGTTCCTTTGAAGTCGGCATGGCCGGGGTGCGGGCGCGCGAGCCGAAGGTGCATGTGCTTTTTCAACGCGACGAATCGGGCATCTTTGACCGCCTGCGCCAAAAGTTCCACCACAAAATCGGGGTGAACGAGGTTTATGTGGAAGACGGCGTGATGGCATGGGCGCAGTTGCGCGACGCCCTGGAAAAAAATGAGGTGGTGGTGCTGCAGGGCGACCGCGTGATGCCCGGCCACAAGGGGCGGGTGCGGCCCTTTTTGCACGGGCAGCTTGAAATGCCGGAAGGTCCGATTAAATTAGCCATGCTTTCCGGCGCGCCCCTGGTGCCGGCCGTTTCCTTCCGCCAAGCCGACGGCAGGGTCGCGATTGAAATCGGCAATGCCCTGTGGCTTGATCCGCAGGCCCCCGACCGCCGCCGGGAAACCGACCGGGTGCTGGATGCCTTCGCCGACTTTTTCGGCCAAGCCATCGCCAAAGACCCCGCCCAATGGCACGTGCTCCACGACGCCTTCACGCCCTAAGCCCCATGCCCACTTCCCCCATCATCCTCTCCGGCGCCGGCGTCCTTAGCCCATTGGGCGGCTCGCTGGCGGACACTTGGTCCGCCGTGCGGGCCGGCCAGATCGGCCTTGGCCCCTACCGCGCCATGGAGCAGGCGGCGGCGGCGAATGCCATGGGCCTCAAAGGCGGCGAGACGCGCGCCCTTGACGGCGCCGCACCCACCCTGCGCGCGGCCGATGGCCTGCGGCGGGCTTTCCATCAGGCACTGGCAGCGGCGCGTTTGACCGTGGAAAACATGGGCTCCTTGCGCATTTCGGTGGTGCTGGGGACCAGTCTGCACGGCATGCCGGCGGCCGGTGCCTACCTGCGCGACGGCAACTTGGACCACCTGCTGCACTTCACCGGCGGCGGCGTGCTCAAGGACGCACTCAAGGGCTTGCCTGTCACCGGCGAGCGCATCACCACCTGCTCGGCCTGCTCGTCGGGCCTTGGCGCCTTGGCTCATGCCAAAACGCTGCTCGAAGCCGGCGAAGCCGACGTGGTGCTCTGCGGCGGCTACGACCCGGTGTGCGAATACGCGGTGGCCGGCTTTCACTCCCTGCGCGTGGTGGCGATGGACACCGTGCGCCCCTTTGCCGCCCGCCGCCAAGGCATGCAGGTGGCCGAAGGCTATGCCGTGCTGGTGCTGGAGCGGGCAACGCAGGCGCAGGCGCGGGGGGCGCAAGTGTTGGCGGAAGTGGCCGGCATCGGCGAAAGCGCCGACGCCCACCACCTGACCCAACCCAAGCTCGATGGCTCCGGCGCTGCCGTGGCCATGGCTGATGCCATGCGGCGGGCCGGCCTGGTGCCGGCCGACATCGGCTTGGCCATCGCCCATGCCACCGGCACCCGTGACAACGATGCCGCCGAGGGCGCAGCCATGGGGCTGGCTTTGGGCCAAGCGCAGGAACATGTTCCGGTGGCCGGGCTGAAAAGCCGCCTGGGACACACCTTGGGCGCGGCCGGCGCCATTGAAGCTTTGATCGGCGCTTGCGCCTTGCGCGACCAAATCCTGCCGACCACCGCCTCGGTGGAAGCGGATGAAGAATGCGTGGCCGGCGTGCGGGTGTTGACGGGCCCGGCGCGGGCGCCGGCGCAGCCCTTGCGCGCCGTGTTGTCCTCTTCACTGGGATTCGGCGGGGCGAACACGAGTTTGGTGATGCGGGCCGGAGCACCGGCATTCCTGCCGGCCGGCATGAACCCGCCTTCTTGGCCGGCAAAGATGCCGGCGCTCCCGGCCGGCAGGGATGCCGGCGCTCCCGTTTACATCACCGGCATCGGCTCCGTCCTGCCCAACCACGCCAATCCCGGCGCGCCGGATCTGTTCGCCGCCACCGCCGCCACCGGCCAAATTGCGCCGGAAAGTTATGCCCACCTGATCAACGCCCGTAAAACCCGGCGCCTGAGCCCTTATGTCCGCATGAGCCTGGCCGCCACAAGCGCCGCCTTGCAGGATGCCGGCGTGGCGGCCGACGACGCCGCCTTCGGCCGCCGCTGCGCCGGCCTGCTCGGCTCCACCAGCGGCTCGGGCAGTTACTGCATCGACTACTACCGGCAAATCGTGGCGGAAGGCCTGCTCGCCGCCAACCCGATGCTGTTCGCCGAGGGCGTGCCCAACGCCGCCGCCGCCCACCTGTCGATGACTTTCGGCCTGACCGGGCCCTGCCAAACTTTCGTCGGCACCCTGACCGCCGGTTTGGACGCCCTGCGTCTGGCCGCCCTGCGCATCGGCTCCGGCGAATGGGAGCGCGCCATCGTCTGCGTCGGCGAGGAACACTATCCGCTGACCGATGCCGCCTGGCGCCATGCCGGCGCCCTGGCCGATGGCGGCCCTTCAACCGAAGGCGCCGTCTCGTTCATCTTGGAATCGGCCGCCTCGGCCGCCGCCCGCGGGGCCGCCCCCAAGGCGCAATTGCTGCCAGGCACCGCCCAAAGCGGGGCCTCGTTGCTGCCGGCCCTGATGGCCGCACTTGGACGAATCCCCGCCAGCGGCCCCCTGCTTGGCTCCCCGATGAGCCCGCGCATCACGCAGCTGGAAAGCCTCGCCGCCGGGCGCAGCGGCCACGCCTGGCGCCTGGTGGCGGGCGGATCCGCCTTCAGTCTGGGGCCGGCCGGCGCCTTGGCCAGCTGGCTGGCGCACGGGCGCGAACCCCAAGCCCATGCGCTGGCCTGCGATCCGACGGGGCAAGCCACTTTGGTTGGCGCCAGGCGGGTGTGATGCGCCGGTTGGGGACTACAATTCTGTTTTCCCTTTCCCCTGGAGTTCCCCATGCCCGGTCCCGTTTTCATCATCGTCCGCGACGGTTGGGGCACCAACCCGCACCCCGAACACCACGACTTCAACGCTGTCCTCCTGGCCCAAACCCCGCGCTGCGACGACCTCAAAAAGAAATATCCCTGCACCCTGATCGCCACCAGCGGCGAGGACGTGGGCCTGCCCGACGGCACCATGGGCAACTCCGAGGTCGGCCACCAGAACATCGGCGCCGGCCGCATCGTGTACCAGGAGTCGGTGCGCATCACCAAAGACATCCGCGAAGAGGGCTTCTACCACAACGAAGCCATTCTTGGCGGCATCAAGCGCGCCAAGGACCGCGGCGCCGCGGTGCACCTGCTTGGCATCGCAAGCGACGCCGGCGTGCACGGCATGCTCGACCACCTGTACGCCTGCGTGGAAGCCTGCCAGCGCCACGACATGAACAAGGTCGTGCTGCACCTCTTCACCGACGGACGCGACACCGGACCCTTCACCGGCAAGGAATTTTTGCGCCAAATCGAGGCGAAACTCGATGAGATCGGCACCGGTGCCATCGGCAGCCTGTGCGGCCGCTATTACGCCATGGACCGCGACAACCGCTGGGAACGGGTCAAAACCGCGTATGACCTTCTGACCGGACACGGCAATTTCCCCCACTTCCACGATGCCGCCGATGCGCTGGAGGATTATTACGAAAACCCGACCAACGGCTCGCAGGAAGGGGACGAGTTCGTCACCCCCCGCACCATCGGTGACATCGAAGAAAACAAAATCAAGGACGGCGACACCGTCATCTACTACAACTACCGCGGCGACCGTCCGCGCGAACTGGTGCGCGCCTTCATGCAGCCGGATTTCTTCGGCAACGTCACGCCCTCGCCCGACAGCGGCGCCAAGGGCTTTGAGCGCGGCCCCAAACTGGAATTGGCTTTCGTCTGCATGACTGAATACGATTCGTCCTTTTCCGCCTTCCCCAACCTGACGGTGGCCTACCCCAAGCCGGGCAAGATGACCGACATCGGCGGTGAATACCTGGCCAAATTGGGCAAAACCCAGTTCCGCTGCGCGGAAACCGAAAAATATCCGCATGTCACCTTTTTCGCCGATGACTACCGCAACGACCCCTTCCCCGGCGAAGAGTGGCAGATGGCGCAATCGCCCAAGGTCGCCACCTATGACCTGCAACCCGAAATGAGCGCCGCGGCCATCCGCGATATCGTGCTCAAGCGCCTGTCGGAGCCAAACGTGCCGGACTTCTTCCTGGTCAACTTCGCCAACGGCGACATGGTCGGGCACACCGGCAAACTGAACGCCGCGATCAAAGCGGTGGAGACCGTGGATGCCTGCGTGGGCGCGGTGGTGGACAGGGTGCTGGAACTGGGCGGCAAACTGATCGTGACGGCCGACCACGGCAACGCCGAGCAGATGTTCGACCCGGAAACCGGATCACCCCACACCGCACACACCACCTACACCGTCGAATGCATCGTGGTGGATCCGGCCCTGACGGCCAAAACCCATCTGCGCGCCGGCGGCCGGCTGGCCGACGTGTTCCCTACCGTGCTGGATTTGATGGGATTGCCCAAGCCGGAGGCGATGACCGGAGTGAGCCTATTGAAAATGTAGCGGCGGCATCTTGCCGCCGCGGGCGCGAAGCGCCCCCAATAAAAATGAACGACGCGCGCCGATCTGGCGCGCGTTGTTCATTTGAAATCATCCCGGACGGCGGCAAGATGCCGCCGCTACATTTTAGAAGTCGCAGCGCAGTCCGGCGCCGATCCGATCCTGGCTGGCGCCATTGGATGACCCCGCCGACGCATAGTGGCGGCCATCCACGAAGACCTTGAGCCCGCCGGGAATCTGCAGGGAGACCGCCCCTTGGATCTCCACCGCGTCATCGGGGAGATTGCCAAGATAGGTGTTGAAGGAAGTGTCAGAGGCCCCGGAGAAATGGGTCGTCACCACGCCGTTGTCGCTATTGCCAAGCTGGTGGTGCCACGCCACGCCCGCCGACGGGGTGAGCCGGTAGCCGCCGGCCAAACGGAAGCCTTGGGCGAAATTGAGGCCGAGAACAGCTTCGGTGGCGACAGCCGTGTGGGCTTCGTAAGAAAGCGCCAACCCCGGGGCACCCGGCAGCGACTCGGCATACGCATTCACCGTATTGCGGGCCATGGACAGTCCCGCATACGGGGTCAACAGGGCATCCTGCCACACATTCGCGCGATAACCCAATTGGGCGGCGGCATGGAATTGGGTGCCGTGGCTGGAACTGGTGGCCGTCAGATTGGCCGGCGTGATGCCGGAACGGCTGTTGTCATAATTGGATCGGCCAATGCCGGCCACGCCGGAGATGAACCAGTGCTGCGACTCCTCGAAAAAATTCGAGAAATACACATCCACGCCGTAAGTGGTCCCATCCGCTTTGCCAAGGCCGTTCCCCGAAGTGATTTTGGTCTTGTCATAGGTGAAGGCGCACCCGACGTTGAAATTGTCCGTCAGCTGGTTATGCACCCCCACGGTGAAGAGGTCGCCCGTCGCATCCGCGGCCAAAACCCCGGTTTGCTGCCCGTCGCGCGACTCCGTCACATGTCCGACATCCACGAAAAACTGCAGGCCGTACGCATCCTCGATGTCGCCGGACTGCAGATCGCCAAGTGCGGTGGCGCGCATCGCCTGATCGGTGGAGCGGGAAACCACGGTTTCGTCGTTGACCAACTGCATCTGGGCAAATTTCAGGATGTTCTGGCCGCGGGCGATGGCATGGCTCTGGGCCACGGAATCCACCGCCGCCCGGTCGTGCCCGGAGAGACGGTCAAGCGCACCGGCCAACGCCGGTCCGGACAACAGGGCCATGCGGTTGTATTCAGCCTCCAAATCCGCGTCCCCGTGCGTCAACGTGGCATCACTCAAGCCACCCCCTGTGGCATTCTGCTGCGGCGTCAACCCGGCGGGCAGCGCAAGGTGATACTGAAGGCCCAAAAGAACATCCTGCCCCACCGTGCGGCTGATCCAGCGCAAACCCGTGCCCGGATCCACACTCAAGGCAGCGTCCACTGCGAATGTCCCGGCAACGGTGCCGGTGGCATGGACCACCGTATTCAGGGCGCCCAAGGTGAACCCATAGGTGGATGCCACCGCGATTTTGGCACCGGAATTGATTGCCAACGAGCCAACATTCAGCCGGGCGCTGCCATCGGCCAACAGCAGCACGCTGCCCACATTGGCAACCACCCTGTTGGTCGTGGATGCCGTTCCAACCACGCCCAACACGCCATGGTTGGCCAGGGTGCCGGTGCCGCTCAACGTGGTGGCGGAGGTCAGGCTCAGCGCGCCGTCACTGCGGATGTCGATGGTGCCGCTGTTGGCGGCGGAAATGAACGAAAACAGGCGGGACGCCATCGCGCCGGAATCGTTGCCGATGGCCAGCACGCCGGGGGTTTCCACCACGGCCGCCCCGGTCAGCGCGGAAGACGCCGCATCAAAAATCAGCGTGCCGGAATGCACGGTGGTGGTGCCGGTATAGGTGTTGTTGCCCCTGAAAATGATTTTGGCACCGGTGACGCCGCTGACGGCCACCGACACCGCACCGGCGCCGGCGTTGTTTTTGATGACCGAGTTGACCGTGAGGGCGGCGCTCGCTTGGCTGTTGTCAAAATTGAGGGTGGCAGCACCGGAAGAACCGGCAGTCAAAAATCCGTCGTTTGCGGTCACGCCGATGGTCAATCCTTTGGCTGCGCGGGCAATCCCAACCGTGCCGCTGCTGGCACTGGAGCCAATGACCAGGGTGCCCCCCCCCATGTTGAGGGTGGCGGCCGTGATGCCTGCCGACATGGTCAAGGACTGGATCGTGGTGGTGGCGGCCTCCAAGGTGTTGGTGCCCACTCCCCCCTCCAAAATGCGGACATTGGCGGTGTTGGTGTTGGGCACCACCACCGTGCCGCCGGCCGGACCGGTGTAAATATCGGTGTATGAATTCGCCGTCAGCGTCCAACCCAGCACATCCAGCAGGTGCAATTCGATGTCCAAATCGGGCGCGGTTCCCGGAGTGCCGTAGGCGTTCTGGACATGCGGGGTCCCGCCATCGGCAAAGTCGCCGAAATCACCGAATCCGTCCTGGTTGTATTCGATCAAATTGTTGGTGCCATCAATGGAAAGCCACGCGTGTGCATTGGGGTCCAAAGTGTGGCTGCGGGTACCGGTTCCGGTGCTGTCGTAACGGAAGAGGTCGGCGACGGTCACCCCGTAATCCACCGTCTGATTGAGGCCGGAGGAAGTGCCCAACACTTCATCCACTTCGTGCATGACCACCGATTGCAAATCATATTTGTTGGGGTCAACCGCCCCGCCCCGGGTGATGTTCATATACGACATGTTCAATGAAATGGTGCTGTCCATCGCCGTGGCGCCCGACAACCCCAGCGTCCGGGCAAGGGCTTTGGTCAGCAAAAGATCGGTGTCGCCATTCACCGGATTGTTGGGGCCGGCCGCCAGATGCAGCAACGACGTGGCGTCGTCGGTGGAAGTCCTGCTTGCCGTCAATGCCGCCAGGACGCTGGCGTAGGATGCCGATGTGTATTCGGTCTGGCTCTGCCCCAGCCCATCCGTCATCCCCGCAAAAGTGATGTTCACCACATTCGAACTGGCGAAGGTCGCCCCGTATCTGTCCAACGCCGTCTGGATCGAGGCCTTGATGGCGGTGGCGTTGGGGTCGCTGTTGATGGTGCCGTCCCAAGTCGGAACGATGGTCAACGCATTGGCCGGCAGGCCTGCTGCCATCGCCAAAAGAACCAAACAAACCCGGGTGCTGGGCGTTGAAAAAGTCTGAAATTTGGCCATGGCAGAATTCATCCAAATGATCGGGGAGGGAAAACCGACGTGGGTGAAAGAATACCCCTGCCGCCATGGGAAAGCAATCCTTTCGCCCTGCAAAAAAGCGCAAGCCCGGGGGCTTGCGCTTTTTGGGGAAAGGATGCCGCTTTTTCTCTTAGAAGTCGTAGCGCAAGCCCGCGCCAATGCGGTTCTGGCTGGCACCGTTGGACGACCCCATCGACGCGTAGTGGCGGCCATCCACAAAGACCTTGAGTCCGCCGGGAATCTGCAGGGAGACGGCTCCCTGGATTTCGACCGCATCATCGGGCAGATTGCTAAGGTAGGTGTTGAAGGCCGTGCCGGAGGCGCCGGCAAAATGGGTCGTCACCGTGTTGCTGTCGCTGTTTCCAAGCTGGTGATGCCAAGCCAAGCCAAGCGACGGGGTGATCAGGTAGCCGCTGCTGAAATGAACGCCCTGGGCAAAATTGAGGCCCAAAACGGCTTCGGTGGCGGTGGATGTGTGGGCTTCATACGAAAGCGCCAATCCCGGCGCACCCGGCAGCGATTCGGCATACCCATTCACCGAGTTGCGCACCATGGACAGTCCCCCGTAAGGGGTCAGGATGGCATCCCGCCACACATCCGCGCGGTAACCCAATTGGCCCGCCACATGGAACTGGGTGCCGGTGGCGGAGCCGGTGGCCGTGACATTGCCCGGCATGATGCCGGAGCGGCTGTTGTCATAGGTGGACCTGCCCACGCCCGCCACACCGGAAATGAACCAGCGCTGCGACTCATCAAAGAGATGCGAGAAGTAAACATCCAAACCGAAGGTTTTGGCATCCGATTTGCCCAAGCCGCTGCCCGTCGTGATATTCGCCTGGTCATAGGTGAAGGCGGCGCCGATGTTGAAATCGTCGGTCAATTGGTTGTGCACGCCCACGGTGAAGACATTGCCGGTCGCCTCCGAGGACAAAACCCCGGTGGTCTGCTGGTCGCGGGATTCCGACACATGCTCGGCATGCACGAAGAACTGCAGGCCGTACACATCCTCGATGTCGCCGTATTCCAAATCGCCAAGCGCGGTGGCGCGCATCGCCCGGTCGGTGGAACGGGAAACCACGGTCTCGTCGTTGACCAACTGCATCTGGGCAAACTGCAGGATGTTCTGGCCGCGGGTCAGGGTGTGCTCCTGAGTCACGGAATCCAGCGCCGCCCGGTCATGGCCGGACAGGTGATCCAGCGCGACGCCGTACGCCGCTCCGGACAGGCCCGAGAGATAGGTGATCCCATCCTGCAGATTCTGGTTGACCACAATGGTTTCACCGATCTTGGTCAAAGCATTGGAGGTCGCCGCGCGCTGGGTGTTGTCCGCCGCGCTGGCATCCAGCGTGTGCTGGACGCCAAGGTAAATGTCGCCGTCCTGCACGACATTCACCCAGTGCAGGTTGCCCGTCAAGGCATCGCTGGCGCCCACATCGACATGGAACGACCCCGTCGCGCCGTTGGCATCGATGATTTTCTGGGGATGGCCCAAGGTGAATCCGCTGGCATCAACGACCACCAAGCTGGCCCCGGAATTCACCGTGGCCGTCCCGGATGACACGATTTGGGCATCGGAATCCGCCAACTTCAGCACGCTTAGCGAGTTGAAGGTCAGCGCACCGGTTGCCACGGAACCGGTCACGTTCATGGTGCCGTTGTTGACCAAGGCGTTGGTCATCCCGGAACCTGCAGCCATGTTGAAGGCGCCCGCGTTGGTGACGGTGCCCGAGCCGGTGATCTGATTGGCGCCGGTCAAATTGACCTGACCCGTGGCGCCAATCTGGAAGGAGCCGTTGTTGGCCATGCCGGCAAAGCCCAGCACGCCGCCGGAAGACGACAGGGTGGCGCCACTGGCAATGGCCACGGTGTTGAGCGCCGCAGGGGTGGTGAAGTTCAAGGTGCCCGCATTGACCGCGAGGTTGCCGGCGAACCCGGAAGCATTGTTGACCGTCAGGGTGGACGCCCCGTTTTGGGCCAGCGTGCCGGTGCCGGTGACGGCATTGCTCAGCGTGACCGCATCGCTGTGATTGAATGCCAAGGTTCCGCCGGCGATGTCGACCGCCCCGGCACCCAATTGGCCGATGGCGCCGCCATTGCCGACCTGCAGGGTGCCAGCATTGATGGTGGTGATCCCTGTGTTGATGTTGGTGCCGGTCAGGATGGTGGTGCCGCCGTTTTGGGTGATGCCGACGCTGCCACCACTGTCCACAATGGTGGATCCCACGGTGATCGTACGGGTGCCGGCGTTGAAGGCCACGGCCCCGGTGCTGGAGGTCAGGCTGCCACCGGTGATCGCCAGGTCTATGCCCGCGCCGAAGTTGGATACGCCAAACGAACCCGTGCGCAAGGTCTGGCTTGCACCGATCTGCAGCGTCACCGTGGAGTTGGTGGTGGGATTGGTGGTGCCTGCTGCATACTCGTTGAAGATCCCCTTCACATCCGTGGTGCCCAAGGCGAACAGTGTGATCGGTGCGTTGGCCACGTTGGGGCCGCTGATGCCGCCGTAACCGGTGCTGATCAGGCGCACCACATCGGTGTTGGCAAACGACGGGCCGGCCGGATCGCCGATGGCGCCGCCCTGGCTGTAGTCGGTGGTGGTCACCGTGATGAAGTAGCCATTGGCGTCGGTCGCCACACGCTCGCTGCCGGACGCCGCCTTGCCGGACCAGTTGAGGACGCTGGCATAGCGGGAGTCCGAAGTCCTGATCCAAGACGGCGTCGAGGCAAGATTTTGGATGTCAAGGCTGCCGACCCACGAAGCAATGCCGGAGACCCCGCCCAAGTTGCCCAAATTCACCACCCCGCTGGTCCACCCGGTCTGCGACAGGATGAATGGCGTGGTGGGAACCGTCAAGGAAACCATGGTGGAGGCGAAGGACTGGGTTTTATTGCCCAGGTTTTCGAACACGAGGGACCCGCCGTTGAGCACCAAGCTGGAGGTAGCCGACAAGCGGTTCGAGCCGCCCGCATAGTCAAGCGCCAAGGTGCCCTGTGACACGGTGGTGGGCCCGGAATACGTGTTGACGCCGGTGATCGTCTGGGTCCCGGTGCCGGTCTTGGTCAGACCGCCCGGGCCGGAGATGGTGCCGGCAAAAGAGGCATCCAGGTTGTTGGTCCCCGTGGTCAAGGTGGCGCTGCCCAAGGTGACGGCACCCGAGCCGGCCAGCGATCCGATGGCATTGTTGAACCCGTTGAGGGCCAAGGTTGCGCCGGAGACGACATTGACGGCGGAACGAACCCCGAAAGCGCCGCTGTTGAGGGTCGAAGCGACCCCCGCCTGCAAAATGCCGCTGTTGACCGCCGTGGCCCCTTGGTAATTGTTGGCGCCGGAAAGGACGACCGTGGACGTGCCGTTCTGAGCCACCCCACCAAAACCCGTGATGGTGGGCGTGAAGACCACCGGCGCAAGATCGCCACGGTTAAAGGCCAGGGTGCCGTTGGCCGTGGTGGTGCCGGTGTTCACGGCCGTGACCGCGGAACCGAAGTTCCCCGTTGTTCCGCCATTGCCCATCTGCAAGGTACCGCCGTAGATCTTGACCGTGCCGGCCAAAGTGTTGTCACCCGCAAGGATCTGCTTGCCGGAGCCCACCTTGGTCAGGCCGTTGCTGGTGGATCCGCTGGTGATGACGCCGGAGAAAACCGCATTGAGGCCGTCCTCGCCAATCGTCAAGCCGCCGGTGCCCAAAGAGACGACCGCGCCGGTGGTGCCGCCGGTGGCGGAGAGATCCCCGTCCTTCAGCGAGCCGATGCGAACATTGTGGTTGTCAAGATCAAGCACCGGGCTGATCCAAGTGCCGGCAGAACCGGAGCTACCTGGCGTGAAGATGCCGGCGTTGAGCACGACCTGCGAGGCATAACTCATTGCGTAGTCCGCGCCGACCTTGAGCGTACCCTGTGCGATCGTCGTTGTGCCGCTATAGGTGCTGCCGGTGGCTGGATGCGAAGCCGGGTTGGCAAGATCCCAGGCCAGACCGCCTGGCGCGGCAATCGTGAGCGTGCCCAGACCCACCTTGGTAAGGCCGACCGAACCGGTCCCGTTGTCTGTGATGGCGGAAGTCACCTTGACCACGATCGGATCAACGGCGCTGCGGATACCGACGTTCACGGTGATCGTTCCGGCCGTGTTATCCGCCCCGCCGGCGGTCAGGGTGCCGCCACTGAGGGTCAGGTCCGAACCGGCGACCGAGAGGATGGCGCCTTGCGCCGCCAGGCGCAAGGTGTTGCCGGCGCCGATGGAAAGGGTCTCCACGGCCAATCCGTCGGTGCGATTCGGCTGACCGGGGGCTTGGCCGGTGTAGGCATTGAGCACGGTGGTCACATCGGTGACACCGGCAGCGTAAAGCGTGATGGGCTGATTGATCTGGTTGCCACCGTAACCGGTGTTGATCAACCGAATGGCCGTCGCAGCGGTGACCGCAGGGCCGAAGGGGTCGCCGATGGCGCCACCCTGGCTGAAGTCGGCCGTCTGCGCGGTGATGAGGTAGCCGGTGGGGTCCGTCCCCACCAGGTTCTGGCCGCCGTTGGCCGTCACCAGACCGTTGAACAGGAAGGTTTGATCGGTGTAGTTGATCTGGCCGCCCAAACCCGTAATTTTCACCCAACCCTGGCTGGTGGTGATATTGGAGACATCCAGCGCGCCGGAGATATAATTAAGCGTGCCCAAATTCACCACCCCGGTACCGGTATAGGTGCGGGAGGTGTCTTGGCCAGAGGCATCCGGAGCGGAGAAGGCGCTCCATCCGGCGCCCAAAGTCAATTTGTTGCTGTTGGTGGCGGTGATGGTGGTGGAAACAAAGGACGGATTCACGGTGCCAAGATTGTCAAACTGCACCTCGCCGCCGCCGAGCGAGAGCGCACCCTTTTGCGACGCGGAGGTCGTCTGGGCATAGTCCAAGACCAGCTTGCCGCCGTTGACGGTGGTGGTGCCGCTGTAAGTGAATTGGCCGGAGAATGTCTGCGTCCCGGCTCCAGTCTTGACAATGTTGATTTTCTTGCTGGCCCCATCGGAAAGTGTGCCGGCGAAATTCTTGGGTGAAGTATTGGCCCCGGTGAGGGTCAAAGTTGCATCATTGACGATGCTGGAGTTGGTGACCGTGTTGGCCAAGCTCGCGGTGGAGGCCAAGGACCCCAGGGTTTGATCGAATCCGTTGAGATCCACAATGGCCGTCACCGGGCTTCCGTACATGGTGCCGCCCAAAGTCATTGCAGAATTCACGCCGAAGGCGCCGCTGGTCGGGGTGATCCCGCCCACCGTCGCCACGCCGGCCTGCAGCATGCCGGCCACGACATTGGTCGCACCGGTGTAGGTGCTGGCACCGGCCAAGGTCTGGATGCCGGTGCCGGTCTTGGTCAAATTGCCGGCCCCTTGGATGATGCCTGAATAGGCGTCATTGACATTGCCGAACCATCCGATGGTCAAGCTGGAGGTCGGGCTGGTGCCCAAGTTGACGATGCCGCCCGCGCCATTGAGGGAGCCGAACTGGATGTTGCGGTTGGCCAAGTCGAGCATGCCCCCGTTGACCACCGCTCCGCCGATGGTGTTGAGCACCGTGGTCGCATTGGTGGTGACCGGCGTGCCGAAGGCTAAATCGCCGCCGGCGCGCAAGATGCCATTGTCCACCTGGGTAATGCCGGTGTAGGTGTTGTTACCCGACAAGACGGTCGTCCCCGGGCCGAACTGGCGCACGCTGCCGCGGCCGGAGATCTGGTTGACAATGGCCAAGACGGTGTCATTGGCGCGGTTGAAAGCAAAAGTGGCGCCGAAATCAACCGCCACAGTGCCGGTGCCGATGGACCCATGGGAATTGTTCAACGGATCCAATGTGCCATCGCCCAGCTGCAACGTGCCACCTTGGATGTGGACCGCACCTGAGAAAGAAGCGGGCGTAGAACTGCGCGATCCCAGCCAAGTGTAATCACGGCCACTGACCGGACCATCACTGTCGCCGGAGAGAATCTGGGTGCCGGTGCCAATTTTGACCAAAGTGCCCCCGCCGGTCAACACGCCGGCGTAGTTGCCGGATTTGTTGCCGTCGCCCACCGCCAGCGTGGCCGAGCCGATATCCACCACACCCACCGCAATGCTGCTGGAGTCGTATGAATTGTTGACTTCTTTCCAGAAATTAACCACGGCCGTGCCGGCGGTGCCGAGCAGGTCCGATGGGGTGCCCGCATGTTGTTCAGCGCTGGGCGCGTATTCGGCCACACGGCTGTTGCCGTCGGTCAGCGCATAGCGGTTTTTCCCGGTGACGGGATCCAAATCCGCCACCCAGTTGCCCGAAGCGTCACGGACCAAAGAGCCGTCACTGTGCAGGGCGCCGATGTACTGACTGTGCCCATTGAGATCCAAGGTGGCCCCGGCATTCACCGACACCACCGATTGCACGCCGAAAGCACCGCTGACCGCACCGGTGCCCGCGGTGTTGAGCACCGAATCCACACCGGCACGCAAAACGCCGCCGATGACCAGGTCGTAATGGAGGAACTTAGAATCGGCAACCGTGAGGTTGGTCAGGATGCCCGGCCCCGCAGTGCGGTAACGGGCCACGGTGGAGGCCACGGTGGTCTTGCCGGTATAGGCACTGTCGCCCTCCAAGGTGAGTGTATTGCTGCCGGTGTGCGCCACATTGCCCGCGCCGGTGATGGCATGGGTTTCGGTGTAGTCGTTGGCCAGGTTGAAGGCCAAGGTGCCGGCGCTGTTGACAGTCACCGTGCTGGATACATCCCCCAAAGCAGTGCCGTCGGCATAGGTCTGCAGACCCTGGTGCAAATGGGGACTGATGATGTCCGTGCCGGTATGCGCCAAGTCAATGATCGTGTCAATGATCTCATCGCCGATGCGCAAGGTGCCGGCATCCACCACCACGGCCCCGGCGAACCCGGATTGGTCGCCGGTCAAAGTGGTCGTGCCCGTGCCAATTTGGCGAATGGTGCCAGCGCCGGAGATATCCGCCGACACCACCAAAGCCCCACGGACGCGATCGGGCCAAGTGTAGGTAAGGGAATTGTCCTTGCCGCCGGCGTACAGATTATTGCCCAACCAAGCGTCAGCACCCCAAACCAAGGCGTTGTCCACGCGGTTAAAGGCGAGGGTGGCACCCGAAGCGATCGCAACGGCACTGGTCTGACCCAGCGTGCCGTGTGCATCGAGCAACTGCCCGCCCATGAGCAGATCCGTGTTGCGGTTGGCCAAGCTGCCGCCATTGCCGACTTGAAGCACGCCGCCATTGATAAAGGTCGCTCCGGTGTAGGTGTTGTCGCCAGCCAGGGTCTGGGTCCCGACGCCTTCCTTGATCAAGTCAGCCGCCATGCCCCCGTTGTTCCAACCATTGCCCAAGACAGGGGCATACATCACCTTGTACCATTTGCCAGTGTTATCGATCACCCAAGTCTTGCCCTGCAAGTTGGCTGCAGGGTCCGTCGCGGTGCCGCTGGTCGAGTCCACCCAAATGCCGCCAACGTCTTTGTGCGTACCGGCGGAATCCACCAAGAGGCCGGCGAGGCTGCGCTCATTCTGGTAATTGATGCCGTTGCCGTTGACATCGGTGATGCGGATGCGGTCGTTGGTCGTCAACCCCACCGTGAAGTTGTAACTGCGGTTGATGTCGCTGAACTGCCCGTTGAACACCGTGCTGGTGCCCGCCGCGTTGCCGGCGAAAGTCAAAGTCAAGTTGTTGCCACGGCCCACGCCGTTGGCCACCACGAAGCCGCCGCCATCGAGCGAGCCGAGCGCGATGTCGTGGTCTTGAACCCCGTCATTCAGCCAGAGAATGGCGCCCAAATCCACGGTGGTGGCGGAATTGATGCCGAATGCGGTGTCGCTGCCGGCGGCCAAGGCGCCGGAATTGACGGACGTGGTGCCGGTGTAGGTGTTGTTGCCGCCCAGGATGACGATGTTGTCAAGGGTGCCCACCTGGCCCACGCTGCCGGTGCCGCCGATGTGATTGTTGATCAAGACCGGGTGCCAGTTGCCCGGACGGGTCACCGTGGTCGTCGGGCTGAAGTCCGTGGACGAAGCATTGACGCTCGAATCATCCCCGCGGCCGAACAGCAGGACGCTGTTGCCGTTGAGGGTGACATCCCCCTGGCCCAAGGTGCCGCGCATACCGCCGTTGCCGATGCGCAAAACGCCGGCATTCACCGTGGTGGTGCCGGTGTAGGTGTTGTCGGTGTCCAGGATCGTCGTTTCCGTGCCGTCCTTGACCAAATTGGTGATACCGGTAATGCCCCCGGTACCCGTCACCACATAACGGCTGGTGCTGTTGTTAAAGACCACCTCTCCCGGTGCCACCTGGGTGTTGAGATTGACCGTGCGGGTACTGCCAGCACCCGCGCCACTGTCATCGAACAAAACAAAGTCGCCGGAAGAGAATTTTTTGGCGAAGTTGGCCCCTGTGCCGTCCAAGGTATCCGTGCCGGTCCACGATGCGGAGACCAGGTTGTCCCAGTTACCCAAGCCAGAGTTCCAGACACGGGCCGCGCGGTCGTAGGTCAGGGTGATCTTGCTGCCCGTGTCGGTCAGGTTCCCGCTGCGGAATTTGGAGGCATCGAAATTCGCCGCGCCGGGTGAAAACCCTGCATATTCCAACACATCAATCGACTGGGAGCCGATTGCGGGGGCGGTGCTGCCATCAAGGATGATGACCTTGTCCTCCGTGCGCCAGGTCGTGGTCGTCGTCGAAGTTGCTCCCGAAGTCGTGGTGACGTCGGTCCACAAGTTTGTCGTATAGGTGTAAGCCCCGCCGTTCGCCTTGAAGGCTTGGCCGGAGGAGGCCCCCAGGATGAAGCTTCCGCCCGCCAATCCGAGCACGCCGGTCGTGGAGCCGTTGCCTGCCAATGTCGCGACCCTCTGATACTCCGTGCTCGTCGTGGTCTGCCCCGAAGTGGTGGAGATGGTGTAAATGGTCGGATCCACGGTGATGTCGGATTGCGTGGCCCCGGTCACCTTGAGGATCCCCGACTTGACGGAGATTTCACCCGTGTGGTCGCTGGCGCCGGCAAGTTCCACCGTGCCCGTGCCGGTGATGCCGATGCTGCCTGTGCCATGGATGGCGTTGTTAAGGGTGAGGGTGCCGCCCCGGTTGAAGTCCAATCCGTACATGGTGAAGGGGGCGCCGTCTTGGGTGCCGGTATAGGACGGAGGAGTGCTATCAACCGTGATGTCGCCTTGGCCCAACGTACCGGTCAAGCCGCCGTTGCCCACCTGCAGCGTGCCATAGGTGATAGTGGTGGTGCCGGTGTAGTCGTTGTCCCCGGAGAGAACCAAAACCTGCCGGGGATCGATGGCTCCGTTGTAACCGTAGGCCACATCGTCCAGCTTTTGCTGCGCGCTGGCATCCATGACCAGATTGCCGGGCCCGGTGATGCGGCCGGAGAATTCAGGCTCGAAAGCCGTGACGGTCGAAGAGCCTTCCACACGGCGGCCGCCGGCCACGGTGAGCGTGCCACCCCCCAAGGCCACCTGGCCTTGGCCAAGCAAAGTGCCGATGGTGTTGTCAAAGCCGGCCAAGTCCAGTGTGCCATTGGTGCTCACCGTCGTCTTGGCATTGGAGCCCAAAACAGTGGGCGCAGTCGCCGCCGTGTAATTATCGCCGAAGGCGGTGACGGAACCAGCCCGGAGCGTGCCGGCCCACACCCATGTGTCACCCTTGTAATCGTTCAGGCCGTTCATCGTGGTGGTGCCAGACCCAATCTGGCTGATGCCGCCGGTGCCGTGGATGTTGTTGAGCACCACATCCGTACGGCTGAGATTGACCTCCAGCGTGCCGTTGTTCGTGATGGAGGAACTGGAATCAATGCCCCCCGTCGCACCGCCGGTGCCCAACTGCAGGGTGCCCGCGTAGATGTAGGTCGGCCCGGTGTAGGTGTTGTCCTCGGTCAGGACCAAGGTGCCCTCCCCGCGCTTGGCCAAGCCCAGCGATCCGTTGAAGGTGTTGGTGATACTCCTGTCGTAAACGAACTGGTGCTCGGTGGAGCCGAAGGGAACCGCCGCAGTGGAGGTGTCGAGGCCCAAAATGGCGCCAGCGGCGAATCCATTCGACCACAAATAAATATCCTCGACATCTTGGGCGGTGAATTCACCAGAGCCCCCGACATTGAGGGCGAGGGTTGCGCCACTGGCGACATGGATTTTGTCTTGGGTCCACATGTAGGTCCCAAAGCCGCCGCCGCCCGTGACGGTAATGAAGCCGTTGTTGTACAAGGACGCCTGCTTGGCAAACTGCAAAGTGCCGCTGTTGACCGTGGTGGTGCCGGTATAGGTGTTGGTGCCGGAGAGTGTGAGCACCGCGCCATTGGCCAGCGCCGCATCCGCATTGGCACCACTCATGATGATGTTACCCACATAATCGTCGGTGCCGGTACGGATGATGTTGCCCGTCAGCGTGCCGGAAGTAAATTCAATCGTCGAGGTGTCCGGATTAAACTGGTCATGGGCGCCGGGATTGGCCACAAAAGTCGTGGTTCCCGTATAAGAAACACCCCCGTTGAATTTCAGGGCGGCGGTGCCCAACTTCCTGATATTCAACTTGTTGGGGGGGGTCGTAGTGACGCCATTGCGCGAATAGATTGGATCGGTAATACCACCGTTATGCACGAAATCCACAGCCCCCGTGTCCAAGGCGAGGGTGGCGTTGTTATTGAAGCCCAAAAGATCAACCGTATCTGTGCCGCTCCCATTGGGGCCGATGCCCACCAGTTGGGCAAGCCGCGCCGTGGTGAACCCGGTGCCATCCAGTTCGTTGAGACGCACCTCCAGGGTGGCGCCGCCACGGACTTGGATGTGATCCGCATCCCAGTTGTTGCCGCCACTGAGCGCAAGCATGTTTGCAATGCGCATGGTCCCGGCCGTGACCGTGGTCTTGCCGGTGTAGGCGTTGGTCCCGCTCAAAATCACGCTACCGCCGATATTTTCAACATTCCCTGCGCCGGAAATGATATTGGCCACCGTGCCTGCGTTGCGGAAAGTCAAATTGGAATCGTTGACCACATTGCCAGTTCCCAAGGAGCTGGCATGCGCGGCGTCGCCGATCTGCAAGGTGCCACGGGTGATGGTGGTGCCGCCGGAATAACTGTTGCCGCCGGTCAAGATGGTGGTGCCGGTACCCACTTGGGCCAGGGAACCGGTGCCGCCGATGGCATTGCTCACCGTGGCGGTATCCGCCCGGGCAAGGCGCAATTGGGTGGTGGCGCCATTGAGGGTGACCGCCCCGGTGCCGAGCGTGCCGCTGGTGCCCGCCCCTGAGGCATCGCCAATCTGAACTTTGCCCGTATTGACGGTCAAGGCCTGGAACCCGGTGGTCGAGGAAATCCCGTTGTTGGTTCCCGCCAAATACAGGGTGCCTTCACCGTCTTTGATAATTCCACCGTTGCTGGCAAGCGTGCCGCTGATGGTCGCATCAATGCTGGTGCCGACGCCGGATGGCGCCGTCCCCAGCGTGATGTGGGAACCAGACACAAGAACGATCGCCGCCGTGCCGGTCAAGGTGTAACCAGGATGGGTGAACTGGATCCCGCCGGCCGTCACATTCTCCGTCACCGTCACGGTGTAGGGTGCTGGCGGCACCACTCCACCCACCACTGGCGGGCCATTGTCGGTGGCCCCGATCGCTGGCGGCCGTGCGAAAATGGCGATGTCGCCGGAAGCCCAACTCTGGACGCCATATGGCACGGTGGCGGGGGTGAGCGCTGGATTGGCAGAATTCCA
Organism: uncultured Phycisphaeraceae bacterium; assembly: GCA_964556215.1. GTDB lineage: Bacteria > Planctomycetota > Phycisphaerae > Phycisphaerales > Phycisphaeraceae > CANIYR01. The sequence continues at coordinate 30,652 of CAZKVP010000022.1, forward strand.
GTTGCTGGTGCCGGTATCCCACGTACCATCCCACGGTGTGGCAGCGTTGTTAATCGACGGTCCCCAATAAACGGATGCAGCCTGGGCTGCCGGCGCCATGCCGCCACAAATGGCCATGATCATGGCCATCGGCAACACCAAGTTCTTCTCGCGCATTTTCACCAGCACGGTGTGGTAAGCATCAACGAGAGTCTTGTACATGCTGGTGGTTTGACCGTACATAATTGGGCGTCCTGATAAGGATGAGAAGAAGCTGTGAACTGGCGGAAAATGCCGACGGATTGTCCATGGGCATACCCCCGCCAAGGGGAGGGGGTAGGGAAAGGTAGCGGGGGATGCCCCAAAAGGCAAAAATATTTTTGAAATGGGTTTGCGACGGGAAACCCCGGCCCCATGTGGACGAAAAGTGGATTGCTCCACCTTGGAAATCGCCCAGCCCCAACCCAACGCAATACGCCCCGAAACCGGGGCGTATTGCGTTGGGATTTTCTTTTTACCTTACACCCGCCGAACCTGTCGAGATCGGCCCGTTCACATACTCGCGCGGATCGGTCACAAACCCAGTCAGGGCGCTGGCCGCCGCGGTCAGGGGCGAGGCCAGGTACACGCCGGCATCCTTGTGGCCCATGCGGCCGGGGAAGTTGCGGTTGGTGGTGCTGATGCAGTTGATCGGCTCATTCAAGCGGCCGAAGGTGTCCTTGGGCCCGCCCAAACAGGCGGCGCAACTGGCGGCGCCGATGTTGCAGCCGGCATCCTGCAAGGTTTGGTAGATGTTCTTGGCGCCGGGCTTGACCACCTCGCCATCCAAGCCCAAACGCAGCATGTCGGCATGCACTTCGGTGGAGCCGGGCACCACGAAGGTGGGGATCTTGACATTGTTGCCCTTCAAAATATTGGCCGCGTAGATCATGTCGGTGATCTTGCCGCCGGTGCAGGAGCCGATGTAGGCGCGGTCCAACTTGGTGCCCTTGCACTCGCGGGCGGTGGCGGTGTTGTCGGGGCTGTGCGGCTTGGCGACCAGGGGCTCGAAGTTCTTCAAGTCCCATGACGCTTCAAAGCAGTACTCGGCGCCTTCGTCCTCGGTCTGCACCGTCCAGTCGGGGCGGTTGGAGCGGGCGCGCACATAGTCCAGGGTTTTTTCGTCCACATCGCAAATGCCGTTTTTGCCGCCGGCTTCGATGGCCATGTTGGTCAGGGTCATGCGGTCTTCCAGCGACAGGCTGCTGATGCCGGTGCCGGTGAAATACATGGATTTGTAGGTGGCGCCGTCAAAACCGATCTTGCCGATCACGGCCAAAATCAGGTCTTTGGCAGTCAAATACGGCGGAATTTCACCCTTGAAGGCGAATTTCATGGTCGGCGGCACTTTCATCCAAGTGCGGCCGGTGCCCATGACAAAGGCGGCATCGGTGTTGCCCACCCCGGTGGCGAACTCGCCGAAAGCGCCGGCGGTGCAGGTGTGCGAGTCGGTGCCCAGCAGGATTTCACCCGGACGGCAGTGGCCCTCTTCGGGCAGGGCCTTGTGGCACACGCCTTTGTAGGTGGTCTTGGTCGGGTCGCGGTACGGGCTGGGGTAGCCGGAGCCTTCGTCGGTGTCCAGGAAATCCGGGTCGTAGTAATACTTGATGTCCTGCTCTTTGACGAAATCGCGCAGCGTCTGCACATTGCGGTGGCACTTGCCATCGGCGGTGAAGATGTAATGGTCGGGAATGATCGGGATACGGGTCTTGTCCCACACCTTGGCGTTCTTGCCGAACTGCTCCTTGAAGATGCCGATGGTGCCCGGGCCGCAGACATCGTGGGTCATCAAAATGTCCACATCGAGCCACACGTTTTCGCCGGGGGTCACATCCTTGCGCCCGGCGTGGGCGGCGAAAATCTTTTCGGTCATGGTCATCTTGCGGGCGGACATGGGGGGCTCCGGATTTGGGGATAAGGGGAGGGGCATTCTAAGGGGAAAAGGAGGGTCGGCTTTGGCCGGCCACGCGCCGTGGATTGGCGGATGCACTAAAAAAAACGCGCATGGCCGACCGTGCCGCGCACCGCATGGATGAGCGGTTCTTGGCCGGCTAAAGCCGACCCTCCCCCCCGTTACAAACCCGTTACACCGCAATTGCGCCTTGGTGGTCGAATGTAGCCGTCCAAGATTTGCATGTATTCCGCATTCAACCTCCCCTGTGGTCGGCTAAAGCCGACCCTCCTAGAAAGGCCCCGCCATGACCCGCCTCCTCCTCCCCGCCGCCCTCCTGCTCGCACTTGCGCCTTTGGGCTTGACCGCCGCCCAGGCCACCGACACCTACCGGGTGATCGTGGACCCCGCCCCCGTGCCCCACGACGACGCCCCGGTGGCGCAAGTGGCCATCCTGCTGGACACCAGCAACTCGATGGACGGCCTGATCGGCCAAGCCAAGGCGCAACTGTGGAAGATCGTCAACCGCGTCGCCTCCACCACCAAGAACGGCAAACCCGTGAAGCTGGAAGTGGCCATCTTCGAATACGGCAACAACGGCCTGCCCGCCAGCGAAGGCTACATCCGCCAGGTGCAGGGCTTCACCGGCGATCTGGACAAAATTTCGCAGGCCCTGTTTGCGCTCAAGACCAATGGCGGCGACGAATACTGCGGGCAGGTGATCCATGAAGCCGTCACCCGCCTGCCGTGGGACAAAAATTCCGGCTACAAGGCCGTCTTCATCGCCGGCAACGAGCCCTTCACCCAGGGCGAGTTCCATTACGAAAAAGCCTGTGCCGAAGCGAAGAAACTCGGCGTCATCGTCAACACCATCCACTGCGGCCCGCGCGACGAGGGCGTGAGCGGCCACTGGCAGGATGGCGCCGTCCTGGGCGGCGGAAAATTTTTCTGCATCAACCAGGACGCGGCGCTGCCGGACATCCAATGTCCGCAGGATGTGAAGATTTTGGAATTGAACAAACAACTCAACGAGACTTACATCCCGCTGGGCCGCGCCGGGCGCGAAGGCGCCGAACGGCAGGCGGCCGCTGATACCGCCAATGCCAGTCTCTCGCGCGAGGCCGGCGTTTCCCGTGCGAGGGCTAAGGCCCTGCAATCGGCAAACGCCAACACTTACGACAACAGTGGCTGGGATTTGGCCGACGCCTACAAAAAAAACGCCAAAGCCGTGGCCGCCGCACCCGCCGCCGCTTTGCCGGCCAACATGCAAAAGATGGATGTGGTCGAACGCGAAGCCTATGTCAAAGGCGCGCTGGCCAAACGCGAAACGATCCAGAAAGACATTCTCAAACTCTCCGCCGCCCGCGAGGCGTACGCCGCCAAGGAACGCTCCAAGTTGGCCGGCGGCAAGGGCGACGATTCCTTCGGCGCCGCGGTCCTGGGCGCGCTGGACGAGCAGATGAAGGCCGGCGGCTTTGTGGCGGGAAAGTAAACCGTCTTGCGCTCAGGGCTCGTTCTGTCGAACAGCGGCCTTGCCGCCTATGATCCTTAACCATGCCCGCCCCCCGCCGCATCCTGATTGTCGAAGACGACCCCGCCATCCGCGCCGGCGTCTGCGATGCGTTACGCCTAGTCGGCCACACCCCGCTGGAAGCCGCCGACGGCGAGGCCGGCCTGCGCCTGGCACTGGGCAACGAGGTGGACTTGGTCCTGCTCGATGTGGTGATGCCCAAGCAGGACGGCATCGCGGTCTTGGCGCAGATCCGCCGCGAGCGGCCCACCCTGCCGGTCATCATGCTCACCGCCCGCGGCACCGAAGCCGACCGCGTGCGCGGCCTCTCTGGCGGCGCCGACGACTATGTGGTCAAGCCGTTTTCGCTGCGCGAACTGTTGGCGCGCGTGGACGCGGTGCTGCGCCGCAGCCCGGAGCGGGCGCACCCGGTGGCGCAACTTGCCTTTGCCAATGGCACGCTGGCGGACCTGCAAACTTGCGCCTGCCGCAAAAGCGACGGCGCAAGCACCACCTTGTCGGAGCGTGAAATGGAACTGCTGCGCTACTTCGCCGCCCATCCCGACCGGGCCATCAGCCGCGACGAACTCTTAACCCGCGTGTGGCGGATTGAAGGCATCGGCGGGCACGAAACCCGCACCGTGGATGCCTGCGTTGTGCGCCTGCGCGAAAAATTGGGCGAAGGCGCAATCAAAACCGTGCATGGCAAAGGGTATCTTTTGGAAGTGAGCACATGACCCCCTGCGGGGCGGACCGCGAACTTTTAGTTCGCAATCCACTCCCTCTCATCCGCACCGTCCATAGCCTTGCGCGTTAAAAACGCGCGGTCCGCCCCGCATATCTGCCGCCCCCTCCCATGACCCCGCGCTCCACCTGGCTCTCCTTCACCCTCGTCTCCGCCATCATCCTGCTGGCCGCCGGCTGGCTTGGCGCCACCGTGTGGCGGCAGGATGAACGCGAGCAGCGCGCCGGCGCCCTCGCCCTGTGGGAGCAGAAGGTGCAGGCGGCCCTGTGGCGGATGGATGCGGCGGCCTCGGCGATGGTGGCGCGCGAGGCCAACCGGCGGCCGGAGGAAATCGCGGCGCTGGCCCGGAAAACCGACACCTCTGGGAACGCGGGCTTGCAAGCCCGCTCGGAAGGATTGACGCGCCGCGACGAAAGCGGGCTTGCAAGCCCGCGTTCCCAGGGTGGCCACCTGGCTGCCGCTGCGCCGGTGATTGCGGCCGCCAAGCGCGCGCCCGCATTGGCGGACGCGGCGACACCGGCAGCGCTGACAGCGCCCGCCGCCCCCGCCCCGGCGCAAGTACAGCCGCGCGCCACCGTCGAAGAAAACAAAAACCGCTATTTCTCCGGCCAAGTAGCAGCCAAAAAGGCCGATGCGCCAGCCGCCAAGGAAAAGGGAAGGTCGGGTGCGCTTCGCGGATCGCCACTGCGGACAGAAGATTCTTACGGGCTGGCGCCGGTAGGCGATGTAGCCGACCAAGAATCTTCCCCCAACCTGAAACCTGCCGGCCAATCCACAGGCCATGGCCGGCTAAAGCCGACCCTCCCCCAAGCCGATGCCAACGAAAGCCTCACCGCCGAACTGGCCGACAAACTACCGGCCCCCGCGGCCGAAGTTGCGCCCGCCAAGGCCCAAGCCCTCTACCAAGAGCCGGCCGCCGGCCGCATCGAAGCGCAGGTCGAGGCGCAGGTCGCCAACTCCTACAACTTGCGCCAAGCCGCCAAAGAATCCATCAATTCCAATTTCCAGCGCGAAACGGATTCCATGGCCAAGGACGGCAAGCCCTTCGGCCCCACCGGCGCCCTCACCCCGTTGGCCGAAAACGGCGACATCATCCTCGCCCGCCGCGTGGAAACGCGCGGCGGCGAGATCGTGCAGGGCGTGCGGCTGGACACTGCCGCCGTGGCCGAAGAATTGCTGGCGCTGGTGCGCGGCGATTTCCCCAAGGGCCAGTTGCTGCCCGAACCCGCCAACCCGCCCCAAAACCTGGCGCGCACCCTGGCCGCGCTGCCGCTGCGTTTTGAGCCCAACGATTTCCCCGTCCTCTCCACCGGCTGGACCCCCACCCGCTTCGCCGTCGCCGGCGCGGGCGCCGCGCTCATGGTCGCCCTTGGCGCGGTGGCTTTGCTGTTGGCGCGCACCCTGGCCCTGTCGGAACGGCGCGCAACCTTCGTCTCGACCATGACCCACGAATTGCGCACGCCCTTGACCACCTTCCGCCTGTACACCGATTTGCTCGAGGCCGCGCCGGAAATCGCCGACCGCGCCCGCTACACCAAGGTGCTGGCGCGCGAAGCCGAGCGGCTCTCGCACCTGGTTGAAAACGTCCTCTCCTACGCGCGGCTCGAACGCGGCCGCAGCAAACCCCGCCCCAAGGCGCAAACAGTGGACGAACTGCTGGCCCCGGCCCTGGACCGCCTGCGCGAGCGCGCCGAACGGGCCGGGTTCGCGCTGGAAGTTGCGCCTCACGACGGGGCGCAAGCGGTCAAAGCCGACGGCGCAACCGTCGAACAGATCTTGCTGAATCTGGTGGACAACGCCGGCAAATATGCGCTGGCGGCGGCGGACAAGCGGCTGGTGCTGTCGGTGGCGGAAGGGGAAATCT
>CAZKVP010000022.1:36779-40242 GCA_964556215.1 uncultured Phycisphaeraceae bacterium
GCGCTGGCGGCGGCGGACAAGCGGCTGGTGCTGTCGGTGGCGGAAGGGGAAATCTCCCTGCGCGATTTCGGCCCGGGCCTGGATCCGGTCATGCGCAAACGCCTGTTCACCCCCTTCTCTCGCAGCGACAAGGAAGCGGCCGGCAATGCGCCCGGCGTGGGGCTTGGACTTGCGCTTTGCCGCCGGCTGGTGCGTGAGATGGGCGGGGACTTGGTGTACCGCAAGGCGGAGCCGGGCGCGGAGTTTGTGTTGGTGCTTTAACGAGCCCTGAGCGCAAGCTCAGGGGCTGGTCATTCGTATGCCCATCAATGCTGGTTGAATCGTCCATCAACCGCAGGCCGTGAGTTGTTCCCCTGAGCTTGCGCCCAGGGCTCGTTGATGGGTTGCGCGCGGGCGCGCGCAGGCTATTTCTTCACCCCGCGGATGGCCAGGAACATCGGGATCTCGCGCCGGATGCGGTCCTCTTCGCGCGAGCGCGGGCCGGCTTCGCTCTGGCGCACGCTGGCCCACTCCTCCAACGCGTCAATCAACAGGCCGGCCTTGGCGAAGGCCGCGACATAAGCCTGCAGGGGGCGGTGCCAGGTGACGGTGGAGACGGCCTTGGCGCCGCTGGCCACTTCGCCGGGATTCATCACCACCGCCTTGTGCACCGGCGAAAGGTAGCCCTCAACCTTGCGGAAGATTTTGAATTCACCGGCGGCCTCCGGGGTGGTACCGGCCTTTTTGGCCTTGTCCCATTCCTTGGAGCGCGCCTCGGAGGCGAGCACGGCGGTCTGCTGGCCGGGCTTCCTGAAGTTGCGCGCCCCCACCGGCGCGCCCTGTTCGCCCCAGTGGGTCTGGCCGGGGCAGCGGAAGGCCGGGTGCAGCATCACGGCCACAAAGCGACCGTTGGGTTTGAGCAGATACGACACGCCGGCAAGCACCTGGTCCAAGGGATCCATGTTCATCAGCGCCAGCACGCACGAAGCCATGTCAAAGGGGCCTTCGATACCCTCGGAGCCGGGCAACTTGCGGGCGTCGCCGACGACGAAGGAGGTCTCGGCCTTGAGCACCTGCGGCTTGATGGCCTGCGCGGCGGCGATCAGTTTGGGGCTGGCGTCCACGCCCACCGCCTCAATGCCGGCCTCTGCCAATTGGCGGCACAGGCTGCCTTCGCCGCAGGCCACATCCAGTGCGCGCTCGCCCTTTTTGGGGGCCAGCAAACGCACCACGCCAGGCAGCACCACCGATTCGTGGTGGTCGCTCTTGCGGCGGGTGAGCAGGTCGTCGTACCAGGGCGCCACATGGTCCCAGCCGGCGTCTTCGCCCATGGCCGGCGAATCCACGCTGGCGATCAGGGCTTTGACATCGGTGCGCTCGGCAGACTTGGTCGGTGCAGAGGCGGTCTTGGGCGGCGGCTTGACCACTTTGCCCTGCGCATCCACCTTGAAGGCCTTGAACACCTTGCCGGCCGGGGAATCGACCCATTCGCCCTTCTGCGAGGATTTGGCGGCGGCTTCGGCGTTTTTGGCAACCATGGCGGGATCTTCTTTTTTGACAAGGGTGGTGGGGAGGGAGGCGGCCGAAGCGGCGGCAGTGGCAGCGGGCGCGCCCGGCGCGGCGGCGCCCATGGCCGGCCAGGCGCCGATTTCAACGCCCACGCCGATGAAAAACTCGCGCGGCAACGGCGCGTGGAAGGATTTTTCAAAACCGGTGCGCGGGTGGCTTAGCCGCAAATCGGCCGCGTGCAAGGCAACGCGGGTGAAATAGGTGTCTTTGGAGCCGTACAACTTGTCGCCGCAGATCACATGGCCCACCGAGGCCAGGTGCGCGCGGATCTGGTGCTTGCGGCCGGTGTCCAGGCGCACTTCCAGCAGGCTGCGGCCCCGGCCCGAGGCCACGCACTGCCAATGGGTGATGGCGCGCTTGGCGGCCGGGCCGGCTTCGGCCAGGGCGTCGTCCTCGATCTCCAAATCGTCCACCGCATGGCTGGTGCCTTGCGCATCCGACAGCACCTTGACCGGGCGGGCCGCGCCCTGGTCGGTCAAAAAGCCGGTGACGGTGCCGTGGGCACCCTTGGGGATTTCACCCTCGACCACCGCCGCGTAACGGCGGGTGATGCGGCGCACCTGCAGGTCGTCCTTCAATTGCATATAGGCATCGTTGGTCAGCGCGAACACCATCACGCCGGAGACTTCGCGGTCCAGGCGGTGGATGATCCAAGCCGGCCGGCTGTCGCGGTCTTTGCCGCGCTTGGCGCCCCCGGTCAGGTTGCGCGAGGCCGGGCCGTCAATTTTGGCCCAGGCCTTGACCACATCAAAAATGCTGTCCCCCACCTGGTCGCCCATGCGGGCCGACAGCAGCCCGGCGGGTTTTTCAAGGATGGCGATCTGGTCGTCCGCGAACAAAAGGCGAACGCCAAGGCCCAGATCCTCGCCTTTCTCTTTGGGGGTGGACGGGCCATGAATGCGGCGGGAGGTGCGTGACATGGAGGTAGTGTAGGCGCCGGGGCCAAGGACCCGGTGGTTGGCATGGAAGACATGGACACCCGGCGGCAGTGCGGGTCCACACGGACCATTGCCAAACGGCTTCACCCCATCGCCAAGACAATGTCAGTGTTTGGTGAAATCCCAAATGATCGTACGGTCTTTGCCACCAGCCTTGTCGGTTTCGGAATACCAGCCCGGACAGGGATAAAGGGTGGAACCGACTTTTTCCTTCAATTTTTGGAATTCAGCCGACACATGGCCGTCCACAAAGACGATATTCACGGTTTTTCCAGGATTGCGCGGACCGACGATACCTTCACTAAGCGAAAAGTTTGAAGCATTTCCGATCGAACTTTGGCCGTCCATGTCCTCTGCCTGGCCATCGCCATACAGCACGGTAACGACAGGATGGCGCACAAGATTTTCCCGCGTTTGGTAGCGGCCGACGGTGTCATCTGAAAAGTTTTGGTTCATTTTGAACGACCGATTGGCTGTTTTACGGTTGTCGGGCAATCCTGCCCATGCCGGCGATTGTTTCCATGGCACATCATTCCGGTTTGCCCGCTGCGCGGCCGTTTCCGGCGGCTTAAGGCCGGCATAGGGGTCAACTGCGTTGTACCAGAGGGCCTGGATGCGCGCCTCCGTACTCATGTCACCCGCACCACGAAAAGTCCCTTCGGCAGGCTTTGGAAAGAGGCTTTTGTGGTCATTCTTGTAGCACTCCGTGAAGTCATGCAATTGGCGCAAATTGGCCTGGCTCACCAACGCCTGTGCCGACCGCCGTCCGCGCGACAAAAAAGGGATGAGGATCCCCATCAAGAGCGCAATGATTGAGAGCGTCACCAGCAATTCAAGCAAGGTAAATCCATTGAATGTGGAACGCATGGAAAGACGACATGGCATCACGGGTGCGCGGCTCAAAAGAAGAAGTGATTCGCTGATCCAAAATTGAGCCTGGAAAATTTTAATGGCAAAGCAAGCATTTGTCTTCCTTG